>NYWV01000036.1 GCA_002685195.1 Porticoccaceae bacterium
CGCATACTGACCAAAAAGAGCTAATAGATTTTGCAAAATCTGGAGCCGTTGCCGGCTTATGCCCCATTACTGAAGCTAATCTTGGCGATGGAATATTTAACGCACCTCAATTTATTGAGAATGGTGGGCGATTTGGCATTGGATCTGATTCGAATGTCAAAATTGGACTTAGCGAAGAGTTGCGATTGCTTGAAATATCTCAACGCTTGCGTGATCAAAGGCGTGTTGTTCTTAGCAGTGATGCTATACCCTCCAATGGACGCTTCATGTATGAAAATGCTGCTAAGGGTGGTGCGCAAGCACTAGGTCGTGATGCCGGAGCAATAAAAGTCGGCGCGCTTGCTGATCTTGTTGCGCTAGATGATGGGCATTACTCTCTTGTTAATTTAACCAATGACAGGATTCTTGATGCATGGATATTTGCATCAGATGATGACATTGTTAGCGATGTTTGGGCGGCGGGTAGACACATGGTTAGCGAGGGAAGACATATTCTGCGTGACGCCATTAGCACTCAGTTTTTAAAAACCATAAAGCGATTACGAGACGAATTATGACAACTAACTCTCACCATAAAATTAGGCAAATGCTAAAGGGGAGAATTGAATCTGGTGAGTGGGAGTTAGGTGCCCTTATTCCCAGAGAGCTTGCGCTGGCAGAGGAATATAATTGTGCGCGTACGACGATAAACCGTGCGCTCCAGGCGCTGGCTGATGAGGGAGTCGTTGTTAGAAAGCGAAAGGGCGGAACAAGGGTTTGCCGGATGCCGGTACGGCATGCAAAATTTGGCATCTCAATTTTACGTGAGCAGGTTGAGGTCACTGGCAGTGAATATCGTCATCAAAATGTAGTTACTAAATTGAAGGTACCGCCCAAGTCTGTGAGAGCTAAATTGCAGACTTCTGAATCCCAGGAGGCGTTATTTTTGCAAACCATCCATTTAGCAGATAACAGCCCATATGCCTATGAAGAACGTTGGGTCAATGTTGAGGCGGTCCCCGAAATTCTTGATGCCCCATTAGATGAGATAAGTGTCAATGAGTGGCTTGTAAGAACAGTTCCATTTTCCAGTGGCGACGTGATTTTTTCTGCTGAAAATGCAGACCAAAGAGTTGCCGGTGCACTTGAATGTCAAATCGGTGATGCCCTTTTTGTACTCGATAGAACAACTTGGGTAGGTGAGAAATTCATCACCACCATTAAGCTCTATTACAGAAGCGGCTATCAATTGTACTCATCTCTCTAAATTTCAGTTTGGTTGTCAATTCGGGCTTTATGGCCCCTGCCAATTTTTGAACGTCGGTAATGCAGCGATAACCACAATAAAGAGCAGGCTAGCTGCAGACATAGCATAAAGTTCTATGCTTTCTTCGGGAATGATTTGGACTAAAACACCCACGATTACTAGGTGGAACAACACGCCGTAACTGCCCAACGCGAAAGCACAGACTTTAGCGCTAAGTGACCCTTTAAACAAAGGGCCTGAAGCCATAATAGCGAACACAGCATACAACCAAAACCCAAGGTAATCGAAAGAAGTAAATAAAGAGAAGGGTACAGAGACGTTAAGTAATAACAGCAGGTTGTTGGCTAACTCAGCATTGATACTACCGTTGACTATCGCACTGGTTTGCAATGGTATAGACCATATGGCAATAAACTTGGGGATAATAAAGGCAACAAAAGACGTTAATATAACCATGGCACCTAGTATTCCGCGCAGTGGATACTGCTTAGATATTTGCCAAGCCATAGCAAAGAAAAGGCCGGTGAGGGCAGCCATAGCGGCAATTTGAACAAGCCAACCAGCAATGAAGACACCACTATTCACGCTTAACCAAGCTATTCGCTCCGTATGTTCCGCGCTGACACCAGCAGGAATATCTAGAGGTAAAAAAGTAGATAGTACTCCAGTAACTATGAGTGTGACGGCCGACCAAAAGCCTAGCTTGGTCAATTGCATATCAAGTGATTGATTTGTATTCACGGGGTTCTCCATATTTTATGTTAATGAATTCCATTACCGCCTCGATAACTGTATCGTCTTCGCTGGCCCATCGAGCGTCCTTCCCTGTAAATAGTGTGGATCCTTCAATAAAAGACATAAGGGCGAGGGCTTCAGGTCTAGGAGATGGACTTCCTGCACGAGCTATAGCGTCTTCAATAATATTTAAGTAGTTGGTGTAGATATCATCCAAGAGTTCTTTCATAACAGGCTCTACTTGAGACATCGCCCAAAGTTGTGGCCAGAGCTTATCCGAGTTAAAGGAGTCTTTTGGAGGGTCATCTAGCAAGAACCCAATAACTTCTCGAACATTGGGAGCTCTTGTGGTTGACCGATATGATTCGAAAGAACGCCGATACATTTCTTCAATGTAGGCAGCCAGTCCTCGTAGCATGTCAGCTATAGTGGCAAAGTGGTACTGAAGAGCGCCAAGGGTAATATTATTAGCACGGGCCAACGATCGCATAGTAAGGTTGGCATAACCCCCGTCAGCAATGAGCTCAATGGCCACCTGCAATATTTGTTGTTTGCGGTCATTCACGATTTTTATTCCAGAAAAGATGCATAGTCGACTCTTCCTTTAAGGCTATGTTATCATAGTTTGCCTGTCAACTGACATTTAAATTTTTTGGAGGTTATCGTGACATCTGATATTACTCGTCGGGACTTTCTAAATGGCGTCGCAATCGGCACTGGTGCTAGTTTGTTGTTGCCCCCACACGTCTTAGCACAGGCCACTGGATCTTTAGCTGAGTCAGTAATTCCCAATGATTATTACCCGCCAACACTTACAGGAATGCGCGGAAGCCACAAGGGGTCCTTCGAAGTTGCCCATGCCTTGGCGTGGAAAGGAGAAAAGCCAGATCAATATCAGGATCTAAATGAGCATTATGATCTTGTGGTCGTTGGTGCAGGGCAGAGTGGCTTGGCTGCAGCTTGGTACTATCGAAAAAAAATGGGGCCGGCTGCGAAAATTTTGCTATTAGACAACCACGATGACTTTGGAGGGCATGCGAAGCGCAACGAGTTTCATTATAAAGACCGGATGATTTTAAGCCTGGCTGGTGCTCAAAATATAGAGCCCATGTCTGGTTACAGCGACACGGCTATTGGATTATTGGAGGATATAGGTATTAATGAGAAAGCTCTTGAATTAATGGCTTCTAATACCCCTGATAATTTTGCCCTTGGTGGAAAAATGAATGCTGATAATGGCATGACTGTTCCTACTGATTATGGGCATAAGACCGTGAAAGGGAATTGGGTACTTTCAGTGATGCAGGGAGGCGAAGGATATGACAAAGCTGTGAGAGAGCTGCCTGTGCCAAGTAGTGAACAGGATAAATTAATTGCTTTTTTTGCGGGTGAAAAAGACCTTTTAGCTGACTTGTCTTTGTCGGAGCAATATGACTATGTAAAGGCTACTAGTTACAACCAGTTCTTAGTGGAACGTGTTGGCTTGGCGGAGGAAACTCTGCCAATACTTAATGCTTACTTGCGCATTTTTATGGGCCCCTCTGGGTGGAACCTGTCTGTTTTTGAGGCGATCAGCTATGGCTCTCCAGGCTTAACATCAATGGGTTGGGTGACAAGTCTTATAAGTAAATTTGTTATGGCCTCTGCTGGAGATTCTCCTGTGGCCTATATGTTTCCTGATGGCAATGCCTCTGTGGCTAGACTTTTAGTGCAAAAGCTCATACCAAGTGTTGCGCCTAAGATGAAGGGGTTTGAGGATGTTGCAGTCGCACGCTTTAACTATGCCGTCCTTGATCAACAGGGAAGTCCAACTCGCCTTCGACTTAATAGCAGTGTGGTTGGTGTAAAAGAAGTTGGCTCAAAACGAGTTCAGGTGGATTATGTTCAAAAAAGTAAGCCGTTACGAGTCAGTGCCAGCAATTGCATTCTTGCCTGCTATAACGGCCTTATCCCACATCTTTGTCCAGAGATGACTAAGCAACAAAAAGAAGGCTTGAGCTATGGCGTAAAGGTGCCTTTCATTTATGCCAACGTCCTGCTTGACAATGGACGCGCTTTTTCTAAGCTTGGAGTTACCCTAACGCAATGTCCCTATGATCCATTCCAGTGGGTTAGTGCATCACCAACTGTGACTACTGGAAGTTATGAGCCTCCACGGAGTGTTGATGACCCGATGGCAGTATTCATGATGGGTTCGCCTACGCCACCAGATGTAAAGGGCGCAAGTGGCCGTGATTTATTTCGTTTAGGCCGACATCAAATTTATTCAACATCTTTTAAAGACTATGAAGGCCAGATAAGAGAGCAGCTACAAGGGATGCTGGGCCATCATGGCTTTAAGCATGAGAATGATATTGTCGCGATCACCGTTAATCGCTGGTCACATGGCTATGCTTATGAATATATGGCGTTGGATGATCCTGAGTGGGAAGCGGGTCAAGCTCCCCATGAAATTGGGCGGTCACAATTTGGTCGAATTTCGATTGCCAATTCTGATTCTGAGGCTATGCCACTAATGCAGGCCGCTTTCGACGCTGCGTGGCGAGCGGTTGAAGAGCAAACTACAAACAAGGTTTAAGTGTTTTTGTTAATTCTCTTATTCCGGCGGCTATCTATCGATACCAAGCTCACTCCATAACTCATCAATCCGCTGCTTAATGGCTTCATCCATCACAATGGGTTCTCCCCACTCTCGGTTCGTTTCTCCAGGCATCTTATTAGTGGCATCCAGACCCATTTTAGAACCGAGACCCGACACGGGTGAGGCAAAGTCAAGATAGTCAATAGGCGTATTTTCAACCATGACCGTATCCCGCACAGGGTCCATTCTAGTTGTCATTGCCCAAATAACATCTTCCCAGTTGCGAACATCAACATCATCATCCGTAACGATGACAAATTTGGTGTACATAAATTGCCGTAGGAATGACCATACTCCCATCATTACTCGCTTGGCGTGGCCGGGATACTGCTTCTTCATACTGACCACAGCCATACGATACGAGCAGCCTTCAGGGGGTAGATAAAAATCTACGATCTCAGGAAACTGCTTTTTTAGGATAGGCACAAACACTTCGTTTAAAGCCACACCCAAAATAGCCGGCTCATCTGGCGGACGGCCAGTGTAGGTACTATGGTAAATAGGGTTTTCACGATGGGTAATACGATCTATGGTGAATACTGGAAAAGTTTCCACCTCATTGTAGTATCCCGTGTGATCGCCAAAAGGACCTTCTTCAGCTTCATCACCATGTAAAAAGCCTTCAAGAATATATTCAGCACTTGCAGGTACCTGTAGATCGCTACCGATGCACTTGACCACTTGAGTTTTNTCGCCACGTAATAAACCNGCAAACGCATATTCNGATAGNGTNTCNGGNACNGGCGTTACTGCGCCAAGAGTCGTCGCTGGGTCAGCACCNAAAGCGATNGCGACNGGGTANGGCTTNCCNGGATTTTTCTTTTGAAAGTCACGGTAATCTAAAGCACCACCGCGGTGAGCTAACCAGCGCATAATCAATTTGTTTTTGGCGATTTTTTGCATCCGATAAATGCCNAGATTTTGTCTTTCCTTCTCCGGACCGCGAGTAATAGCCAATGCCCAAGTTACNAGAGGTGCGGCATCTCCAGGCCAACATGTTTGAATAGGCAATTGATCAAGATTAACCTGATCACCTTCTAAAACAATTTGCTGGCAGGGCGCTTTCTTCACTACCTTGACTGGCATGTTTAATACTTGCTTAAAGTCGTGGCGCTTTTCCCAAAGATCCAATAATCCTTTGGGTGGTTCTGGTTCTTTTAGGAAAGCAAGTAACTCACCCACATCTCGCAGAGCGCTAACATTCTCCTGACCCATGCCAAGGGCAACTCGTTCGGGGGTGCCGAATAGGTTGCAAAGAACGGGGACGTCGTAACCTTTAGGATTCTCAAACAGTAGGGCGGGGCCTTTAGCGCGCAGAGTACGGTCGCTAATTTCTGTCATTTCTAGGTAGGGATCAACTTCTTGTTTGATGCGCACTAGCTCTCCTCGTTGCTCAAGGAGGGCGATAAAGTCGCGCAAATCAGAACTTTTCATAATTAATGTGGCCCGTGCAAGCTAGCCTGCCCGAAGCAGGGTTACTTGCGCTTCATGGCGCCAAAGAATTCAGCGTTGTTCTTAAAGCCTTTGAGTTTCTCAACAACAAATTCTGCAGCACCTAAATCTTCCATATCGTGAAGCAGTTTACGCAGAATCCAGATACGCTGGAGTTCTGACTCTTCGATCAATAAGTCTTCACGACGAGTTCCAGACCGACGCACGTTGATGGCTGGATAAACTCGCTTCTCAGCAATCTTACGGTCAAGAATTAGCTCCATATTACCGGTGCCTTTGAATTCTTCATAGATGACTTCATCCATTTTTGATCCAGTCTCAACCAGAGCAGTGGCGATAATAGTCAAGCTACCACCGTGCTCAATATTCCGTGCTGCTCCAAAGAAACGCTTGGGCTTCTCAAGNGCATGGGCGTCTACACCACCTGTCAGTACCTTACCTGAAGATGGGATAACTGTGTTGTAGGCGCGGGCTAGACGGGTGATAGAGTCAAGCAAGATNACCACATCTTTCTTATGCTCAACCAAACGCTTGGCTTTTTCGATGACCATCTCTGCGACCTGAACATGACGGGTAGGCGGCTCATCAAAGGTTGAAGCAATAACCTCACCACGGACAGTACGCTGCATCTCTGTGACTTCTTCCGGACGCTCATCGATTAGCAGAACGATGATATAACATTCTGGATTATTGCGAATAATAGATTGCGCAATATTCTGCATCATAATGGTTTTACCCGCTTTCGGCGGTGCCACAATTAAGCCGCGCTGCCCCTTACCAATGGGGGCTACCAAGTCAATGATTCGACCAGTGAGATCTTCCGAGGAGCCATTGCCTGCTTCTAAAGTGAGGCGTTGATCAGGGAAAAGTGGTGTCAGGTTAACAAAGAGAATTTTATTGCGGGCATTTTCCGGTGCGTCATAGTTAATCTTATCGACTTTAAGCATGGCAAAATATCTTTCGCCATCTTTCGGTGGTCTTATCTTCCCGGCAATGGCATCTCCAGTACGCAAGTTAAAGCGTCTGATTTGACTGGGCGATACATAAATATCATCTGCACCTGCAAGATAGGAGGCGCCTGCGGAGCGCAAAAACCCGAATCCGTCCGGTAGTATCTCGAGCACACCGTCTCCATAGATATCTTCACCGCCTTTTGCGTGTTTCTTAAGCAGTGCGAAGATAATGTCATTTTTACGGGAGCGAGCTAAATTGTCGAGGCCGAGGGCTTCAGTCATTTCAAGGAGTTCGCCAATAGGTTTGTGCTTTAATTCGGATAGGTTCATAGATAGGATTTCAGAGTTGTTGAATGATAAATTGAAAAGGGTTAGCGTTTTAGCTGATATTACAGAAAGATGGATTTAACGGCCCAGGGGCCCAAATAGTTAATTTCGATGTTGTCAGAAGATGCTAGAAATTCGTTGATAGNNCCTGAGTATAGCGTTACCTATAGAAAGCGCAAGATTTTTTTCGGCCCTGCGAGCAGAGCCGAAAATGTCTTTAGATCAATCCATCCACAAATTCAATGAGCTGACCTTTGGATAATGCTCCAACTTTGGTCGCTTCAACAGTACCATTTTTAAATACCAGCAACGTGGGGATACCTCGTACATTAAATTTCGCCGCCGTTTCAGGGTTACTATCAACGTCTACCTTACAGATCTTCATTTTTCCTGCGTATTCATCCGCTATTTCGTTAAGGATTGGTGCAATCATTTTGCAGGGTCCACACCACTCAGCCCAAAAATCNACCAAGGCCGGGGTGTCAGATTGCAAAACATCTGTTTCAAAACTTGCATCAGTAACGTGAACAATATTTTCGCTCATTGCGCGGAATCTCCAAATAGGTGTTTATAAAACGAGTATCTTCATTGTATAGAGGAATCATAACACTAGCTTTAGTAAGGCTTCAAACGATATACGTCCATAATGGGCACTAAGAGGATGAAATGATGATCACCTCACATTATTCTCTTTATCGGCGGCGTCTGCTTCGGCCTGAGGCTTTATGTCCAGGACCAGCAGCTCCTCCGGCAATAGTCAAATCACCACCCATTTGAGCTTTTGCACCACTGGTAATAACGCCCAACTCTGACTCTATTCGAGCCAAGTCCGGGGTATCCCCTTTTTCATGGCTATCAATTACTTTTCGCATTTCTGCTACATGTTTTGGAGAAGTACCGCAGCAGCCACCAATTATTCGAGCTCCCGAATCAATGGCCATCTTGGTGTAGATAGCCATTAACTCCGGCGTGCCGCTATAGCAAATTTTCCCATCGATCCACTCAGGAATACCACAGTTGCCTTTCGCAACCAGTATTGGCTTCACATTTGCTAAATCCGCGGCTTGTTTCATATTGATTATGCCTGCTATAACTTCAGCTGCGCCGAGCCCACAGTTAGTTCCATAGGCGGCAAGTGGAGTGCAAAGATCATCTTGGAGCTGTACCAGATCAGATGGTGTAATCCCCATCATTGTCCGGCCATTTGTTTCGATACTTAATGTCAGAACAATAGGCAATCCGGTCACGCTTGCACCACGAACCGCTGCATGACATTCCTCAATAGATGACAATGTTTCAATCCACAGAATATCCGCGCCACCTTCCTTAAGAGCCATGGCTTGCTCAGCAAAAGCAATCTCTCCTTCCTCTATAGTCATTAGCCCGGCGGGGGCAAAGATCTCGCCGGTGGGCCCCATGGAACCTGCTACTACAATGTCTCGTCCACTGGCGGCCACTTCAGATACTAAAATTCGCGCTGCTGCGCGGTTAAACTCAACCACTCGGTCTTGAGCATCATGAAGTTTAAGACGATAACTATTGCCGCCGAAGGTGTTCGTCAGAACAATATCGGACCCCGCATCAATAAAAGAGCGATAGTGGGAAGCTACGCGTTCTGGAAAATCTGTGTTCCAAAATTCAGGGGAGTCACCGGACTGCAAGCCCAGGGCAAATAGGTTTGTTCCCGTGGCACCATCGATAAGAAGTGTTTGTTTTTCATCGAGAAGTTTTAAAAAAATGTTTTTCATTAATTTCTTATATCGTCTTTATTCAACCAATCTCCATCATATATTGCGCGCTCGCTCATATAAAGAGACCAGTTGAAAGATTAAACCTATTTAGGTATCTACTCCAAGCCTCACTCACAGGCCAAAAACAATCTTCTCACTTTTTAGTAGTCGTTCCATTCCGAATATTAAAGCCAGTGAAATAATTAGTGTGGACAAGCAAGACACCGCCAACTGCAGTAGAGGAATTTCTTTTCCTTTGGCTAAATCAATCAGCGCCTGTAGTTGCCCAGATACCGGTGCCCAGCGAAGTTCTTCTACGGCAAAGTCCAATGTTGCCGCATAAGACATCGCTATGGGAACGAACATAACAAAGCTTATGTAGGTTTGTGCTTCTTTAAAACTCTTGGCCATAAAGGAAACAAACAGCTGCATACTGGCGGCGAAAATGGCTACAGAAAAACCCGCCAATAGCGCCCCGAGCACAAAACTACCGGATATGTCGACACTAAATCCTAACTCTTGCCATGGCACAAATGGATAGACAAACTTTGATACGATTATCGTCAAGATAAGTCCTAGCATTCCGAAGATACTCACAGCGACAGTTTTGGACATCACTAGCTGCAATACCGAAACGGGATGGCTCAGAAGCAGAGCCAGTGAGTTGCGCTCTCTCTCCCCTGCACTGGTATCAATCGCTAAGTTCATGCCGGCGACAAATACGGACAATATCATCAGCATTGTCATCACACCCATGATCTGACCACCTTTTGAGACAGCGGTGGCTTGATCTTGTATATGCACTTTTATCGGATTAATAATATTGGGATTAATGCCTCGACTGATTAGTCTGAGGCTGACCATTTCCGAGCTATAACTCCCCAGTGCTCGCTTAATTCTGGCAATCGCAGTTCTTAGGCTGTCCTCTGACTGATCTGCAATCAAGGTAACTTCTGCAGGTTCTGCACGATTGAGTTGCTTGGAGAAATCAGTACTGATGACGAGTTCGATATTCTTTAGTTTATCTGGATCATCCCCTTGGCTAATGCCTCTATCGCTGAGGTAGTTGACCAAGTTAGAGGCCTCAATTCCGTTGGTAATGGTAATCTCTATATCTTCGGGATTGGTCGCCTTGTTAATGACAGCTGTCAAAACAACGGCAAGTAGTACGGGAGTAAAGAAGGCGTAATAAAGCCCCGCCATCACCGAGCGCTTATCTCTCACAGCATCTAATAATTCTTTGCGCAGAAGGCTAGTAAAACGATTGTTCATGCAGCTATCCCCTCATCAGTCCCGATCAGGGAGATAAATGCTTCCTCTAAGGAGGTTTGGTTAGTTTGATCGCATAATTCTTGTGGACTACCAATGGCGACGGCTTTGCCATCCGCCATTACCACAACGCGATCGCATAACGAGGCTACCTCTTGCATCACATGGCTAGAGAATAAAATACAATGACCTTCGGACTTGAGCTTACCCAGCATGTCTCTGAGAATTCGTGTACTCATGACATCGAGACCTCGAGTGGGCTCGTCAAGAATAATATTTTTTGGCTGATGAACAATTGCTTGGGCTAAAGCCGTCTTCATTCGTTGACCCTGGGAAAAACCTTTACACCGGCGATCAGCGATATCGGCTAACTGCAAATCAAGAATGACTTTGTCAGTTGCAGTAATGGCCGCAGATCGTTCCAAACCGCTTAGTTCAGCAAAATAACAAATATATTCCCGTGGAGTTAGTCGTTCGTAAATACCAAAGGGATCTGGAAATAATCCAAGTTCTTGTTTAGCTGCAAGGGGTTGCTTGGCAACGTCAATTCCATTAATCGATGTAGTGCCTTGGTCAGGTTTTAGCAGGCCAAAAATTGTTCTAAGACAGGTTGTTTTACCCGCTCCATTTGGACCCAGCAATCCTGTGATTTGACCGTCGTATGCATCAAAGGTTAGGGAATCTAGGGCCTGCACCTCACCCAGTTTTTTAGACAGGTTGGACACTGAAATCATGGTGAATCCTCCACAGTGGTCTTACTTTGCAATGCCTGAGCGCTGCTGGGATTAAGGTAAAAACTTTTAGAATGGGTTTCACTTAAACAGCTAGCATCTAAGTCGGTAACAGTGCCAAGATCAACTAAGTCAGCAACCAAATCACTACCACAGGTCTGAGCAGCAACACCGTGGGTAGCGTAAGGAGCGACAAAGTGTGCTGCATTGGTCATATTGACCATAGCCAATGCACCCCAATCAGGAGGTGTCGCAGGATCTAATTCACCAGATAAGAGTAGAGTGGGAATATCGCTTTCGATAGGATTGAAAAACTTTTCATCAACCCGATTTGATGGCCATATCGAACAGGACTTGACCATTGCTTCATACAATGAGTTCGCAGTATATGATTGTTCGATATCTGCCATTAGATCAGTGCTGACCCGATGAACATCTTCTGCGCAGACTACAGAATTATGCATTCCAGCGGCAAGATCAATTCCGTTCATGATGAGTGAATAGAGCCCGAGTAGCGGTTGATAATTTCCGCTTGCGGCTAGATTTATGGCTAGTGGTAAAAGCGCACGGGTCGATGGTGAGTACATGGAAAGCCGCAAAATACCCAGCAATTTATCCCGAGTTAATAAAAAAGTTTCTGGATTACCTGTCATCGGATGAAACACTTTTGTAGTGACTGGATTATTGGTCAGGTTGTTGGTTAGTGAACTTAAGTCAGAACGTAAAGCTGGAAACTGTTGATTACAGGCAGCATCTGCCGCACATTGCTCAAGGACACCTTCTAAAGCACGGTCAACGGATAACCCAACAGCAAGCACTGATTGTTGCATCGGCACCACTCCATCCAAGGTTACTGTCAGTAAGGCTTCACTGTAGTGACGCATGTACAATTGCGCCATTCGGCTACCATAGGATATGCCATACACATGGAGTTTTTCATAGCCAAGGAATTTGCGAACAGCTTCAAAGTCATGAATCGCGGTGGAGCTGTCGTACATTGCCAAATCAGATTCAATGTTACTCAAACACTTCTCTGTTTCAACAATAACATCAAACCCTTGTTCATCCACCATTAGAGGTGAGAGGATATTATCCTGAGGACATTGCAAAATATTTGAGCGGCCAGTACCTCGCTGATCAATTAGCAAAATATCTCTAGTTTCTCTGACTTTTTTAAAAGTGTTGTTGAACAGAGCGGCGTTATCAATGGCGGATTGGCCAGGTCCTCCTGCAATAGCTAGCAGCGCCTCAGTGGGGTGGACAGGCTTTACTGCAGGAATGACCACATAGTGAATATCAATCTTGCGGCCCTGAGGTTTAGAGGAGTCTTCTGCAACTTGAATAAAGCCACAAGGAAGCCGGTCCGATAAACCATCCACATAGCAGTAGCTTGGACTGTTTTTTTCCTGAGCTACAGTGAGGGAGGTTAGATTCATTAAAACTAGGAGGGACGCCCCAAGCATCATTCTAAATGACGACATCTTGTCCAATAACATTGAAAATCCTTTCCAATTTAGAAGCATTCGAATAAGCATAATCTAATAAATCCTATAAAGCTAACCATTAAAAATTCTGCAGAACTGAATTTAAAAACTGATATCCAAGTGGTGTGGTGCGGTAGCGATCAGTGTCCTGTTCAAGTAGCCCTTGAGATTGTAGGCGAAGGACTATTTTATCCACAGAATGGAAATCTAAACCTGTCCGCTGCGTAAAATATTCTCTGGACACACCTTGCTTTAGTCGCAAACCGTTCATCATAAACTCCTGAGCCATCTCATCCAAACTAATAGCTTTACTGAGAATCTCTGGGCTACCAAGTTTTGCTAAATAGTGATCAGGTTGTCTTGTTTTGGCAGTGCGAATAATCTCATTCTGTGTTGGAAGCGTAATCTTGCCATGTGCCCCAGCGCCCACTCCTAAGTAGTCCCCAAACTGCCAGTAATTCATGTTGTGATGGGATTGCATTGCATTCTGTGCAAATGCAGATACTTCGTACTGCTGGTAGCCTTTATTATTCAACATTACCATTCCAGCCTGTTGGATATCTGCTAAACGATCATCAATAGGGAGCAAAGGTGGACGAGAGAAAAATTCGGTATTAGGTTCTATAGTGAGTTGATACCAAGAGATATGTATCGCTCCAGAGTCTGCAGCCTTAATAATGTCATTTTCAGCTTCGGCCACTGTTTGTTCGGGAAGGCCATGCATCAAATCAACATTAAAATTATCAAACCCAGCTGATTGCGCCATGGCTATCGCTGATATTGCCTGCGATGAGCCATGAATTCTACCGAGGCGTTTGAGGTGATTATCATTGAAGCTTTGAACGCCTACTGATAGCCGGTTGACACCGGCGCTATAAAAATCAGCGAATTTTTTTTGCTCGGCAACACCCGGGTTGGCTTCTAGGGTAACTTCTATATCCGACTCGAAGCCAATCAGATTTTCAGCTGCTTGCAGAATAGTGCCAATGGCTGCTCCGGAAAATAAGCTAGGAGTGCCACCACCAAAAAAAATCGAGCGCAGTTTTCTACCCTGCACCCAGTGAAGGTCTGCTTTAAGATCTTCTATGAGCGCATTGACATAGTCGGTTTCTGGAATGGTTTGTTTAGCGACATGAGAATTAAAATCACAGTAAGGGCATTTTTTTACGCACCAAGGAATGTGAACATACAGTGAAAGGGGCGGTAACTTGAGCATGGGGTTACGATGCGCCCAGTTGCTCTAGAAACTGAGCAATGGCCTTTCCTCGATGACTCAAGCTTTGTTTTGTTGCTCTGTCGAGTTCAGCAGCGTGGCATTTCAACTCAGGAACATAAAATATTGGATCGTAACCAAAGCCTTGTTCGCCTCGCTCTATAAGAGTGATGCTTCCTTCCCAAGTTCCTTGGCAGATTATCGGGGTTGGGTCCTGGGCATGTCGGAGGTAAACGATTACTGCTTGGTAGCGAGCGGTGCGCTTGTCTTGATGGACTCCCTCTAAAGCTTTCAAAAGCTTGGTACGGTTGGTCGCATCAGTTGCATGCTCCCCAGAAAAACGAGCTGAGTAGATACCGGGCGCTCCTTTTAAGTAATCTACTTCGATACCAGAGTCATCGGCAATAGCGGGTAAATTGGACAAGGCCGAAGCATTCCGTGCCTTGAGAATGGCGTTCTCAACAAAAGTAAGGCCAGTTTCTTCAATATCTGGAATGCCCAAATCACCCTGAGGCACGATGATGATGCCTAATTTATCCAGCCATTCCTGTAACTCTTTAATTTTCCCAGGATTGGCGCTGGCAAGCACTAGCTTTTTTAAATTAGTCAATGGTTAGTCCAATTAAGGTGAATTAGTCATGATACATTTTTTTCTGGAATTTAAAGTCATATGAATAGCTCGGCTTGCCGTCATTGGGCTTTACCGTAATTTTAAATGTCAGGTAGTCCTCATTCTCGAAGGTAAATGGAGCAAGATAATATAATGCCTGCTGTTCTTTTACTGCCACAAATTCAAGCGACTGACTCTGTTGTAGAATATTAAAAACTCGGCCTGTTACTTTAGCAGGGGTTCCGATAGTCAATTCTTCCATCACTGCAATATTGACCAGACCTTTTCCCTTTCCACGCACAATGTTGTTTGCCACTGCAATATCGGAGTCGATGAACGAACTGTTAAAGGCACTGTAAAATATTTTGTAATTGCCATGCTGTTTGTAAAGTTTCTCTTCGTATCCCTGAGAGAGGATCGGTTGCACTAATAGCAAAATTGCCAATAGGGATCGTTTCATGGGCAAAGCCTCTTTAAGTAAGGTTTAAGCGTGCAGCTTTTATTTTGACAGCCGATATACGGCAGTATGAGCAAAAAGGTTGGGCCATATACTGTCTAAGCCAAGATCACTGGCCCGCCCACCAACAAAGTTTCGATTGACTATGTCAATGTTGCGCTCTACGCAAAGGGCTTCAAAGTCTTTGTAGGTGAAAAAGTGAATGTTTGGAGTGTCATACCATTGATAGGACAATCTCTTAGTTACTGGCATGCGACCGCTAAAGACCAAATCAGCTCGGGTCCGCCAATGACCAAAATTAGGGAAAGTGACAATGCACTGTTTGCCAATTCGAAGCATTTCATCGAGCACCAAATGCGGATATCGCAGTGCTTGAAGTGTTTGCATCATCACCACAGTATCAAAACTAGCGTCTGCAAAGTTCTCCAAACCTTCATTGAGATCTTGCTCAATAACGTTCACGCCTCTGTCGATACACTGACTAATCGAGTCTGGATCGATCTCTAAACCATAACCACGCACCTGATGTTTATTGGTTAATGTTTCCAATAGAGAGCCATCACCACACCCTAGATCTAAGACTCGGGAATTTTCTTTTATCCAGTCTCCAATAAAGCCATTATTATTTATCATGGCTGTTCAGCCTCTAGTTGGTCTGCAACTCTATTTAGATAGAGGCTAACGCCATTCTCATAGCGAGCATCCGGCAGTAAAAAAGCGTCGTGACCCTGATCAGATTCAATCCTTAGATAAGTGACATTCTTGTCTGCGCCGATGAGGGCATCTGTAATTTCTTCAGAGCATTCTGGAGAAAATCGCCAATCACTGCTAAATGAGACCACCAAAAATTGACATTTGGCGTTGCTAAAAGTTGCTAAAGCATCATTTTTGTAGTTTTTAACAAGATCAAAATAATCTAACATCTTGGTGATTAAAATATAACTATTGGCGTCGAATCCTTTGGCAAATTTATCACCTTGATAATTTAGGTAGCTTGAAATTTCAAATTCAACCAACTCTTTTTGGGCGGCATCCAGATCCCCACTGCGCACCAACCGACCAAATTTGCGACCTAAAGCATGATCAGACAAATAGGTGAGATGGCCAATCATTCGGGCCAATGCCAAACCATCTTTGGGGCTAGTTTGATGCTCTAGGTACTGACCATCTTTAAAATTGACGTCTGATTGTATGGCTCGGCGTGCTATCTCATTAAATGCAATATTTTGTGCAGATAGCTTCAATGAGGCAGCTATCACAACTGCATGCTGTAACTTCTCGGGATGCACTACAGACCAATGCATAGCCTGCATTCCACCTAAACTACCACCGACCACGGCAGCCCAGCAGTCAATCTCAAGATGCTCCATCAAAAACACCTGAGATTCAACCCAGTCACCGACCTCCAAGGTGGGGAAATCAGCGCCCCAGTGCTTTCCAGTTGCAGGATTAATGCTATTTGGCCCGGTACTGCCAAAGCAACTACCAATATTATTGGGGCAAACCACGAAGAATCGGTTGGTGTCAATTGGTTTGCCAGGGCCAATATAGTGCTCCCACCAACCAGATTTCCCCTCTGAATCAACACCGGCAGCATGGTGGTCACCGCTAAGGGCATGGCATATGAGAATAGCGTTGGTATGAGAGCTGTTCAGCTTCCCATAGGTTTCAAAGACAAGCTCATGGGTCGTTAACTCAAACCCACAAGCCAAATTAAGGGGGCGATCAAAAGCCACTGCAGTTTTTGCTATAGCAGTTTGGCCTTTACTAGACTGGAGATCGTTTGCCATATCCGTGTAATCGTCTTTGTTTTAGAGGTTTACCTGTGCGGGGCTCCTAAAGTCTAAGAGCAGGCGGTCAACAACGCAACATAAGGAAGGTTATTTTTTATATCAATTGTTTGGAAGTGGCTAGTTATACTAATGATTTATGCAAACAATAAGATAAATAGGTTAGAAGATACCGTTTAGAGCAGGTAATACCTGAGCGCGTGCCACCATCAAGACAAGAATCGCAACCATCGGTGAAATATCGATCATGCCAATAGGCGGGATGACACTCCTAAAGGGCTTCATGTAAGGATCGATTACTTGATTTACCAAGCGCACCGTTGGGTGATTTGTGGTGCCCACCCAACTGGAGATGGCCACGATAAGAATGCCATAAAAATAAATTTGAATTAGCGTCCCAATCAAGGACACTGCAGCAACTAACAATAAAGGGACTAGTTGGCCAGGTAACGCAGATTGAAATCCAAACCAAATAATGAAAAAAGACCACTTGACTAAAATAGCAGCAGCTAGTGCGGCAGTATTAAATTTGCCAAAGGTTGGAAAGATTTTATGCAGTGGCTCTACAATCGGCGCGGTTATCTTGAAAATAGTTTGAGAAATAGGATTAAAGAAATCCGCTTGGACTAGCTGTAAGAGTAGTCTGACCAATATAACAGTGACATAAAGGTCTATTACTAATCTGATAATGTCAATTAATCCACCACTCATCTGTTTGTAACTCCTTGGTTTTAAATTTTTTAATCTGAAAAGTCTTTGGACATTTCTTCAGCTCTTTGCGATGCGCTAGTCATTGCGCGACGGAAGATAGCTTCCAGACCATCTTGCTGAAAAGTACTCAGAGCACGTTCAGTAGTTCCTCCCGGAGAGGTTACTTCCTGCCTAAGCTGGGCTGGACTGGAATCAGATACTTTTGCCATTTGTGCGGCCCCTAGGGCAGTTTGCGAAACAAGATTACGGGCAATCTCTTCTGATAATCCTAGCTCTTGTCCCACCGCCTGCATAATCTCCAGAATTCTAAAGAAGTAGGCGGGCCCACTCCCAGAGACTGCGATTACAGCATTAATCTGCTCTTCACTCTCGACCCAACAGCAATAGCCAACAGCGTTGAAAATTTGATCCACACTATCTTTATGGGATTGGCTTGTTAGCTCATTGGCAAAAAGGCCAGTAGCACCTGAAAGCACAAGAGAAGGAGTGTTCGGCATAGCTCTAACAATGGCAGTGGAATTACCTAACCACAATTGTAAGGAGTTGATTGAAATACCAGCTGCAACCGAGATAACAACCGCATCAGCCTTTAATGCTGAGGCAAGATCCATGGCGACCTTACGCATAATTTGAGGTTTCACTGCCAGTACAACAATATCAGCGTGAGCAACTGCCGATCGGTTGTCATCCGTCGCAGAGATGCCAAATCTAGACTTTAATCTTTCTTGGCTACTTTCACTAGGAGCGGTGGCTGTAATATCTTCAGCCTCAAATCCTCGAGCAATCATTCCCCCCACTATGCATGAGGCCATATTGCCACCACCAATAAAAACGATTGAACTCATGTGTTCACCTTCTACTGTTGTTTAACGCTGCGTGGGCCAAATATATCAGTGCCCACTCTGATAATAGTTGCGTTCTCAAAAATAGCCGCTTCAAGATCCCCTGACATTCCCATAGAAAGGGTATCCAGTTTTTCAGATTTGTCCAGCGGCCGATTAATTTCATCCATCAATTGCTGTAATTTGGAAAAAGGCTTTTGCTGTGCCTGTTGTCCCTGCCGAACCGCAGGTATTGCCATTAGTCCTCGCAGTTTTATGTTGGGTAAATCTAAAATATTTTTAGTTGCTAGTAGGGCTTGATCGGGGCTTAGCCCAGCTTTGGTTGTTTCATTGTCAATATTAATTTGTAAACAAACATTCAGTGGAGGCATATCTGACGGCCTTTGATCACTCAGTCTTTGGGCAATCTTCACCCTATCGACACTGTGCACCCAAGAAAAATTTTCTGCAATTTGTCGTGTCTTATTGGACTGTATTGGCCCAATGAAGTGCCAATCTAGGCCTAGTGACTTAAGTGTGTCTATTTTCTCCAGAGCTTCTTGAAGATAGTTTTCTCCAAAATGGTGAAGGCCGTTATTAGCGGCGTGCCTTATTGCATCGGCGCTACGCGTTTTACTCACTGCGACTAACATAATCTCTGCTTTGGATCGGCCACACTTTGTCGCGGCTGACAGCAAACGCAATCGAACTTTGTCTATTCTTTCCTGTAAATCAGGCATGGATATTTTTAATCCTTTTGTCTTCGATGATAGATCCAGGGCAGTATTAAGATTAGATTGATCTTCCTATCGATGAGTCATCGAGCCAACTCTGAAGTATTAAAGCCGCGGCTATATGGTCTATTTTAGTTAGGTCTTCAGTGCTGGAGCCGCGCTTGCTATTTCCTCGAATGATTGATTTTGCTTCCTGGCTAGTCAGGCGCTCATCAACCATTTCTACTTGAACATTAAAACGGCCTTCTAGGCGGCGCGCAAATTTTCTTGCTCGAGCGCTTAATTCGCTCTCAGTGTCGTCCATATTTAATGGCAAGCCTACGAGAACCAAATTTGGTTTCCATTGCGTTATTAACGCGTCAATCTCGAGCCACTGGGGTTTACCATTTTGTGCCTTAAGAATAGACAGAGCATTAGCATTTTTGGTTAGTGTCTGACCATAGGCCACCCCTATTTGCTTTAACCCAAAATCGAACGCGAGAAGTGACTTGTGTCTTATAGACTCAGGCATGGCCCATATCCGTGGAAAGCATATCAAGATTAAGGCCGATGGAAGATGCTGCAGCTGTTGCCCGATTCGCGCAGTCAGTATTAAAAATAATGGCCGCACTAGATGGGATTGTAAGCCAGCTGTTGGTAGCTAGTTCTTCTTCGAGTTGCCCTGCGCCCCAGCTAGAGTAACCAAGAGTAATCAGTGGGTTTTGAGGGCCGTCACCAATTGCAATATCACTGAGAATATCTTTTGAGGCGGTAAGACAAATTTCATCAGAAATGGCAACGGTAGATTCCCACGTCTGAGTGCAGGTCCGATGGAGAATAAACCCGCGATCCCGAGCCACTGGGCCACCATCAAAAATTAACTCATCGCCGCAAGCTTCATTATAGTCGAGCTCTAACTGTTTAAAAATAGCTTTGACTGGGATGTCCATCTGCTGATTAACAATAAGCCCCATAGCGCCGTCTTTAGTGTGTTCGCAGAGATAAACGACCGATTGTGAGAAATTAGGGTCGGGCAATCCCGGCATTGCGAGCAGGAAATGATTTTTTAGGCTAGTGACTTTTTTTGCGTGTGTGCTCATACACTTAATATGACTTACTACGTTATGAAACTCAACTTTTGAAAGAAAACTAAGTGGGCTTTTTTGTATTCAGCTAACTACGCGTTTAACCTTTTATTAATGGCAATCATCAGTTTATTACCTATGGCTGTGTTTTCAGCTTTGTCAATTTCGCGCACGCAGGTCGGGCTTGTGACATTAATTTCGGTTAAGTAATCACCAATAACATCTAAACCGACAAATATGAGGCCCTTTTCAACTAATGTTGGCGCAACTTGCTGGGCAATCCATAAGTCTCTCTTGCTGAGTGGCTGGACAACACCGCGCCCACCTGCTGCAAGGTTGCCCCTAAATTCTCCTGCGGAGGGAATTCGGGCCAAACTGAAAGGTACAACTTCTCCATCGATGACCAAAATTCTTTTGTCACCAACCAAAATTTCTGGGAGATATTTTTGAGCCATGATCGTGTTCTGGCCGAAATTTGTGAGTGTTTCAATAATGACATTAAGGTTTTGATCACCTTTCTTAACTCGGAATATTGAAGTGCCACCCATTCCATCAAGCGGTTTGTATACCACTTCGTTATGCTCTTCCAGAAATTGCTTTAAAAGAACCTCATCACGGCTGACCAGTAGCGGGGGAGTACACTGAGGGAATTCTGTAGCGAAGACCTTCTCGTTACAGTCTCTGAGACTTTGGGGCTTATTTACAATTAGGCTACCACGACGTTCTGCGGCTTCTAGAATATAAGTGGAATAAATAAATTCACTATCAAAAGGCGGATCTTTGCGCATCAGGATAACGTTTAAGTCTGAGAGAGGTTTTGTTGAGGTTTCCCCCAAGGCATACCATTTATCTGGATCTTGAAAGACCGTTAGAGGCGTCATCTTTCCTTGAGGACCGTTATTGTCGATAAACAGATCTTTCTGCTGCATATAAAACAGTAAATATCCGTGTTCTTGTGCTGCAAGCAACAGAGCTAACGTTGTGTCTTTCTGATAATTTAGTGATTCTATGGAGTCCATCACAACCCCGAGATATTTTTGCATTTTATTCCAAAACCTTTGCTACATTATGGTAGCTAAAATAAACCTTGAATTCATATCCTGCCAGTAGCAATCGGGCTCGCATCAGTTGTCTTTGAATGATTACAGTTTACTAAGTTGACCAGAGAGCAAAGGACCTTAAATTATGGATCTAACCAGACTGTTGAGGCTCAGTATAAAAGAACAAGCGTCAGATTTACATCTATCAGCAGGGCTTCCACCTATTTTACGGGTTGATGGAGATATGATTCGTACTGATCTACCGGTTCTGCTGCCCAATCAAGTGGAAAGTCTAGTCCATGAGGTGCTAAATGACACCCAGATTAAAGCTTTGAAGGATGGTATAGAGATAGATTTTTCATTTGAGATTCCCGAAATGGCAAGATTCCGAGCCAATGTATTCAATCAGAATCGAGGAAAATCAGCCGTATTTAGATCTATTCCCTCAAAGATAGCAACATTATAAGAGCTCGGATTGGGAGATATATTCAAGCAGCTTGCCTTACTGCCGCGAGGCTTAGTTCTAATTACTGGGCCAACGGGTTCTGGCAAGTCTTCCACTCAAGCGGCGATGGTAGATTACATTAATAAAAAGCGGTCCTATCATATCCTTACTATCGAAGATCCAATTGAGTTTGTTCATCACAGTGAAAAAAGTTGGGGGTGGTCGTATTGCTGCTCATGAAATAATGATAGGCACTCCGGCGGTTCGAAATCTTGTAAGAGAAGACAAAAATGCCCAGATTTATTCTGTTATCCAGACAAGCAGCTCGTTACAGATGCAAACCTTAGATCAATGTCTTAACGCTCTGGTTGAGGAAGGGCTGGTAACTCTTGAGGCTGCTAGAGAAAAGGCCGTGTCCCCTCAAAATATAGGTAAAGGTGAGTCAGCTAGTTCTATTCCTTCATTTAAGTAGCATTGAAATTTCGGTCGGGATAAGTTCAATCAGTCGAGTACTTACAAATGGGTACAAAACAGAGTGAGATTAAAATTTCGTTGTGATTTTTAATCTATGAATGATAGTCTCTAATCCTTAATTTATTATGAGATTTGAGGGATAGTATGAATGGTTTAATGATGAATTCGCAGCTCACTATCACATCGATTATGGAGCATGCAGACAGTATCCATGGTGCCAGTGAGATAGTCTCAGTGACTAGTGATAACCCTAATCACCGATATACCTATAGCGAGTCATTTCGTAGGATCCGACAATTAGCTAACGCATTGAAGAGCGTTGGCTTTGATAAAGGCGATCGGATAGCTACATTGGCATGGAATGACTACCGACACTTTGAGTTGTATTACGCGATCTCTTGTTCTGGCCAAATCTGTCATACGATTAATCCACGATTATTTCCTGAGCAAATCGACTTTATAATTAATCATGCTGAAGATAAGTGGGTTTTCACTGACCCTATGTTTTTGCCTTTACTACAAGGATTGAAAGATAAGCTACCGACGGTTAAAGGTTATGTTGTGCTTACTGATGCAGTTAACATGCCAGAGACAACCTTGGATAATGTGCATTGCTACGAGACTTTTATTGCTGGTCATGAAGAGACCTTTGATTGGCCTGAGTTAGATGAAAATACAGCTAGTTCGATGTGCTATACCTCTGGCACAACGGGTAATCCTAAAGGTGTAGTGTACAGTCACCGCAGCACCGTTCTTCATTCTATTACCGGTTCATTACCCGATAACATGAACTTGTCTGGTAATGATGTCATTTTACCGATTGTACCTATGTTCCATGTCAACGCTTGGGGCACCTCTTATAGTGGCCCTATGGTGGGATGTAAGTTAGTTTTTCCAGGCCCTAAAATGGCCGATGGGGAGACATTAACACGCTTAATTAACGAAGAAAAAGTTAATTACTCTCTCGGTGTGCCAACCGTATGGCTAGCCTTGGTAAATTATCTTAATGGCGAAGGTAAGACAGTAGAAACGCTGAAGAATGTGGTTGTCGGAGGCTCGGCTTGCCCGTTATCCCTCATGAAATCTATGGATGAGCATGGGATTGAAATGCACGTAGGTTGGGGTATGACTGAAATGAGCCCTCTGGGGTCATACAATAGGCCTATGGCTTGGATGATTGATTGTTCTGAAGAGGAAAGAGACGCCTATAGAGTGCGCGCAGGACGCTTAGTCTACGGTGTTCAAATGAAGATTGTTGATGAAGATAAAAATGCGTTACCTTGGGATGGCATCGCCTCAGGGCTTTTGTTGGTCAAGGGGCCTTGGGTATGCAACGGATATTATCGACTTGAAGATCAACCTGCATTGGATGATGAAGGCTGGTTTGATACGGGCGATATGGCTTCTATCGATGAATATGGCTATGTAGTGATCACTGATCGCGTCAAAGATGTAATTAAATCTGGTGGAGAATGGATCAGTTCCATAGATGTTGAAAATGCTGCAATGTCTCACCCTGATGTTCAAGAGGCTGCTGTTATTGGCGTGGCTGATCCTAAGTGGACAGAGAGACCTCTACTTATTGTGATCGCTGTGGATGGCGTTACTCCCAGTAAAGACGATATCTTAGCATCCTTAGAAGGAAAGATTGCCAAATGGTGGATTCCAGGTGATTGTGTTTTTGTCGATGAAATTCCTCATACTGCTACAGGTAAAATCAGTAAGAAAGATTTGCGTGAGCAGTTCAAAGACTACAGTTATTCTTAAAATCACATGGCAGTCAACCAAATGGTGTGAACAGCGTTCATAGAAATAGATCGGAAAATAGGAGGAGTGATATGAACAATGCGATTGTTTTAATTTTGACGCTGTTACTGTCGGTAATGGCAGTTGCTGACCATCACAAAGATGTCGGGAGAGATCGGCTTAGAGGAGACCTTTTCGCAGCAGCCGATGCCGATAAGGATGGCAAAGTGTCCTTCGATGAGCACGAGGCTATGATTGCCGAAATGGCCGTCAAAGGGCGTGAACGCTTCAATGAAATGGATGCTGATTCGGATGGGTATGTGACTAAAGAAGAAGCTAAGGCCATGCGCAAGACAATAAGAGAGAGAATGAAAAAAGTTGGCAAAGCTTTTAGGAAAACTATGAAGGAATTGAAAGACTAGTTGAGTCATACGCACAATCGATGCGAATAACGTTCAAAAAGCCGCTTGCTCAAGCGGCTTTTTTGGTTCGGTCTTAACCGTTAGCATCAATCGCAGTATATAATGGCCAAAAAATTTTAAAAACAATCCAAAATTAGGTGTTATATGGCTGATTATTTGATTGCCCCTTCTATTTTAGCGGCCGACTTTGCTCGATTGGGTGAAGAGGTCGATGCGGTGCTAGAAGCTGGCGCAGATGTGGTTCATTTTGATGTTATGGATAATCACTATGTGCCCAATTTAACAATTGGCCCAATGGTGTGTAAGGCTCTTAGGGATCACGGTGTTACAGCCCCAATTGATGTCCATCTGATGGTGAGTCCAGTGGATGATCTTATCCGCATGTTTGCTGACGCCGGCGCTGATTATATTACCTTTCATCCAGAGGGTTCCAACCACATAGATAGATCTCTTCAGCTAGTTCGTGACTTAGGATGTAAAGCGGGATTGGTGATTAATCCGGGTACCGGGCTAGATGTAGCAAAATGGGTGATGGATAAAATCGACATGCTCTTGCTCATGTCAGTGAATCCAGGGTTTGGCGGTCAGAAATTTATTCCCTCAACGATTGATAAGCTAAAGCAAGCCAGGGCTATGATTGATAGCAGTGGCTATGAGATAAGGCTTGAAATTGATGGTGGTGTTGGTGTCGCCAATATCGCTGAGATAGCAGCTGCTGGAGCGGATACCTTTGTCGCTGGTTCAGCTATTTTCAGTCAACCAGACTACGCTGAAGTTATTGGGCAACTTCGAGCGGAATTGGCTAAGGTAGGTTAGTAGCCTAAATTTGGTTATGGCTCTTTAGGTGGCTGAACCTAAGAGGTTTATTGATATCGTTATATTGATTACAATGTTGGCCGTAATAAGGAGAGCGGTTGTGCAAGGCACTTTGTTTGTTCATTTTGATTTTGAGTTCTACCGTTGGCGAGGCTAGTGAGCCTTGAGCACGTTGTGTGCCTTCGTAAACCAAATTGCAAAAGAACCAGGAAGCCGTCATGAACCCCGATACATTTGCCACATTGGCAACCCAAAAATTTAATCGCATCCCTATCACCCGTGAAGTACTCGCTGATCTGGAAACACCTCTAAGTGTTTATCTGAAGCTAGCCTTTGGGCCAAATTCCTATTTATTTGAGTCTGTCCAAGGTGGCGAGAAGTGGGGGCGCTATTCTCTTATTGGTTTGCAGACATCCACCGTCCTTAAGTTATATGGGAACCGGTTGGAGATTATTCGTGACGGCAAACCGATGGTGGCTAGAAAGACAGATGATCCATTGGCTGAGGTGGAGCGGTTTAGGGCTCTTTTCAGTATGCCTGACTTACCTGACTTACCAAGATTTACTGGAGGACTGGTGGGGTATTTTGGCTATGATACAGTGCGCTATGTTGAGCCAAGGTTGTCTAAAACATCGCCACCTGACCAACTTGGCACGCCGGATATATTGCTTATGGCATCTGATGAGGTAGCTATTTTCGATAATCTTTCTGGGACCATTATGTTGGTAGTTCATGTGGACGCTAAAGATCCTAATGCGCTAGCAGAAGCTGAGGCGAGGCTTGATGAGCTAGAGCAAAAACTACATCAACCAAAACCTGATTTGCCGCCCATGAACATGAACAGCGAAGGCCTATCAGAAGAGGCCTTTGTTTCAAGTTTTGGCAAAGAAAATTATAAGAAAGCAGTAGATACAGTAAAGCAATATACTTTATCTGGAGACATCATGCAGGTGGTCCCCTCACAACGCTTTTCTGCGCCCTTTGATGAAGCGCCGATAAACCTATACAGAGCATTACGGAGATTAAACCCCTCTCCCTATATGTACTTTCTTGATTTGGGGGACTTTCATATTGTTGGATCTTCTCCTGAGGTATTAGCTCGCCTTGAAGACGAGCAAGTAACCGTTCGACCTATTGCAGGTACCCGTCGCCGTGGTGAGACTGCCGCAGATGATCAGATGTTAGAGCAAGAGATGCTGTCTGATCCAAAAGAAATTGCAGAGCATCTAATGTTGATTGATTTGGGACGCAATGATGTTGGAAGAATTAGTCAATCAGGCTCCGTAGAAGTAACCGAGAGAATGGTGGTTGAACGTTATTCTCATGTCATGCATATCACTTCAAATGTGATCGGTCAGGTCAATGAAGGAATGAATGCAATTGATGTGTTGAAAGCAACTCTGCCTGCTGGAACTTTAAGTGGTGCACCGAAAATTAGAGCTATGGAAATTATTGACGAATTAGAGCCGGTCAAACGAAATATCTACGGGGGTGCAGTTGGATACATTGGTTGGAATGGCAATATGGACATGGCTATAGCGATCCGTACTGCCATAATCAAAGATAAAATATTGCATGTTCAGGCTGGGGGCGGTGTTGTTGCCGATTCAGAGCCCGAGCTAGAGTGGGAAGAGACAATGAACAAAGCTCGAGCGGTTATGCGCGCAGCAGCAATGGTCAGTGGAGAGTCCAGATGATTCTAATGATTGATAATTATGATTCTTTTACCTACAACGTGGTGCAGTATCTAGCTGAATTGGGTGCAGATGTTAAAGTTTATCGAAATGATGAAATAAGCATAAGTGAAATGGAGGCTCTGTCTCCTGAGAAAATTGTAATCTCTCCTGGGCCTTGCACGCCAAATGAAGCGGGTATTTCGGTTCAGGCAATAAAGCATTTTGCTGGCAAGTTACCGATACTGGGTATTTGTTTGGGGCATCAAAGTATCGCGCAGGCATTTGGTGGGAAGATTGTCCGTGCTAAAGAAGTGATGCATGGTAAAACTTCAATAATATGCCACCGTGATGCGGGGGTATTTAAAGGTCTTGGAGCTCGCTTTGAGGCAACACGTTATCATTCATTAGTCATTGATCAGAAGAGTTTACCTAATTGTCTAGAAGTGACCGCCTGGACCGAAAATGAAGATGGAACCTTAGATGAAATTATGGGTGTTAAGCACAAAGAGCTAAATATAGAAGGCGTTCAATTTCATCCAGAGTCAATTCTGACTGAATATGGTCATGATTTGCTGCGTAATTTTTTGGAGGCTTAGCGAGTGCATTTTCATCAAGCTTTAGAATCAATTGTTAGCGGTCAAAATTTGGACGCTG
Organism: Porticoccaceae bacterium; assembly: GCA_002685195.1. Taxonomy (GTDB): domain Bacteria; phylum Pseudomonadota; class Gammaproteobacteria; order Pseudomonadales; family Porticoccaceae; genus HTCC2207. Next base: position 27,242 of record NYWV01000036.1, read on the forward strand.
GTTCCATGCGAGATGTGATGCGCGAAATCATGTCTGGTAACACCACGGACGCTCAAATAGGTGCATTTTTGGTCGCTTTACGCATTAAGGGCGAGTCCATTGATGAAATAACTGGTGCCGTAGAAGTGATGCGAGAATTAGCTACAGGCGTTGAGGTTTCTGGGGATTACCTTGTTGATATTGTGGGCACTGGGGGTGATGAATCTAACTTGTTTAATGTGTCGACAGCTTCAGCATTTGTCGTTGCCGCCGCTGGCGGGCGGGTCGCAAAACATGGGAACAGGTCGGTCAGCAGCAAGAGTGGCGCCGCAGATGTGCTTGAGGCTGCCGGCGTTAATCTTAGTTTAAAGGCAGAGCAAGTTGCTACATGTGTCGATCAGATAGGATTGGGCTTTATGTTTGCACCTTCTCATCACAGCGCCATGAAATACGCTATTGGACCCAGGAAAGAGCTAGGATTAAGAACTATCTTTAATATTCTTGGCCCTATGACTAATCCTGCTGGAGTCAAGCGGCAGCTCATAGGCGTCTATGATAAGTCTCTCTGTCGCCCGATGGCAGAGGTTCTTGGAAGACTAGGTGCTAAGCATATAATGGTGGTTCATTCAGCAGACGGACTGGATGAAATCAGTATTGCAGCTGAAACCTATGTTGCCGAGTATAAAGACGGGTCCCTTGATGAATATGTGCTGTTACCGGAAAGCTATTTTACTGAAAGGCAGAGTTTAGATGGATTATCTGTGGAAAATGCATCCGACTCATTGGGGTTAATTTTATCTGCGTTTAACGGAGATGCTAAAAAAGCTCAAGATTTAATTGTATTGAATTCTGGAGCCGCTCTTTATGTGTCCGGGTTTGCCAGCACGATACAAAAGGGTATTGATTTAGCGCGACAAGCTATAGATACAGGTATGGCTAGCGAAAAGATGTCGGAGCTGATAGCTCTGACAAATGATCTTTAGATTTTACAAAGAAGAGACTGCGATGAATTTAGAAACCCCAACAATTCTGAAGAAGATTCTAGCGCGAAAGCAACAGGAAATTATAGAGAATTCCGCGTTAATCTCGCAGTCAGAATTAATAGAAAAAATAACTCTAGCGTCTCCGCCGAGAGGCTTCGCTAATGCAATATCTGCAAAAATAGAGTCAGGCGAAGCGGCTGTAGTTGCTGAAATTAAGAGGGCATCTCCCAGCAAAGGTGTTATTTGTGAAAATTTTGATCCGGAATCTATTGCTAAGAGCTATCAGTTGGGTGGCGCTTGCTGTTTATCTATCCTTACCGATGTAGACTTCTTTCAGGGATCAAATGAGTACTTAAAAGTGGCGAGAAGAGCTTGCCAGTTACCTGTTATTCGAAAGGATTTCATTATTGACGAATACCAAGTGTATGAAGCTCGTGCTATGGAGGCAGACTGCATATTGCTCATTGTGTCAGCCTTAAGCGCCGAAAGCTTAAGCAAGCTCCATGAGCTTTCTTTGTCACTTGGTATGGATGTATTGATTGAAGTCCATAATGAGCAGGAGTTAGAGGTGGCCCTACCTCTAAATAACGCTATGATAGGTATCAATAACCGTAATTTGCATACCTTTGATGTTTCCTTGGAAAATACCCTGTGCCTGTTAGATAAAATTCCAAAAGCAACAATCATCGTGACCGAAAGTGGCATCCACTCCCAATCAGATGTGCGCTTAATGCGGAGCAAGAACGTCAATGGCTTTCTAGTGGGTGAAGCTTTTATGAAAACACCTAACCCAGGCCTAAAGCTTCAGGAAATGTTCCGATAGTGTCGGCTCTTTAATCTATCGCGTGCCGTAGACAACCATTGTTTTTCCAGAAACAGAGATCAGGCCTTGTGCTTCTAGTTCTTTAAGCACTCGACCAACCATTTCTCTGGAACAAACTACATTACGACCAATTTCTTGACGGGTGACTTTAATTTGCATGCCATCTGGATGCGTCATAGCGTCAGGTTGCATGCATAGATCATGGAGAGCCCTAGCTACACGGCCCGTGACATCTAAAAATGCGAGGCTGCTAGCCTTTTTTGTGGTTTCCTTGAGGCGGCTTGTGATTTGTTTTGTGAGGGCACGCATAAATTCAGGGTTAGTATTACTTAGTGCTCTAAATTTGGAGTAACTGATCTCACAGATCTCACAGATCTCACAATCAGTTTTTGCTTTAATCCATGCACTGCGAACGCTATCTTCAAAAAGACCCATTTCGCCGAAAAACTCCCCCGCATGTAAGTAGGTGATAACCATCTCTTTATTGTCTTTTTGCTCTTCAACCAGCACAGACACTGTTCCTTTTACAATATAATAGAGAACATCCGCCTTGTCTCCAGCATATATAATAGTGCTTTTGCTAGGGTATCGGCGCCGATGGCACTTGGATAGAAAAATATCCAAGTTATCGATTGGAGGCTTAGGTAAAAAAGTCATTATAATTTCTCCTGAAAAGGTACATTAGGGTTTCCTTACCCTGATAAAGTCGACTACATCTCACGCATTATGCTAAATAGTATAGTATTTATGCGTTTATGCAAGTTCGTAGTAAAAAAATAAAAAAAAGGGACCCTATGAAGGGTCCCTTGAAAAATCCTTTAGCAAGGATTAAGAGGGGTTTGGTTAAAACTAAGAATCTGGTTGTCTTTCCTTGATTATTTAAATATCAAGGAAATTAAATTTAGTGTTCCTTAGAAGCTTCACTGTGAGGTGCTTCCAACTTACCGAAATCATCTTTCGCAATTGCAGCACCCGTGATGCCGGCAAAACCAAGCAATAAATAAACGAGTGTCATTATCAAGTCCTTTATGGTTTCAGAGCACTATTACCCTGATGAGCACACTATAGGATATTCCAAGGTTATAATTCAAATGCATTTAATGCATTTTATATATGCAAACTTGATATGACCTTTACTGGCCGCGTTGTTTTTTAAGTGATAAAAAAAAGGGACCTTAGAAAGGTCCCTTTGAAAAAATCCTATGCAGGATTAAGAGGGGTTTGGATCGCGAATCGAATTCTTTAATACAGTTAATTACGCTTTAAAAATGTTATTGGTTCTTAATAAAACGCGTAACTCTTTAACAGGTTGACAACATATATATTTCCCAGACATAATCCAAATGCATTGTTTGCATTAACAATATGCGTTTTGGTAATACCGATAAAGGATCCCAAGATGAACTTACGGAAGTTATCTCGACTTGATTTGAATTTACTGGTTTCTTTACAGGCTCTACTCGAAGAAAAAAGTGTAACTCGAGCTGCCGCTAGACTATTTATCAGTCAACCCGCCATGAGCCGAGTGCTACAGAGGTTAAGAGATCAATTGGATGACCCTCTATTTACTAGAACTGGCAATGAGTTGATTCCAACTCCAAAGGCTCGAGAGTTACAACTTCGGCTTCCACCTTTATTAGATAATATTCTCGACATTGTTAGTGAGGGAGAGTTTGACCCAGCAACCTACGTTGGGGAGATCACGATTGCAGTACCAGAGTTTGTTGCAATTTCATTGATCTCTGAACTGACGCGAGTGCTGACTGATGAGGCGCGCGGTTTAGTCCTCTCTGTGTCGAGTGGCATTGAGTCAGTCGAGGGAGACTTAGCTGAAGGTGCTTTAGATTTTGCTATCGATATAGAGAGGGGCATTACCGATGAAATAAATGCGACACCTTTAGCTATGTACACACCCTCGATTTGGATGAGAGAAGGTCATCCTTTGGCAACAAAAGATAAGATGACTCTAGATGAAATTCTCACATACTCTTTTGTTCAATATTATTTGTTAATTTCGAAGAGAGTCAGTGCTAGAAATGATGCCCGTTTTGATAGAGCACTTCGTGGACTTGGTTTAAAGCGGGAAAAGGCTCTAGTGACTAATCAGTTAATGACAGCTATGGAAACCGTTTGTGATACTGATTGCTTAATGGTGGCGACACAAAAAGATCTGGTAACCGAGCGAGAAATGCACAGAATTGTGAGCAAGGCGTTTCCGGAAGAGTTGCCACATGATGAAAGCATTAACCTGGTGCTGTTACAGCATCAAAGAACTGCAGAGTCACCTATACATTTTTGGTTGAGAGAAAAGATAATTGAGTTGGTGCAAGAAAAAGACAAGGTCACAAGCTAGGAATTGGTTATATTCGGTAACTACCCTTGGTCATTATTGTTGAAACAAGTGTCATAAATCTCTTTACAGGTGTTGGAAAATCATAGCCCCCTGCGTCCAGCGCTGCCTGGGCATGCCTTTCTTCGTCGGCTAACATTTCTTCAACGACTGCACGGCTCTTAAGATCCTCCTTTGGTAGTTGTTCCAAGTGGCTTTGTAGGTGATCACATACCTGATCTTCAGTCGCAGCAACAAACCCTAAGCTAAGCTTGTCGCTTACAATTCCAGCACTGGCACCCATGCCAAAGGAAAGCGCATAAAAAACTGGATTTAACAGACTCGTGCGGCCCCCTAAGTCATTAATTCTATTCTCGCACCAAGCCAGGTGGTCAATTTCTTCACTTGCGGCTTCTTTCATCTGTTCGCGCACATCGGGCAATTTAGCTGTTAGCGCCTGTCCCTGGTAGAGAGCTTGAGCACAAATTTCTCCGGTATGGTTCACTCTCATCAAGCCAATGGCTCGCTCACGCTCACTTTGAGTTAACTCAGCGTCGTCAACCGAATGTGCAGGAGAGGGTCGCTCGGGCAATGGAGCATCAGAGGAGACAGTGCGTAATGCGTCATCAATTTGAGTGATGATCTGATCTAAGACTGAAAGTTTGCGATTATACATTTGATAGGACTCCTCGTTACTACCCGTCTATTGTATCGGTTTTTTCATAATATTTTCTAACAAAAAGTGTTGGCATGTACATTATGGCAAAAACGACAATTGCTAGCATCTCGGTGGCAAAGATGTAATTGGGCCAAGGGCCAAAGAAATCTAATAAGGTTGGTGTTATAGGCTTTCTCATGAGATAAAAATAGTTGGCATCTAAGAGCAGATTTATGGGAATCAAGCAGAGTATGTAGATATTCAGCCACATAAATGTGACTAAAATTCCCTTGGCTCGTGGGAAGAGTTTGAAAGCAATTAAGTGGTGGATTACTACAATCACCAGACCACAGTGAACAATCCAATACTTAAAGAATCCATAACTTGGAAACCCACCTTCCGGGTCTGGGGTAATAATTGCTTGCAGGGTGCCCGATAAAACAAAGAAGTAAACGATCTCAAAGCGCCTCTGATTGGGAGTCCAAAAAAGGAAGGGAGCGACAAGTGAGAAAAGATTGCAGATTGAAAGTGGTAAACTTTGATCTACATTGAACCTATCAAGCGCTAGAGTTATCGCAGTCCATGCGACGACCGTAAAACATAAAAATAACGAGGATATTCGGGTCACGATTAAGTTTTCCCGATCGCTTAACCGAAGCGCTGTTAGGGTAGATAGTCCCAACAAAACGATGAAGACAAATACTGCTACGGCATGTGAGTGACCGAAGGAGGCGAAGGGGATATCGTTACTCAAAAACCCACTGTCACTCAGCATAAACGCTCCCAGTGATGCGGAATCCTATTTACCCTGTTCACGAGCAATTGCTCGCCAACCAATATCATCACGCAAATAAATATTATCCCAGTGGATTGCACCAGCCAGTTCATACGCGTGGGACTGTGCCTCAGATACCGTATCACCCATTGCCGTTGCGCAGAGCACTCGGCCTCCGCTAGTGACAACTTTGCCATCAGACATGCTCGTGCCCGCATGAAAAACTTTTTTATCTGCGCTCCCTGATATTTCTGATAAACCAGATATTTCATCCCCACCGCGATAACTACCAGGGTAACCACCTGCAGCCAGAACTACGCCAATAGCTGGTCTTGGATCCCATTGTGTGGATTCCTGATCAAGTGCGCCCTCTAAAGCCGCCATACAATGGGACACTAAATCTGACTTTAAACGCAATAATATAGGTTGTGTCTCAGGGTCGCCAAAGCGACAGTTGTATTCGATAACCTTGGGAGTGCCACCTGGCATAATCATCAGCCCAGCGTATAAAAAGCCAGTATAGTCATTGCCTTCAGCGGCCATACCCCTAACCGTTGGGTATATCACTTCATCCATAATTCGTTGATAGATTATCTCGTCGACTACTGGGGCGGGCGAATAAGCGCCCATCCCGCCGGTATTGGGTCCGGTATCGCCATTGCCCGCGCGTTTATGATCTTGACTCGTTGCCATCGGTAATACGTTTTTACCATCAACCATCACAATAAAGCTGGCTTCTTCACCATCTAAAAACTCCTCAATGACCACTCGACTTCCGGCTTCACCAAAGGCATTGCCAGCAAGCATGTCACGCACAGCTTCTTCAGCCTCGGCCATAGTCATGGCGACAATTACACCTTTTCCAGCTGCCAAACCATCAGCCTTGACCACAATGGGAGCACCCACCTGTTGCAAGTAGTTAAGAGCAGCATCAATCTCAGTGAAGTTTCCATAGCTAGCAGTTGGAATTTTCTGACGCTCTAAGAAGTCTTTTGTAAAAGCCTTAGAACCTTCTAGTTGAGCTGCACCACGGGAGGGGCCAAAGATAGCTAAGTCCCGAGACTGAAAATAATCAACAATACCATCGACCAAGGGTTGTTCAGGACCAACTATTGTTAAACCAACATCGTTATTTTCGGCAAAATCTGCCAATCCAGAAAAGTCTCCCACTGACAGGCTAACGTTTTCCAGTTTTGCCTCCATTGAGGTGCCTGCATTGCCTGGTGCGACAAAAACTGTACCCACATTATCCGATTGTGAAGCCTTCCAAGCCAGTGCGTGCTCACGACCACCGGATCCAATAACCAGAACGTTCATTGTGTTTTATCCAAGCAAAATAGAAGTCCAAAATTATACCAGACTGCACGGGAATGAGAGTAGAAAAAGCCAATGGCAACTGTTCACAAAGTCGTGCTAGGGTGCAGGTAAAGATAACAATCTGAATTTAAGCTTAGATCGTAACTACTCGTATAAAAAATCTATAAAAAAGGAACACCCTATCTCTAGTTTAGTCCCCTCCACAGGGCCAACCATTATGTGGTTTCGCCAAGACCTTAGACTCGCGGACAACCCAGCATTAGTTGATGCTTGTGACCGCGGTGAAATTATTCCTATTTATATCCTTGATGATGAGAACGCTGATAGCTGGAAGATAGGTGGAGCGAGCCGATGGTGGTTGCATCATGCTCTGGAAGATCTAAACAGATCTCTTAATCAGGGTTTACAGCTCTATAAAGGAGAGGCGAGTGCCATATTGTCTGACCTAGCACACCAAACTGGTGCTGAAGCCATAGTTTGGAACCGCTGTTACGAACCTTGGCGTATCGCACGGGATGCTAAAATTAAATCTGCTCTAAAAGATCAGGGGCTTGATGTCCAGAGTTTCAATGGCTCTCTTCTTTGGGAGCCCTGGCAAGTGCTGAAAAAAGATAGTACTCCTTATAAAGTATTCACGCCTTATTTTCGTCGCGGTTGCCTTTCTGCCATTGCTCCACGGCAACCTATACCTATCCCTGGAAGGATAAATATCTCAAAAACTAGTACTCACTCACTCCGGTTAGAGGATTTGAGTTTGCTCCCAAAAATTAATTGGGATGAGGAGATGAATGCGCGATGGGATATCAGTGAAGCCGCTGCTCACACGCGACTCGATGAATTTGTTATGGATGATTTACAAGACTACCGTGAAGGGCGTAACTTTCCTAACAAACCCAATGTATCACGGCTCTCACCCTACCTACATTTCGGCCAAATATCGCCGAATATCGCTTGGCACCGAGCATCCGAAGCCGGTGCCTTTGTTACAAATGAGCAAAGCCTAGATACTTTTTTGAGCGAGTTAGGCTGGCGTGAGTTTTCAAACTACTTGCTCTATCATTTTCCTAAATTACCAACAGATAACTTGCAGGCACGTTTTGATCTTTTTCCTTGGGCAGAAAATACTGATGCTGACTTAAAGGCTTGGCAGCGGGGTAATACAGGTTACCCATTGGTAGATGCTGGTATGCGTGAACTCTACAACACAGGGTATATGCATAACCGTGTGAGAATGGTGGTTGGCTCGTTCTTAGTCAAAAATTTACTGGTACACTGGCACCATGGGGAACGATGGTTTTGGGATTGTTTGGTGGATGCGGATCTTGCCAGTAACAGTGCAAGCTGGCAGTGGATTGCGGGCTGTGGTGCTGATGCCGCACCCTTCTTTAGAATTTTTAATCCCATCACCCAAAGTGAAAAGTTTGATAAGCAGGGTGCCTATATTCGTCGCTATGTACCAGAACTAGCCAATTTGCCAGACAAATATATTCATGCTCCTTGGTTGGCACCATCGGAAATTCTTATGGCAGCAGGAGTAGGTATTGGTATTGAGTATCCGGCACCCATAATTGACATTAAAGAGTCGAGAGAACGGGCACTTGCGGCTTTTGCGGTAACAAAAGTCCAACCCTCAGAGATATAATGAGGATAGAATTTTAACGGAGTATCGGTATGTATTTTGGGAGTGATAATCAAACCGGCGCATCTCCCAAAGTACTAGGGATGTTAGCTGAGGCTAACAATGAGTACAGCCATGGCTATGGTGATGACCGTTGGACTGATCAAGCCATAGAGGCATTAAAAGCCTTATTTGAATGTGATTTAGAGGCATATTTTGTAGCCACTGGCACAGCGGCAAATTCCTTAGCGTTGTCATGCATGGTGCAACCCTGGGAAGCAATTCTTTGCCATGATAGCGCCCATATCATTCTTGATGAGTCCACTGCTCCTGAGCTCTTCACAGGCGGAGCACGAATGCTTTCGGTTTCTAATGGCCAAGGTAAAATTACCCCAGAACATCTAGAAAATTATTTTCAGACAATCGGTACGGACTACCCTCATAACGTGCGAGCTACGGCTTTAAGTATTGCACAAGCGAGCGAATCAGGCCTCGTTTACACACCAACAGAAATTTCAGCATTGAGTAGAGTTGCCAAAGGCAATGGTCTGTCTATTCACATGGATGGCGCAAGATTTGCCAATGCTGTCGCTTCCCAGCAGGTCACACCTGCGGAATTATCGTGGAAGGCGGGAGTGGATGTGCTTTGCTTGGGTGCCACCAAATGTGGTGCGCTTTGTGCTGAGGTCGTTATATTTTTCAATAAAGAGTTAGCCAAGACCTTTATCCACCGGCGGAAGCGCGGAGGCCATTTATTATCTAAAGGCCGAGTGTTTGGGGCACAAATGGTCGGCTGGCTGCAAGACGATCATTGGCTTGAGCTTGCTAAACACGCCAATACTCAAGCAGCTAAGCTCGCTGAGACAATAAATGGTATTGATGGCTTGCAGCTTGTCTGGCCAGTGGAGTCAAATGAGCTGTTTGTTGTCATGCCCAAAGGTTTGGCAACTTACCTACGAGATGCCGGGGCTGAGTTTTATGATTGGTACGTAGACACTTTGCCGCCTAATGTCACTCTGCAAGACGATCAGCAATTTGCGCGACTAGTGACGTCTTTCGCTACCCAAGATTCTCACCGTCAAGAATTCTCTGAGCTCATTCGGGGCTATTTTATCAGTTGAGTTATCACTAAAAGTCTATACATTTGTTCATGGGCAAAAATAGAGTCTATAGTTAAGTAGAATCGCTATTTCTCTTTTTTAGCCTACCTCGTGTTTAAAAGGACTTAAAATGCTAGATATTTTGTTTGCTAGAACCTTTCTTATTGTCGGTATGATGCTCTGTCTCACTGCAGTTACTGCCAAAGTTAATCGATATTTTGAAACAGCATTTGAAATGTGGGCAACGTTCATTATCTCGTTGTTATTATTGTTTCTTATCTTTGGTTTTGCAGGATCTTATCCTCTTAATATTATTATAGTGGCTGCGTTTTCCTTAGTGATTGGATGGGAGATTGGTCCGGCTATTGAGCATTTTGGAACACGGTATAAACTACGTATGCATCTTAAAGATAGAGGCGTTGTTCTGAAAAAAGGTGAAAAAGCTACAGAACAACAAATACAAGAATTTTCAGCCGCATTTGACAGAGACACCTACCACAAGGAATGGCAAAACATAATCTTTCAAGCGGTTATGGGTACGGCCCTTGCTATCGTATCAACTGCATCTGTGGTATTTTTTACCGACATTGATTTTGGTTTCCTTGGCGGCTTTTTGCTCATAAGTCTCATTATTTTGATTATGATGAACTTAATTAACATCATTTTTATAAAATCTAAGTTTGTTTCTTTAATGAGAGCCTATGTAGGTGCTGTGATTTTCACCTTATACCTCTTATACGATTTTAATCGGCTCGAGAAATTTGCAGGTGATGAAAGTTGGGCAACGGCAATTGAAATATCGGTTAATATCTATCTAGACATTATAAATTTATTTATGGATTTATTAGAGATTCTGTCCGAGTCAAATTAAGATGAACAGTCAAAGCCGGACTGCTAACAGTTTACTCAGTTTCGCCTCGTTACACATTTCAAGAAACTATTAATCAGCCCCTTAAATGGGCGTTATGTCACCGTTAACAAATACTAATATGTTATCTACGAAGTTGCTCCCTATCGGCAAACATTGTTAATCTGTTGTTGCGCCCTATACTGAAACTCAGGGGATATCATCGGTTACAGTCAAAATTTAGTGGAGGCAGTGATGTTGAATTATCTTAAGAACACTAATAGGTTCATCGCATTGGCGCTTTCGACGATGCTGTCAGTTAGCGTATCTGCGGCTAATAGTTCAGAGAAGCCCAACATTGTGCTGGTGCTCATGGATAACTTTGGTTACGGTGAGGTTGGTGTCTACGGTGGTGGCGTTTTGCGTGGTGCGCCCACACCGAATATCGATAGTATCGCTTCTGAGGGTTTTCAGCTCACCAACTTTAATGTTGAGGCAGAATGCACCCCTTCACGCTCTGCACTAATGACAGGTCGTTATGGTATTCGTACTCGTCAGCAAGTAGACACTCCTCCCCGTGGCATCTGGTATGGCCTCACGCCATGGGAAATTACCCTTGCAGAGATGTTGTCAGCCGAAGGTTATGCAACCGGTATGTTTGGCAAGTGGCATTTAGGTGATGCGGAAGGTCGTTACCCCACAGATCAGGGATTTGACGAATGGTATGGTATCCCTAACTCGTCAGATCAGGCATTTTGGCCTGACAGTGACAGCTTTCAAAAAGATGCGGGGGTGGAGTTAACTCGCATAATGACCGCGAAGCGTGATGAAAAGCCGAAAAAGCATGAGGTTTATGGCCGAGCTAAACGCGCTACTATTGATCGTGAAATTACTGACCACGCATTAGATTTCATGGAGCGTAAAGCTAAAACCAAGCAACCGTTTTTTGCTTACTTACCTTATACGCAAACCCACGAGCCGGTTGATGCGCATCCTGACTTTAAAGGGAAAACCGGTAATGGCAGCTTTGCAGATGTGCTTGCTCAGACAGATGCCTATGTAGGTGAGTTGTTAGCGTTGGTTGATGATCTTGGCCTGAAGGACAACACGATATTTATCTTCACCTCGGATAATGGACGGGAAGGTATTAAACGATCTTTCGGCTTTACAGGTCCTTGGCGTGGGACGATGTTTTCCCCCTACGAAGGGTCATTACGTGTACCTTTTTTAATTCGTTATCCGGGTAAAATCCCCGCAAAGCAAGTCTCAAATGACATTGTGCATATGATTGATGTGTTTCCTACGCTGGCTAATTTGGTGGGTGGTAATATTCCTCAAGACAGAGTGCTGGACGGTGTTGATCAGACAGGGTTTCTAACCGGAGCTGAGTCAAAATCGTCTCGCGAATCAGTGATTATTTATATTGGCAATGATCTGTTTGGTGTTAAATGGCGCAACTGGAAAATGTTGCTTAAAGAGATTGACGAGAAGAGTTATGCCATCAAGAACATGGCTTACCCTTCGTTCTACAACTTGATCGTTGATCCAAAAGAAGAAGAGCCAGAGAAATTCTATTTAGATGATACCTGGGTAGAGACCCCTCTCTATGAAGTGATGGAGGAGCATCTCATCTCTATAAGCGAAGATAAAGGTGCTCCTCCTAATTAATCAGTGCCTAAAATGGCGCATGCCAGTAAACACCATCGCCATGCCGTGTTCATTTGCAGCAGCGATAACTTCGTCATCTCGCATTGATCCACCTGGCTGAATAATACAGCTGATGCCTGCTTTTCCGGCATTATCAATACCATCGCGGAAGGGGAAGAATGCATCAGAGGCCATTACTGCACCAACCACCTCAAGACCTGCATGCTCAGCTTTAATGCCGGCAATACGTGCACTGTTAATGCGGCTCATCTGGCCGGCGCCGACTCCAATAGTTTGGTTATTTTTGGCATAAATTATCGCATTAGACTTGACCATTTTGGCGACTTTCCAAGCAAACAACATATCTGTCATTTCAGTGTCTGTTGGCACTCTTTTAGATACTACTTTGAGGTCTTGTTCGATTATCATGCCGTTGTCACGATCTTGAATGAGTAAGCCACCATTGACACGTTTGTAGTCAAAGTCCTGAGGCCGTTGGTTACCCCAGGTACCGCACTCCAAAAGTCTTACATTTTTCTTGGTAGCTACTACAGCCAGAGCATCAGCGGAGACTGCAGGTGCAATAATAACCTCAACAAATTGTTTTTCACAGATAGCTTCAGCAGTCTTGGCATCTAGCTCCCGGTTAAAGGCAATAATACCGCCAAATGCAGATTCGGGGTCAGTAGCAAATGCTAGATTATAGGCTGTGCCAATGTCGACTCCTACAGAAACACCGCAGGGGTTAGCATGTTTTACGATAACACAGGCCGGTTTATCAAATTGCTTTACGCATTCTAAAGCAGCGTCAGTATCGGCAATATTGTTAAATGAAAGTTCTTTTCCCTGCAGTTGTTTGGCAGTGGCAACACTGGCTTCGGTTGGGTTGGCCTCAGTGTAGAACGCCGCTTTTTGATGAGGATTTTCCCCATAACGCATCTCTTGGGTTTTGAAGTACTGCACATTAAAAGTATCTGAGAAATCTCTTTCGTTGTTGTCGGTATCACGGGCCCCAAAGTGGTTAGCGATCATGCCGTCATAACCTGCAGTGTGCTCAAAGGCTTTGACCATGAGTGCATAACGGGTGCTGTAATCAAGCTGCCCTTCATTAGCTTGCATTTCTTCAAGTACGGTTGCGTAATCAGAGCTGTTGACCACAATAGCGACGTCTTTATGGTTTTTGGCAGCAGAGCGAACCATGGTTGGGCCGCCAATATCAATATTTTCGATGGCGTTGGGTAATGTACAGTTTGGATCGGCAACGGTGGCTGCAAAAGGATAGAGGTTAACGATAACCATATCGATGGGTTTGATCGCATGCTCGGCCATCACGGCATCGTCAGTACCACGACGTCCTAAAATACCACCGTGAACTTTCGGATGGAGAGTTTTAACTCGACCATCCATCATTTCGGGAAAGCCAGTGTAGTCAGAAACTTCAGTAACAGCGATATTGTTTTCTTGGAGCAGGCGGAACGTGCCGCCAGTAGAGAGTAGCTCAACTCCTAGAGCATTTAATGCACGAGCAAAATCAACTACGCCATTTTTATCGGATACGCTAATCAGCGCACGTGAAACTTTTTTAAGATCGCTCATGAAGTCCTCGGGTGGTTACAAAAGATCATACTGTTTTAGTTTTTTGCGCAACGTACCCCGATTGAGGCCAAGTATTTCAGCTGCTTTACTTTGATTGTTTTTGGTGTATTCCAAAACTGCCATTAATAGCGGCGTCTCTACTTCAGTCATAACTAAATCGTAGAGATTAACAGTGCTCTGACCACCCAGATTTTCAAAATAACGATCCATGGCAGAGGCTACACTTAATCGAAGGGATTGCTGAGTATCTGTAATTGGAGTTCTTGGGTCTAGACCGTATTCGTCGTTAATTGCTTGGTTGATTTTTTGTAACTCGAGGGCTTTGTCGGTGTTCATGCAACTTGCTCCTCGCAGTTTAAGTCGAGGAAAAATGATTGTAAAAAGTGCCTCTGCTGCTCGGTGGTCTCAAGAGTGTTGAACACACGAGTAAACTCTTTGCCACCCGGTAGAGGGTTAATATACCAGCCAATATGTTTTCGCGAGATACGCACACCACCAGTTTCACCATAAAACTCATGTAATGCCAGCAAGTGTTCTGACATAACCTGCGAGCACTCTTCCATAGAGGGAGGTGACAGTGGTTGATCATATTTTAGAAAATGGTTTATTTGATTAAAAATCCAAGGATTTCCTTGTGCTGCTCGACCGATCATGACAGCGGCAGCACCTGTATGCTTAAGAACCGAGACGGCTCTTTGTGGGTCAGTAATGTCACCGTTGGCGAGAACAGGAATGGAGACTGCATCAACAACCTTTGCGATGGTATCGTACTCAACTTCACCAACAAATCGACAGGCCTTGGTACGGCCATGAACAGCCAAAGCAGCAACACCCGAATCCTCAGCTATTCTCGCGATCGTTTTAGCATTCCTGTTTTGGCGGTCCCAGCCAGTACGAATTTTAAGGGTTACTGGGACATCTACAGCAGAGACAACTGCCGTCAAAATGCTCTCTACTAGCTCTGGGTTCTGCAGAAGAGCTGATCCAGCAGCACGTTTGCATACTTTCTTTGCTGGGCAGCCCATGTTGATATCGATAATTTCAGCGCCTAACTGAACATTAAAAAGGGCAGCTTCGGCCATCATCTGAGGATCATAGCCCGCAATCTGCACTGAGCGAGGCGCAGGTTCATCTCCAAATTGAACTCGTAGGCGAGATTTTCTGGTAGACCAGGTGTTGGGATCGGCAGCCACCATTTCAGATACAACTAAACCGGCGCCCATTTTTCTGCAAAGTCGACGGAACGGTAAATCCGTTACTCCTGCCATCGGTGCAAGCACAGTTTGGTTTTGGATTTGGTAGGGGCCAATGTTAAACAATGTTCATCAGGTCCATGCTAAAGGGAGGTAATAATACTCCTTGAGCGATTGATTAAAAAGTGATCAATTAAAAAAAATACCGGTAATTGATAAATCTGCGCTAAGTAGTGACTTAAATGCGGTAAAAAGTTGTCAAGAGGGAGAGATTTTTTGTGCGCTTAATTGAGCCCATTCGCAATCAATGACTGGAGAGAAAAACTGAAACTGCTGAGCGTAGGGGGCTGAGACTGACTCGACTTGTCGATCTAAAAGCCCTGCTAAGCACAGCAAGCCGTTTTGCTGAGTCA
Source organism: Porticoccaceae bacterium (assembly GCA_002685195.1). Taxonomy (GTDB): domain Bacteria; phylum Pseudomonadota; class Gammaproteobacteria; order Pseudomonadales; family Porticoccaceae; genus HTCC2207. The sequence goes on from NYWV01000036.1 coordinate 42,520, forward strand.
TGTCGCATAGCACAGGCGCTAGCTCAATCAGGGGAGCAGCTAAAATGTTAGCGACCATCACATCTGCTTGAAGGTCTTCAGGAGCCTCATGGGGGAGATAGGTGATAAGTTGTTCATCCTTTATATTGTTTCGCTGAGCGTTATCACGAGTAGCTAGCAGGGCTTGTGGATCATTGTCCACAGCAACCACTCGTTTGGCGCCGAGCAACAAGGCGGCAATGCCTAGAATGCCAGAGCCACAGCCATAATCAATGAGCGTTTTACCAACCAAATCTTGGCTATCGAGCCATCTTAAGCAAAGGTGTGTAGTGGGGTGGCTTCCGGTACCAAATGCTAATCCGGGATCAAGACTAAGATTGACCCCCTGAGGTTCTGGCGGGTCAATCCAACTTGGACAGATCCAAAGGCGCTCACCACACTTTAAAGGCTGAAAATGTTGCTTCCACTCCTGGGACCAGTCCTTATCCTCTAGTTGCTCCCATCGGCTGGATAACGGAGATGGAATTGAGGAAGAAAAGTGGCTATCAATAATTTTTGTATCGACTTCTGAGGAGAACAAAGCAGTTACTACGCAATTGTCCCAAAGAGGTGTTTCGCCTACCGCGGGCTCTAATATGGGTTGATCAGCCGCATCCTGCAACGTGACTGAAACAGCACCAAGTTCAATAGCTAAATTTTCCAATTCTTGACTATGTTGGCGTGGAGTGTGAACGAGCAATTGGATCCACTGCATTACTCACGCCAATAAAAGTAAGGAGCTGAATAGACTAAAACTCTAGCGCTAGAGGCCAAGCTTTTTCTCAAGGTAATGAATATTAACACCGCCTTTTTTAAAGGCTTCATCCCTAACGAGATCCTCTTGGAGGGCAATGTTAGTCTTAATTCCTTCAATAACCATCTCGTCAAGGGCTATTCGCATACGCGACAAAGCTGTGTCCCTATCTCGCCCATAGGTAATAACCTTACCAATGAGAGAGTCATAGTTTGGGGGGACTGTATAACCATTATAGATATGGGAGTCGACTCGAATGCCATTGCCACCTGGCGCATGATAAGCCTCAATAGTTCCTGGCTGAGGCATGAAGTTAACAGAGTCTTCAGCATTGATACGGCACTCAAACGCGTGGCCGCGGAAGCTAATATCCTCTTGTTGGAAGCTCAGAGGTAGCCCGCTTGCAATGAGTAGTTGTTCCTTAACAATATCAACGCCGGTGATCATCTCGGAGACAGGGTGCTCTACCTGAACGCGAGTATTCATTTCAATAAAATAGAAGCGGCCATCCTCATAGAGAAATTCAAAAGTACCCGCACCTCGATAATTAATTTGGACGCAAGCATTTACGCAACTATCAAAAACCGCTTGCCGAGCATCTTCTGGTATTCCTGGCGCAGGTGCTTCTTCTAAAACTTTTTGGTGGCGTCGCTGCAAGGAACAATCACGATCGCCTAAATGAATCGCTCGACCTTGGCCATCAGCGAGCACTTGTACTTCGACATGCCGGGGATTCTGCAGAAATTTTTCCATGTAGACAGTTCCGTCACCAAATGCAGCTGCTGCTTCTGTTTTCGTGATCGTGACTGAGTTGATCAAGTTATCTTCACTTTCAACAACACGCATACCGCGGCCACCGCCCCCAGCTGCAGCTTTGATGATGACGGGATAACCAATTCGCTGCGCAGTTTGACGCAGTTGCTCTTCGTTTTCAGTTAAGGGTCCGTCTGAGCCTGGGACAGTTGGCACTCCCGCAGCTTTCATTGCCTTAATAGCAGCAACCTTGTCGCCCATAATCCGAATAGTGTCTGCTGTGGGGCCAATAAAAACAAAACCACTTTTTTCTACCTGCTCGGCGAAGTCAGCATTCTCTGCAAGAAAACCATAGCCGGGATGCACGCCTGTGGCTCCTGTAATCTCCATTGCACTAATAATCGCCGGGACGTTTAGATAGCTCTGTGGGGACGGGTTGGGCCCGATACAAATCGCTTCATCAGCGAGCTTAACGTGCTTGAGAGCAGCGTCAACTTTTGAATGAACAGCAACGGTTTTTATATCGAGCTCTTTGCAAGCTCGAAGAATTCTTAACGCTATTTCGCCGCGATTGGCGATGAGCACTTTTTCCAACATAACTAGGGTTCCGAGTGCTGTTAAATAATGGTGAACAGTGGTTGATCAAATTCAATAGGTTCGCCGTCTTCAGCTAAAATAGCACCAATGACCCCAGCCTTGTCGGCTTCAATTTGATTCATCATTTTCATGGCTTCAACAATACAAAGCACATCTCCTGGAGAGACTGACTGCCCAACGCTAACAAACACTGGCGAACCTGGCGCAGGCGCCGAGTAGAAAGTTCCGACCATGGGGGAGTTTACAACGTGCCCATTAAGTTGTTCCTCGCTAGCGATTACTTCTTCAGTGGCCGACAACATTGCCGGAGCTGCAGAAGGAGCGACAGGTGCCGCCATTACGGCGGGAGCTGCGTAAGTAGCAGTCGCGCTGCCACGGCTAATGCGAACAGAGTCTTCCCCTTCAGTAATTTCTAGTTCGTTAAGGTTAGACTCTTCAAGTAGCTCAATTAGCTTCTTAACTTTACGGATATCCATGTTTATCTCTCAGTCTATATTTATTGGTCGAGTGTATTTATTGCAGCTTGCAGTGCAAGCTCATAACTTTTTATGCCGAAACCACAGATGACACCCATCGCAATGTCTGAAAAATAAGAGTGGTGACGGAACTCTTCACGAGCATGTACATTAGATAGGTGCACCTCGATGAATGGGATGCTTACTCCAAGCATTGCATCACGCAACGCAACGCTGGTGTGGGTATAGGCGCCGGGATTAAAAATAATGAACGCTACACCTTCTTGAGCTGCGTCATGAATATACTGTATCAGATCATGCTCCGCATTGCTTTGTTCAGCCGTCAGCTGATGCCCAGCATCTTTGGCCTGATCGATTAGTCGGTCATTAATCGTTTGCAAAGAGTCACCACCATAAATCTCGGGTTCGCGAGTACCTAACAAATTAAGGTTGGGACCATGTAATAGTAACAACTTCGCCATTTGGCTTTCTCTTTTACAAATACAAGCATTTAGTCTGCACTAAAACAAAGGGACTGTCTATGGGTATTATAAAAAAACGCAATTTCGACGACATTTGCAGAACTTGTCAATGATTTAAGGTATTTTTTAAGAAAATAGGATATCTTTCTTTCTACAAAATAGACGTTTGACGCATTTAGCGCCAAAGTCTGGTTAGATGAAGACTTAGTTTACTAAAATCGTTTAAATTCTGTAAAAATTACGCTAACGGAAGCTAAAATACATTAAATTACGTTTTTGCTCTATTTAATGCATCAATAACGGTGCTTTCTAGCAGGATTTGGGGCAAAACTTCTGGTTGTCCTTGGTTTTCAGGATACAGAAGATACAAAGGAACACCGCTACGCTGAAATTCATTCAAGAGTTTGGTGATTTTTGGATCATTATTAGTCCAATCACCTTTGAGGTAGGTAATTTGATTGTCTCGCAGAGACTTATAGAATTTATCAGTGAAGGCGACTCGTTCATTCGCTAGGCATGTAATACACCAGTCTGCAGTAAGATTAATAAATACAGGCGCACCTGATTGTCGTAATTCTGTTAAGCGTTGTGGCGTGTAGGTTTTCCAGCGTGGGGGTTCAGCATCTTTGGAAATGGACATGATCGGCGCTGCTAGCGCACTAATCAAACAGACGGCTGCAAATACGTTAGTAAAAGTGATATCAGTTATCTTTTTACCGGTGCTTTGGCGAAGCTTGGTTAGCCAAATAGTCATTCCCAGAAGAATCACTCCCAATATAACAATTGCAGCAACATCAATACTGGTCTGTCGGCCTACAACCCATATCAGCCAGACGGCAGTTATATACAAAGGGAAGGCTAAGAATTGTTTAAAGGCATCCATCCAAGCGCCAGGTTTAGGCATCTTACTGCTTAGCCCTGGGATCCAAGTTAATGCAATGAAAGGCAGAGCCATGCCAAGACCTAGAAAGGCAAAAACTAATAGAGCGATATACGTTGGTTGAGAAATTGCAAACCCAAGCGCGGGCCCCATGAAAGGCGCGGTGCAGGGACTGGCCACGGTGGTTGCCAAAACACCAGTCATGAAAGATGAGGGTAGACTATTTGTCGAAGTAGAGCCCTGCCCAAGAGACATCAAGCTTGTTCCGATTTCGAAATAGCCTGAGAATGCCAGGCCCATAATAAAGAATAGATATATTAGACCCACAACAAATATTGGCGATTGTAGTTGAAAGCCCCAGCCGATAGCTTCACCTGCGGCGCGCAAGCTGAGCATAACGATGGCAATGGCAACAAAGGTCGAAGTAATCCCTAAAGTGTATGCAAACCCATGAGCCTGTTTTTCTCGTTTTGTCTGGTGAGACATAGTGAAGCTCAGCGCCTTTATGGAGAGTACCGGGAACACACAGGGCATTAAGTTGAGAATCATTCCTCCAATCAATGCAAAGCCCAAAATCCAAAACAACGAAAGCTCTTTAGCTTCCTGTCCAGGGCTTCTGCCCTGCATGGCAGCCTCGGCTGTCGCTGAGGGTGTATCACTAATCGTGACTGCTCCACTTATTGTATCTATGGTAAGCCACTGTTTATATGGAGGATAGCAAAGCCCTGCATCGGCACAGCCTTGTGATTCTATTTGAATGTCTATTTGTTTTTGATTAGATTGAAAAGGTACTCTAACTGAAGTTTGCAGATAATAGACTTCTAGTTCTTCCTCAAAAAACTCATCGTATTTGCGCTTGCCTGTTTCAAATAAAGGAGGGCTTAGTTGTGTGGTTGCATCTACCGCATTAAATTTGAATCGGTCACGGTAGAGGTAGTATTTCGGTTGAATAGACCAGTTGAAAACGAGATAGTCATCTTCAATATTCACCGCCACCTGATAAACGTCCTCCACTGGCAAAAAGCTATCTGAAGAGAGAATAGTAGAGGATGATCCTGCAATTTCATTAGCAAAAAGAGCTTCTTGGGACCAACTTAAAGATGTGCCTAACGCACAAAACAAGATAACCGCAGTGAGCATCCATTTTTTCATTTTCTATTCCCAGTAAAGATCAAAATAAAATCCGACAGAACTTTTGTACGTTAAACCACCAATATTGTATCCCTATTTGCCATTTAAAGGAGATTTTCATTACTATTCGTCTACTCTGTGAGTGATGCAAATCACAAAATATGGTTGTTGCGCCCACTAACAGTATTGTCACCATGTTATAGTTATGGAGAGGGAAAATTTTATGAAACGATTTCACGCAGTAGCTTTATTTCTGTTGGTACCAACTTTCTTTAGTACAGCTATCTCAGTTCCATCTTTGGCTCAAGAGTTAAGTCAGTCTCCAAAAAATCATATGCTAACTATTAGTGATGCCTACATTCGCACAATGCCCCCAGGACAAACAGTCACTGCGGCATTTCTACGAGTCGCAAATACTAGTGATATGGACTGTAAAATACTTTTAGCCACGTCTGAGTTAACTAATCGTATTGAATTTCATGAGCATGTTCATTCGGGCGGTATGATGAAGATGCGTGAGAAAAAAACGGTATCGGTTGATGCAGGACAGATAGTTGATTTTTCCCCTGGCGCATTGCACCTCATGATTTTTAATGTGAAGGCACCTCTTGTTGAGGGCAATACTACAAAATTTGAGTTACAGACTGATCGCTGTGGTGACTATCCTGTTGAACTGGATATAAGAAGCCCGCTTCGGCCTAAGATGAAGGATCATCATTAATGGGAATATTACATGGGATCTTTTCAAGATGGCGCCGACTATTTAATGGTGCAGGTGATACATTGACTGAAGATTATATTGGCCAGAATGCACCTAAGGGATTACGTTTTGGTTTTTATGCTGCCCTAGCTATCTTTGTGTTTTTGACAATTGTGGGAATCTACTGGAGCAGCGAGCCAGAAGAGTTTGAGGTTAAAGCGCTCTCAAATTCTGCCTCTGGATCTGTTATTGGAGCAACTACAACAAACACCTTGATTAATGTCGTTGATATTTTACTGGATAAGCCAGGAGGATATCTCAGTAACGATATTATGCCGCCGGCAGTGTGGTTAGATAATTTACCGAGCTGGGAGTATGGCGTTTTAATTCAGGTGAGAGATCTCAGCAAAGCGATGCGTGAATCTTTTAGTCGATCCCAGTCCCAGTCCACTGAAGATCGTGATCTTGCATTAGCGGAACCTCGTTTTAATGTCGATCATGTCCGATGGGCGGCACCCTGGCCAGAGAGTGAATATGGGGAGGGGCGAAATTATATAGAAAACTATGTGGTCCGACTGAGTGACAAAGAAGCATTTAATGCTCAATTCTATGCCCGAGCTGATAATTTACGGTATTGGTTGGGTACTGTAGAAAAACGTATGGGCAGCCTTTCTCAGCGGCTCTCCGCAAGTGTCGGCCAACGCCGTATTAATACTGACTTGTCAGGAAGTGATGGCGCCCGGCAATCTACGGACTCTCCACGGGAGTTGATGGTTAAAACTAGCTGGTGGCAGATCGACAACGTGTTTTATGAGGCACGCGGCACCTCATGGGCGCTGTTGCACTTTTTACGAGCTATCGAGGTTGATTTTGGTGATGTATTGGAAAAGAAAAATGCCGTTGCCAGTGTCCAGCAAATTATCCGTGAATTAGAAATGACCCAGCAACCAATTCAATCTCCAATAATTGTTAATGGAGGAGGGTTTGGGTTATTAGCCAATCATTCCCTCGTGATGGCCTCTTATATCAGCCGTGCTAACGCAGCTATTATTGATTTACGTGAATTACTGTCAAAAGGCTAGTTCTGTTAAGGGGCTGGATAGTGCTTCACAATGCCATTTTGAGTTGCCAGAAACATAACGTCCGCCGGTTTTAGTGCGAAGAGACCATTGGTTACAACACCAGTGATTTGGTTGATTTTTTCTTCTAGAGCGCAAGCCGATCCAATCGGATGAAAATTGTGAACATCAATTATGAGATTACCGTTGTCTGTAACTACATTGTCACGCCAGACAGGATCGCCCCCCAATTTAACGAGTTCTCTGCCTACATGACTTCTAGCCATGGGAATGACCTCTACTGGGAGAGGAAACTTACCTAAATGTTCCACCCACTTACTTTCATCAGCAATACAAACAAATTCATTGGCTACGGCGGTAACAATTTTTTCCCGAGTGAGGGCTGCACCGCCCCCTTTAACAAGTTCTAGCCTAGGATTTGCTTCATCAGCACCGTCAACATAAACAGTAACTTCAGACACCGTGTTTAATTCATAAACTGCAATACCATGTTCTTTAAGCCTTTCAGCAGAGCCTTCAGAGCTGGCGACGGTGGCTAAAAATTTATGTTTATGGGGAGCAATTAAATCTATAAAACAATTTGCCGTTGACCCTGTGCCTATGCCAACAATACTGTCTGGCTCAATCTTTTCCAACACATAATCCACCGCGGCTTGCGCAACGGCCTGCTTCAGTTCATTTTGATCCACGAAACACCCCAAGGTTATTCTTATGACTTGTTTTTCTAAGATTATACGATGATTGTCCAAAGAAAACAGAATCATGATTTCATAAAGCATAAGAAACTGGCTTAAACAGCCATATCAAACTACCATTAGCGATTGAACTCAAAAGTTTGGACTTTTTATGCCGCAGAAGTATGTTAAAAAAATTCTTGACGCCCGTATTTACGACTTAGCCGTAGAGACGCCGGTGGATGCGGCACCACTATTGTCCCAGCGATTAAATAATGAGATCTTGTTAAAGAGGGAAGATTTACAACCAGTCTTTTCATTTAAGCTTCGAGGGGCCTACAACAAGCTCCGTCAATTATCTAAAGCTCAATTAGAGGCGGGAGTGATTGCTGCCTCTGCAGGGAATCATGCCCAGGGATTAGCTCTTGCTGCTCAAAAAATGGGAGTGAAGGCGACCATTGTGATGCCCATAACGACCCCAAAAATTAAGGTTGATGCAGTCAGAGGTTGGGGTGCTAATGTGGTTTTGTTTGGCGATAATTATGATGCTGCCGCAGGTCATGCAAATGAATTGATTGAGCAACACGGCATGACCTATATTCATCCTTTCGATGATCCCGATATTATCGCTGGTCAGGGAACGGTGGGTATGGAGATTTTACGTCAGTTGCCAGGTAAGTTAGATGCGATTTTTATTGCCGTTGGCGGCGGCGGCCTTTGTGCCGGTGTGGCAGCTTATGTCAAATATGTTCGTCCGGGAGTTAAGATAATTGCTGTGGAGTCTGATGATGCCGCCTGTCTTGATGCTGCTATGAAGGCCGGAAAACGAGTTAGGCTAAAAGAAGTGGGCATTTTTGCAGATGGCACAGCCGTAGCTGAGGTTGGCAAAGAAACGTTTCGAATTCTTAAAGATTTGGTCGATGAGGTTATTACAGTTAGTACAGATGAAATCTGCGCCGCTATTAAAGATGTTTATAACGATACGCGAGCTATTTGCGAGCCCTCTGGAGCCATGGGTGCTGCTGGGCTAAAAAAGTATGTGGAGCAACATGGTGTTGTTGGCCAGACGCTACTGGCGGTTCAATGTGGTGCTAATATTGATTTTGACCGCTTGCGATATATTTCTGAACGTACCGAGGTAGGCGAAAAACGCGAGGCTATCTTGGCCGTTTCATTAGATGAAAAGCCAGGGAGTTTTAGAAACTTCTGTGAGGCTTTGGGCGTGCGCACAATCTCTGAATTTAACTATCGTTTTAGCGATGCTAAACAAGCGCAAATTTTTGTGGGTTTAAAGGTAACCTCTGACGAGGATCGTTTCCAGTTGATTAAAGATTTAACTCAACAGGGATACCCAGTATCCGATCTGACCGATAGTGAAATTGCCAAGTCACATATTCGTCATATGGTGGGAGGAAGATCTCCTCAGGTGGGCCAAGAGCAGGTTTTTCGTTTCGAATTTCCCGAACGTCCCAGTGCCTTGCTGAACTTCCTCATTCAACTAGGCGATGGACTGAATATCTCAATGTTCCATTACCGTAATCATGGATCAGCCTTTGGTAAAGTGCTGGTCGGGTTTCAGGCTTCAAAGAAAGATGGCCTAGAGGTTAAAGGGTTTTTGGATGATTTGGGTTACCCCTATGAAGACGAGACTAACAATGAAGCCTACCAATTTTTTCTTGGCAGCTAACCCCTGTGTAAAGGGGCTAGCCACTTTGAGGGACCTGTTAGAGTAGGTCTGAAATCTGTCTAATTTGTATTGCCTCAAATCCAGATCCAGCAAGGGCATCCGAAATAACTACTACAGGATCCTCCGGGGAAAAATCATTTCTTTTAAGCATTACGGCAGCAGCAGCAGCCAATGTCTTCTCTGGGTCTTTGCTAAAACTGATCTGATAGCTTAAAACATTACGGTTTAGCATTAACTGTCGCATGGTCCGATCATTATCTGTGAAAGCACAGATGATAGATTCTTGAGGATGACAGTTGGTAACTCGATTTGCCATGCGGCCACGCCGGGTGGGAACAATTATCGCTTTAGCGGAGATAGATTCAGCTAAGGTCACAGCAGCTCTTGCTATCTGTTGTTTGTCTTCATTGATTTCCAAATTGTCGGTGAACAAAAGACCTCTGCTACTTTCGGTAGAGCGAGCGATTCGATCCAGCATTTCCACACACTTGATTGGGTACTTGCCAACAGTTGTCTCGCCGGACAACATAATAGCATCGGATTCTTCGTACACTGCGTTAGCAACATCGGTGACCTCTGCCCGCGTGGGAATAGGATTTTCGATCATAGATTCCAGCATGTGTGTAGCGACAATTACACGCTTGCCCATCTCAGCGCAGGTACGAATAATACGGCGCTGAATTCTGGGTAATACTTCCAATGGTATCTCGACACCTAAGTCTCCGCGAGCGACCATAATGCCGTCAGCAGCATCGACAATTTCTACCATGTTAGTAATAGCTTCTTGGTCTTCTAGCTTTGCAACCACTTTTATTTCGTCCGCTTTGTCGCCAAGAAGAGCACGTAGTTGATGGACATCCTCAGCCTCTCTGACAAAGGAAAGAGCAATAAAATCCACATTCTGACTCATACCAAATTCAATATCACGTCGGTCTTTGTCTGTGATAGCAGGCAAATTCACTCGTATTCCTGGCAGGTTGACGTGGCGTTTGCTCTTTAACAAACCTCCGTCAATGACTTTAACCTGCATCATACGATCTTGTTTTTCAAGCACTTGCAGATTAATCAAACCATTATCAACAGTAATTGTATCGCCAATATCAACATCGTTGATAAGGTCATCATAGTTAACGTGAATCGAGGACTCTTCAACATTTTCTGCGCCTCGAGCAACAATAGAAATTGTATCTCCCTCGTTGAGATGTAAGTCATTTACCATATCACCAGTACGTATCTCCGGACCTTGAGTATCAAGGAGGATCGCCACTGGATGATCAAGTTTAGTATTTAACTGCTTTATTGATTCGATGATTTTCGCGTGTGACTCATGGCTACCATGGGACATATTCAATCTGGCGATATTCATGCCCGCAGTGGCTAACTTCTCCAGCATTTCAATGGATTCTGTGACTGGTCCGATGGTGCAAATTATCTTGGTCTTGCGCATATTAGTTCTTTCTCTGTGGCAATTAGGTGTAAAGGAATATCCCAGCTTTGACTAGAGATCTGAGGTACTTCTTGAATACTGTGGGCGAGTCCCACCAAGGTGAGGCTTGAGGTTTCTTGCTCTTTCATGAAAGCCAGAGCGCGATCATAGTACCCGCCGCCCATGCCTATGCGATTTCCTTGTCTGTCAAACCCGACCAAAGGCATAAACAAAACATCTAAAGATTGGGGGAATACGATTTTCCCTTCATCAAACGAAGGCTCCAAGATACCATAACGATTGGGCTTTAATTTGGTATTTGCGTCAAAAGGCCCGAAATATAAGTTGTTTGTTTTGTTTGGACCTACAATAGGCAAAAAACATTGTTTGTTTAAATTTTCTGCAGATGCCATTAGTGCCGCCGGATCAATCTCTCCATCATTCGCAATATAGAAACCAATTTTTTGAGCATCTGTAAATACAGACTCATTACATAAGTATGATGCGAGTTGCTCTGAGGCGGAGTGTTGCAGCTGAGGCGACAGCGAACGTCTTTTGACGCGCAACTGCTTTCGAATGTCGTTGATACTCATTGCCTTATCTCAGCTGTTATAAAACCCCAGAATGCCGCTGCCAACGTGGCCTTGAACCGAAGAGTTCAAGGTGGCGACTCTCGCAACATATCAGGCGTTCCGACGCACGGAATTGCACAACAATGTTGACAGAAAGAAGCCGGATAATAATTATCGGCTCAGGGACTTCTTGGCTGGCAAACATCCCAGGAGGAACCAGTATAACAGACCGAGTTTGAAAAATAGCGGGTTATAGGATAAAACGAGGGAGTTTTTTAGAGCTTTAAAGGGTTTAGCTGGCCAAATCATCTAACACAGAATTTAACTTTGAATCCATCGAGCTTAACAAGCCGGAAGCGTCACTATTTTGCTTTGCAGTGTGTTCGGTGCGAATTAAATCGTGGGCTAAATTTAACGCCGCCATGACCGCGATTCGTTCAAGGCCAATAATATGTGATCCGCGGCGAATTTCTTCCATTTTATCGTTTAGCAACTGCGCTGAATATTCTAAGGCTTCTCGTTCTTCTGGAGCGCAATTAACTTGGTACTCTTTGTCGAGGATATTAATTTTTAAAGAAATATTAGACATTATCACTCTGCACTCAATGCTTGAAGACGATTGATCATAGTCTCTACCTTTTGCCTAGCCATCTCATTTTTTTTCATCAACTGACTGCGCTCACCAAGAAGATCACCTTCTCGCTCTCGCAATGCCTTGTTATCTCGCTTCAACTGCTGGCAGAGCTCTATGAGGCGATCAAGTTTTTCTTCAAAATTATCAGTGTCTGTCATGATTCGGTTCATACCATTACGAAAGGATGTAAGAAAGCTTGATAACTATAGGCATTGTGCAGGTGTTGGTCAATTACAAGATTGCATGAACTAAGATGCAGGGACAATCTAAGAGTGATAGGATGCGGTTCGAACTTGATGAGGTACATACGTGACATTTGAACAACTTGAAGACTTGTTTTACTCGCTTAAGATTAATGCTAGCCCTTCTGCATTTCATGGCTTTCTGTGTGGCAGATTAACCTGTGGTGCGGTGGAGATTGAGCACCTAATTGAAGTATCCTCTGCGTGGCTTGCGCTGTCTGAAGAACAAGCTGAAGTTGCGGAAGTTGAGCTGAGAGATTTTTATGAAACTTCTTTAAGTAATCTTGAAGATCTATCATTCCTTTTCCAACCCATATTACCTGATGATGAATTGCCACTTAGCGAGCGATTAGTTGCCGTTGGAGAATGGTGCAGCAACTATATCTCAGGGCTTGCTGAGGGGCTTGGAGAAGAATTCGAGATTTCAGAGGACGGCAAAGAGGCGCTAGATGATTTAGCTGCTATTGGCCAAATTTCTGTTGATTTTGAATCAGAGGACGATGGTGAACGTGATTACACTGAACTTGTAGAATATGTCAGGTTAGGTGTTCAGGTTATATTTACCGATCTTCATCCAGATTTAAGCGTTGAATCAACACCAACTATTCATTAACACTAAAAACTTGATGTTTTTATGAGCATCGTCAGGAGCTGTTAGCATGACCACCAATAAAGAGTATGCCGCTAGACGCAAAGATTTAATGTCGCAGATGCATAAAAATAGTATTGCTATTATTTCATCTGCACCCGAAAAAATCCGTTCTCGAGATACTCATTACCCCTATAAGCAGAATGTAAACTTGTCCTATCTTTGTGGGTTTCCCGAACCTGAGTCTGTATTGGTTTTAATTCCAGGCCGTGAAAATGGCGAAACTGTTCTTTTTTGTCGCGACAAAGATCCATTGCGCGAGACTTGGGATGGCTATCGAGAGGGCCCTGACGGTGCAGTTAAAAACTTTGGTGCGGATGATGCATTTCCTATCTCTGATATAGACGATATTTTGCCCAACTTAATTGAAGGTAAAGATCGTCTGTACTACGCCATAGGTAAGGACCCAGAATTTGATAAACATTTAATGGACTGGATTAATCATGTTCGTAGTCAGCGAGGTAACGGTGCTCTTCCTCCAGGCGAATTTGTTGATCTTGATCATTTCATCAATGAGATGCGTTTATTTAAAACTGCCGGTGAAGTCAAAATTATGCGCAAAGCGGGTGAGATATCAGCGAAAGCTCATGTTCGAGCTATGAAAGCCAGTCGACCAGGTGTTTTTGAGTATCAGTTACAAGCTGAGATTGAACATGAATTTGCGATGTCGGGATCCGTAGGTCCCGCCTACAGTAGCATTGTGGGTGGAGGAAAGAACGGCTGTGTATTGCATTATGTTGAAAATAAAGATCCCTTGCGGGATGGCGATCTGGTACTTATAGATGCAGGCTGTGAATATCAGAATTACGCTGCTGATATTACACGCACCTTCCCAGTCAACGGTAAATTTAGTGTTGAGCAAGCTGCAATTTATGATGTTGTTCTAAAGGCTCAGGCGGACGCTATCGCTATGATTGGCCCAGGGATTGAGTACAACAAAACTAATGAAGCGACTATTCGCACTATTACTCAGGGACTTGTCGATCTTGGGCTTCTTCAGGGAGACGTAGATGAGTTAATTGCCAATGAAGCGCATCGAGAGTTTTATATGCATGGCGCTGGACATTGGTTAGGTATGGATGTCCATGATGTTGGTGATTATAAAATAGAAGGGCAATGGAGAGTCTATGAGCCGGGTATGGTAGTGACTATAGAGCCGGGGATTTATATTGCTCCAGGCAGCCCAAATATTGATGAAAAATGGCATGGTATTGCTGTCCGGATCGAGGATGATATTGTGGTCACCAAGGATGGAAATGAAAATTTAACATCTGCAGTGCCTAAGGAGAGGAACGAAATCGAAGCTTTAATGGCGGGATGACTAGTAATTAATGATACCCAGCATGTCAAATCAGAGTGAAAAAGGCGCAATCCATTTTGATATGGTAATCGTTGGCGGCGGTATGGTTGGTATTAGTCTGGCTTTGATGCTCGCTAAGCAAGGTGAGTGGAAGATTTTGTTGATTGAGTCCAATTCCCTAGATATGACAACTGATTCTGCACTCAGTTATAGCTCTAGTTTTGATGCTCGCTCAACAGCGCTTTCTTGGACAAGTAGAGAGATCTATCAGTCGATTGGCCTCTGGGAGCAGTTAGGGGCACACGCAAGTGGCATCAATCAAATTCATGTTAGTGACCGTGGTCATGCTGGTATAACTCGTATGACGGCAGAAGAAGCTGACGTCGATGCTTTGGGATATGTTGTTGAGAATCGATGGCTTGGGTCTGTGTTAATGAATAGGCTCAAAGATGAGGAGATTGAAATCTGCGGTAATACCCAGATAGATACTCTTAAACCCCGAAGTAATGGTATAGATATATCCATGAAGGTAGGTGCTAATTCATCCCAAGAAGAGCTAAATGTTCGTACCGATCTGATTATTATTGCCGATGGAGCTGATTCTACGACAGCGCACAAACTAGGCATTAACAGTAGAAGGTCGGCCTACGGGCAAACGGCGATCATTGCAAATATTCAACTCAATCAAAGACATCAGGGAGTCGCTTACGAGCGTTTTACTGACCAGGGTCCAATGGCTTTACTTCCGCTCCCAGATTATAAAGGACAATATCGCAGCGCATTGGTTTGGGCTCAACCAGAAGAGACGGCCAGTCAATTAGTTGAGGCTAGCGATGAGGATTTTTTACGTAGTTTGCAACAGCGCTTTGGGCATCGTTTGGGTACTTTTAAGCAGGTTGGTCAGCGTACAGCTTATAATCTAGTGCTAACTTTAGCGTCTGAGCAGGTGCGTCGTAATGTGGTAGTCATGGGTAATGCTGCTCATAGCTTACATCCCGTTGCAGGCCAAGGTTTTAACCTGTCACTCCGAGATGCAGCTGCTCTGGCAGAAAAGCTCAGTGAAGCGCGAATCCAACAGAAATCGATTGGCTCTCTTGAGACTCTCGAATGCTATTATCAGCAGCAACTGATTGATCAGCGTAATACTTTAGTATTTAGCGATAGTCTCACTAAGTTCTTTGCAGGCCCATCCAATGTTGCCGCAATGGGTCGTAACTCGGGCTTGCTTGCCTTGGATTTGGTCCCCCAATTACGCCATCGTTTTATAAAGTTTGGAATGGGTATGACAGCGCCAGAGGCTGGTCATGGCTGATTCATACGATGTTATTATTGTTGGTGCAGGGATGGTTGGTGCCGCTGCAGCATGTTTATTATCTAAGTCGGATACTACTGGTAAAATAAAGCCTCTAAAAATAGCATTGGTTGAAGCATCAATTGCTAAGCCTTTTAATGAAGATAGTTTTGATCCTCGTGTTGCAGCCATAACTGAGAAATCTCGACAGATATTAACCTCCTGCGGAGTTTGGGAGACTATTGAGAAACTGAGAGTGAGTCCTTATCTGAGTATGGATGTATGGGACGCGGAAAGTACTGGACGAATTCGCTTTAATTGCCATGATATTCACCAACCCAACTTAGGCCATATTGTAGAGAGTTCTGCGATTGTGCAGGCGCTGTTAGAAGAAACACAAAGACTTTCGAATATTGACTTTATATGCCCATCGACTATCCGCGAGTACCAAAAACATGCAGGTTTGGTTACCGTAACTTTGGATGATGACCGACAAATAGAGGCTGCTCTTTTAATAGGTGCAGATGGCGCCAATTCTGAGGTACGCCAAAATTTTGGCTTCACATCTAAAGAGTGGGATTACGAGCACGAAGCAATTGTAACAACTATCAAGACTGAAAATCCCAACCAGCAGACGGCATGGCAGCGCTTTATGCAAACTGGACCTCTGGCATTACTTCCACTTAATAATGGAGGAGATCAGCATCATTGCTCTATTGTTTGGTCTCAGGAGCCCGCCGTTGCAAAAGCATTGATGGCATTAAATGACGAGCAGTTTTGCAGTGAACTAACACGCGCTAGTGAATGCTGTTTAGGTCAAGTTATCTCCGTTGATAAACGATTTAGTTTTCCTCTTAGGCAACGCCACGCAGTTGATTACGTTTTACCTAGCGTGGCTCTGGTCGGGGATGCAGCCCATACTATTCACCCTTTGGCGGGTCAGGGCGTGAATCTTGGGTTTGCTGATGTCGAAGCTCTAGTTGATGAGATCAAGAGAGCGCAAGCAAGAGGTAAAGATTTTGGGGGAGAGTTTACTCTGAGGCGATATCAGCGTCGGCGTAAACCTGAAAACTTGATGACTATGAGTGTAATGGAGGGATTTAAACATCTTTTTTCCGCAGATCAATTACCTTTGAGATTATTGAGGAGCCTCGGAATGTCTAAATTGGATAAGATAACGCCTTTAAAAAATGAAATTATAAAACGGGCGATGGGATTGTGATTTCCTAGTTTCTTAGAGCGATCAGTTTAAAAGAGCCATTATTAGCTAAAGCTTGGACTGATCTAAAGTATTTGAGCGCTTTTTGCTCTAGCGGGATAAAGGTATTAACGACAAAAAGGGCGTGACCTTCTGGCGCTAATAGTCTTTTGGTCGCTTTCAGGAATTTAGCTGACATATCTTCGTCAATAGCGAAACCTTGATGAAATGGCGGATTGCACCAAATCGTATCAAAGTTACCTTCTACTGTGTCACCAGCATCTGAAGGAATCACTTCGCATTCTTTAATAATTGGTTTCAGATTGGCATTAGCTGCGAGAATAGCCGCAGCATTATTATCCGTGGCGGTAATCTTGTTAATCCCGTTCTGGTTAGCATGAAAGGATAAATAGCCATAGCCACAACCTAGGTCAAGAAGCGACTTTGGTGGTTGATCAAAGCGACTGAGAAAGATGGGAAGATGCTCTACCAGGAAGGCACTACCACGATCGATTTTGTCCCAACCAAAAATACCTGGCTTACTGGAAAAAGAGAGATTTGAAAGGGCTTTTACTGGCCGTATTACATCATAGCTATTGTGGTCTAAAAGGGCTGAATCTGACCGGTGAAGCCTGACTCTTGCCAAATAGTTATTGCCATGTTTTTTGGCGGCAGTTCGATCACCAAAGAGGTCGCAGGTTTTTTTGACGTAGGTCTTAAGGCCGTCATTTTTTTCTCCCGACAATAAAAGTAACCCCTGTGGTTTGAGTAATCTTGAGGCCTCATTGATAACATGGTGGCTACTTGCCCGCTCTTTGGATACGCGAAATAAAATTCCGTCATAGGCTTTTGACTCGAAGTCGTTGAAATCAAAATCATTGAATATTGAGACCAATCCGGCGCCTTGTGCTTGCTGAACAATATCATAGCGATTGCTGATTAAACTGAGATTAGATTTACAGGTTGCAGCGATGTCGCGCCAATTAACGAGAATCCAGTTTTCATCAGCAACAATAAGATAACGCCCTTCAGCTGAATATAATTGCTCAATTAGCAAAGAGATATTTCTATCTATTTGGGGCCGTTGTAGAGAGAACTTTTTAGTTGTCATATGGAGGCGACCTCAGCATCAGAAAGTGCCCTGTAATCACCCTCGGCTAAATCATCATCAAGCACAATATCTCCAACTTGGAAGCGATGGAGTTTGACAACGTGATTTCCCAGGGCGACAAACATTCGCTTTACTTGATGATACTTACCCTCACCAATGGCGAGGGTTAAACAATGGCTGTCTATTTGTTCCATGGTCGCAGGCAGGCAGCGATGCTTTTCACCCTCTAACAATACCCCGTTAGCAAGTATATCGCTGTAGTCCGAATCTATGGGATTAGCTAAGGTTACTGCATATATTTTGCTGCATTTAGACCGCGGAGAGGTAAGGCGATGATTCCATTTTCCGTCATCAGTTACTAATAGTAGGCCCGTGGTGTCAACATCCAGGCGACCAGCAATTTGCAGCTCTTCACTGCGATGCTCATAAATAAGACTTATTGCTGTAGGATAATTTGCATCCTTGGTTACGGAAACGATTCCGGCTGGCTTGTTGAGCATGAAGTAGCGATGCTTATAGGCATTGATAATTGAACCATCTAAGCTAACCTCCTGGTCCGAGATTACTTTTGTGGCGGGGTTGGTCACAATCTGATATTCGATCTCCACCACCCCAGCTTTAATCATTCGCTTTACTTCAGAACGCGAAAGATCCGTGGCATTGCTGATGTATTTATCTAGACGCAAGATTAATCGCCGCGAGTTAGAAGGTGAGCCGCCTCTTTGGCAAAGTAGGTCAAAATCCCATCAGCACCGGCTCGTTTAAATGCGAGAAGAGACTCCATGATAACTTGGTCCCTATTTAACCAATCCTTTTCAAATGCAGCACAATGCATAGCGAATTCACCGCTGACTTGATAAACAAAAGTCGGTGCTTTCAGCTCATCTTTCACTCGTTTTAAGATATCCAGGTAAGGCATGCCCGGCTTAATCATAATCATATCTGCGCCTTCATCGAGATCCAAAGCACATTCATGCAATGCTTCGTCGCTATTGGCTGGATCCATCTGATAGGTTTTTTTATCACCACCTTGAATATTCTCTGCCGAACCTACTGCGTCGCGAAATGGCCCGTAGTAATTAGAGGCATATTTAGCTGAGTAGGCTAGAATCTGCGTGTTGACAAATCCATTATCCTCGAGCTCCTCACGGATCGCGCAAATGCGCCCATCCATCATGTCAGATGGAGCTACGATGTCAGCACCCGCTTGCGCATGTGAAAGTGCTTGCTTGATTAAAACTTCGTTAGTCACGTCATTGATAACATAACCAGTACCTTCATCTATGATGCCATCTTGGCCGTGAAGGGTGAATGGGTCCAAGGCAACATCTGTGATGATCCCCAGTTCTGGCACTGACGTTTTTAATGCTTTAACCGCACGTTGAACCAGACCTTCTGGGTTGTAGGCTTCCTCAGCTAAAGTTGTTTTTAATTCTTGATCGACAACTGGAAAGAGAGCGATAGCTGGAATCCCTAGGGCAGCTATCTCTTTTGCTTCAAGTACAAGCAAATCGATAGATAACCGATTCACGCCCGGCATAGAATCCACCGGATCTGATTGCAATATCCCGTCGACGACGAACATCGGCAGGATAAGATCGTTGACTGATAGCGTTGTTTCACACACTAAACGGCGAGAAAAATCCCTTGCACGAGCGCGACGCATACGAGTGTAGGGGTATGGTCCGCGGTTAGTTTTAAAGCTCATGGATACTCCGGCTACGCAAAAATAGTTAACTTAGCTTGTAATTAAAAGCACATGATACGCAAAAAACCGAACTGCCACATAAATATTACTTTTTATGATTGCCTAGATTTTAGCAAAAACCCGCTCAGCTGCACTTAGCGTATCTTCAATATCTTGGTCCGTATGTGCCGCAGACATAAATCCAGCTTCGTAGGATGCAGGAGCAAGATATACCCCCTCTTGTAACATGCCATGGAAAAATTTCGCAAAACGATCAGTGTCACACTTAATGACTTGATTGTAGTTAATGATTTTATCTTCCTCAGAGAAGAAGATTCCCCACATTGTACCGACATGATTACTCGTTAGCGGTATGCCCGCTGCTGTCGCTCGTTGAACTAAACCGTCGACTAGTTGTGTGGTGCGATTACTAACAGGCTCTAAAAAGCCTGGGGCAGAAATTAAATTAAGTGTTGCAAGGCCAGAGGCCATAGCCACCGGATTGCCTGAAAGGGTGCCGGCCTGGTAAACAGGACCAAGGGGAGCTATATGTTCCATGATTTCGCGCTTGCCACCAAAAGCACCTACTGGCATACCACCGCCAATTACCTTGCCAAGACAGATCAGATCAGCATCAATATTGTAGTAACCGATGGCTCCCTGCTGACT
Source organism: Porticoccaceae bacterium (assembly GCA_002685195.1). GTDB lineage: Bacteria > Pseudomonadota > Gammaproteobacteria > Pseudomonadales > Porticoccaceae > HTCC2207. The sequence continues at coordinate 62,509 of NYWV01000036.1, forward strand.
GATGCGAAAGCCAGTCATTACCTCATCAATGATTAGCAGCGCACCACTGGCAGTGCAGCATTCTCTAAGAGCTTCCAAAAATCCGGGAATTGGGGGCACACAGTTCATATTCCCCACAACAGGTTCTACAATGATGCAAGCAACTTGCTCGCCTATCTCCGCAAACACCTGTTTTACTTGGTCAATATCATTGTAGTTGAGTGTTATCGTGTGATCAGCTAAACCTGCAGGTACACCCGGGGAGCTCGGGACTCCAAGGGTCAGGGCACCAGAACCCGCTTTGACGAGCAACGAGTCTGAATGACCGTGGTAGCAGCCCTCGAACTTAATAATTTTGTCTCGTCCTGTATAGCCCCTAGCGAGGCGGATGGCACTCATCGTTGCTTCCGTACCAGAGTTGACCATGCGTATCAATTCCATACCTGGGACGATGCTGCAAATTTTATCAGCTAACTGAATCTCAAGTTCTGTGGGGGTGCCAAAAGTCATTGCCTTTTCTAGTTGTTCACGAATGGCTTGTAAAACCGTCTCATTGCCATGCCCCAATAGCATCGGCCCCCAAGATAGAACGTAGTCGATATAACGATTACCATCTGCATCATACATATAGGCGCCACTGGCACGATCAAAAAAAACCGGGGTTCCTCCTACCGCACGAAAGGCGCGAACCGGTGAATTTACTCCGCCAGGAATGCTTTTTTGGGCAGCTTCAAATAGCTGTTGAGAGCGTGAAATTTTTTCTGTATGCGGCATTAATTTTCCCTAAGGTTCGGCTGTTTACTTGAGTGTGAAAACGACATTATCCTTGATTACGAGATGTGAGGCTATTTGGTCTTATTAGAACGGCTTTACAACAACTAAAATTACTATGCCCACTAAGATTAAGACTGGAACTTCATTAAAGACCCGAAAGTAAACGTGGGTTTTATCATTGCGATCTTCCGCTAGTCTTTTCATATGTGAAAGACACATATGATGGTAACCGATAAGAAGCAAGACCAACCCTGCTTTCAGCTGGAACCAAATTTCGTTCAGATACGCCGGCACCAAAGTAACGAGCCAAAGCCCAAAGATGATGGTGGCAATCATCGACGGATTAGCAATGCCGCGATAAAGCTTACGTTGCATAAGCTTGAAGCGCTCAATGCTTATTTCATCCTCAGACATCGCGTGATAAACAAACAGTCGAGGCAGATAAAAAAGAGCTGCAAACCAGCAGATCACAGCAATAATATGGAAGGCTAATACCCATTGATACATTTAATTAAGGCCTCTTAGGCTGATATTTCCAAGGATTTGGAAAGTAATCCCTTAGTTGCTTGAGTCACTTTACGGTATTATAGGCGGCTTAGCGCATTCTGGATATTGAAAAGAGAGGATCAGGTGATCAAAGTTGGCATTGTTGGTGGGACAGGTTATACAGGCGCAGAGTTAATACGTTTGCTTATTAACCACTCTGAGGTGGAGATAACTGCAGTCACATCGCGCAGTGACCAGGGTACTTTAGTGTCGGATATTTACCCGAACCTGCGTGGACATATAGGTTTATCCTTTGTAGCTCCAGAGATGAGCTATCTAAAAAATTGCGATCTAGTCTTTTTTGCGACACCTCACGGAGTTGCTCAGTCAACTGTGCCTGAGATGCTAAATGCAGGTATTAAGGTTATTGATCTGTCTGCAGACTTTCGTATCCGGGATGTTGCGGTTTGGGAACAGTGGTACGGACAACCTCACTTGGCGCAAGACTTGCTGGATTGTGCAGTCTATGGATTGCCAGAATTTAACCGTGCAAAAATTATAAAAGCTGATTTAGTGGCTTGTGCTGGGTGTTATCCCACCAGTGTGCAAATTGGGTTACTTCCTTTGTTAACTGCTGCATGCATTGACATGAATGATGTGATTGCTAATTCAGCATCAGGAGTGAGTGGCGCTGGAAGGCAGGCGAATATTTCGAATTTATTATCAGAGGCAAGTGATAGTTTTAAATCCTATGGAGTATCTGGACATCGTCATCAGCCAGAGATAGAACAGGGCCTAGCTGATATTGCAGGTCAGACTGTAGGCGTTACCTTTGTTCCACATTTGCTACCAATTAATCGTGGCATACACACCACCATTTATGCCAATTTGGTGGATACCGATGTGGATGTACAAGCCTTATTTGAAAGTCAGTTTGAGAAAGAACCCTTTGTTGTTGTGCTACCTGCAGGAAGTCATCCGGAGACACGGTCGGTTAGAGGATCTAATTTTTGCCAAATTGCTGTGCATAGGCCTAACGGTGGGACTAAGGTTGTTGTGCTAGTGGTAGAAGATAACTTGACTAAGGGTGCATCTGGTCAAGCCATTCAATGCATGAATCTTATGTTTGATTTACCTGAAACATCTGGTCTGACTGCTCCTGGGTTGTTACCTTAATGCCAGAGCGAAGATCGGTTGTGGTTACCCATAGAAAAGGATATAAATACTGGTTTTTTGCGGCGTTCTTGGGTGTTTGCATAGTCTCTTTTATCCTTGGAATTTGGTGGCAACAGTCTAGACAAGAGGAGCTTCAGTCAGAGCACCAAGCGTTGAGCGAACAGGTTTTGAGGCTCGCTCAATCCTTGGACATAAAAACTACAGAGCTTGAGATGATGCGTCTAAATACAGCAGTTGATGCAGCAGCGCTAGAGAATGCGCGCCAGGAAATGATTGTTTTACAAAAACAGATTTTCGAGAATGAAGAACAGTTGGGGCTTTATAGAGAATTACTAAGTGATGGAAGTCAGCCAAGCGGATTGTCTGTAGCTAAATTTAGCCTTACTCAGATAAGTGAAGAGCAGTTGGCTTATCGCTGGGTTGCAAGGCAGAAAACTGCAAAGATGCAGGTCACAAATGTTATTGCCGAGATAACTGTGATGGGTAACAAAGGCGACCGAGTGTTGACTTTACCCTTGTCAGATTTAGATTCAAATATTGCGGAAATGCCAATTAGGTTAAAATTTAAGTATTTTTTGATTAACCAGGGTGTTTTAACCTTACCGGAGGGTTTCAATCCTGATAAAGTCAGGATTGTTTTAAGATATTCGTGGAGCAAGAAAGTCTCCGATGATAAAACTTTTGACTGGGTTGTTGAGGAGTGAACGATGTTTAACAAAAGCAATAAACAAGATGGGTCTAATTATGGCTCATCCACACAGCCAACAACCCTTATTGCTGAGGGAACTAGGTTGGAGGGAGACCTCGACTTTTTGGGGAGTTTAGAGGTGCAGGGGTCAGTCATTGGGAAAGTAACCACTGCCGATGAGAATGCTCAAGTGAGAGTGTTAAATGGTGGGGAAGTGGAGGGTACGATGTCTGCGCCCACAGTAGTCGTTAATGGTCACATCAAGGGCGATATTTTCGCGTCAAAGAATGCAAGACTTGCTGCAAAAGCAGTAGTAGAGGGAAATATATATTATAATACCCTTGAGATTGAGCGTGGGGCTCATGTTGCGGGGAACTTGGTCCATGAAGTTCCGGCAACAAATGTAAGCGCTATTCCGCAGAAGAACAATGCTAATGGTAAGCAAGATTCGGCCCCCAGTACAGGCAAAAATTAACTTACAAGGAAAAATAGACAACTAGAACCGCGTCCGGTTCATTGTTGCGGAGCACTTATGTCAGGAATTCAAACATACACACCTACGGCGTTGGAAGTTACCGACCGAGCTGTGGCTAAAGTGCAGAGCTTAAAGGCCGAGGAAGATAATGAAGAGCTCAAGCTCAGAGTTTTTGTAACCGGCGGAGGTTGTTCTGGATTCCAGTATGGGTTCTCTTTTGAAGAAGGCATGGCTGAAGACGATACTCCGGTAAGTCGTGATGGAGTGACAGTATTAATTGATTCTTTAAGTTTTCAATATTTAGCAGGATCCACCGTTGATTATGAGGTTGGATTAATGGGTTCTCGATTTATCATCACCAACCCCAATGCGTCCACTACCTGTGGATGTGGAGCCTCGTTCTCTATTTAACTTGTTCGATTAGACTTCAGGGTAAGTAGAGCCCACCTAAGACTACCGCTTTAGATGCTCCTGTTACTGACGGAAGATTTCCGACCTTCTTTTCTACGCGCTGTTTAGCAAGCCAAGCAAATGCGCAGGCTTCTACCCAGTCGGGGTCAAGACCAATTTCGGATGTTAAATTAATTTCTGGAAGATTACGGGTAGATAAACTGAGATTCAGTTCGCTGATTAATTTTGCATTGTGTACACCTCCACCGCAGGCAAAAATTCCGTCTATTGGCGCGGAGATAGAGGCCATACCTTGAGCGATGGTCTCGACGGTAAATAGAGTTAAAGTTGATTGGATATCTTCAGGTGATAAAGGATAAGACCTAACTTGTTTTTCTAGCCACGCTAAGTTGAAATCTTCTCTTCCTGTACTTTTTGGTGGCGTTAAATCAAGGAATCGATGTTGCATTAATTGATTGAGTAGAGGTATGGAAGGAGTTCCGCTGGAGGCCCACTCACCTCCATTATCATATGGCTCCCCTCTATTTTTAGAGCACCATCCATCAAGAAGCATATTCCCAGGGCCAGTGTCAAAGCCTTGGCACTTACCGTCTGGATATAAGATTGTAATATTCGAAATCCCGCCAATATTCAAAATGATTCGCACTTGCTCAGAATGACTGAATAGTGATTTATGAAATGCCGGAACTAGAGGCGCGCCCTGCCCTCCAAGTGCCATATCTGCGCGCCTAAAATCGGCTACAACAGAACATCCAGTTTGGGCTGCAATTAAATTAGGATTACCAATCTGCTGACTAAATCCGTTTTTTATGCCGGGTGGCTGATGACGCACTGTTTGGCCATGAGAACCTATGGCTTTAACTTGGCTGGCCGTAATATTTAGCTTTGACATGAGTGCTAGGGTAGCTTGCGCAAATAACTCCCCAATTTCGTTATCAGTTTGACTGTAGAGTAGAACGTCGTCGATTCCTGGCTCAGAAAGTCCTAGAATCGCTTTTTTTAAGGTAGCAGGAATGTCATGGTTATGAGTGCCTAATAGCCTAAGGTTGTCTTGACCAAAGCTTACGGCGGCAGCATCAACCGAATCAATGCTGGTGCCAGACATGAGCCCAATGTAGATATCAGGCGCGGTCATAATTTGTGATCAATTGGCATTTGATGAATTGCCTTCCACCAATGCTAACTGTGACTTATCTTGGTACTCAGCCAACTGAGACAACATAGGTTCGACTGTCTGTCTAAAGGCCACCCTTTCATTTGCGGTGATAGGTCTTGCCTGGGGCAGTTTTACCGTACGGGGATTGCGATGGACGCCATTAACTAAGAATTCATAGTGAAGATGGTTGCCGGTGGAGTAACCAGTTGACCCCACTGTACCAATAAGTTGACGTTGTTTTACAGTTTGGCCTCTGCGCACTTTTCTTTTATTTAAGTGCAAGTACTTGGTTACGTAGGTTTGGCCGTGTTGTATAAACACGTAGTTACCATTGTATTTACTAAATCCTGACTCGATGACTTTGCCTGCGCCGGCTGCATAGACTGGTGTGCCCCTTGGTGCTGAATAATCCACGCCGCGGTGGGCTTTGATCTTTTTGTGTATAGGATGTTTACGGCGTAAATTAAACCCTGAACTAATACGGAAAATATCTAAAGGGGTTCGCAAGAATGTTTTGCGCATGCTAAACCCTTCGGGGGTGTAGTAATCACTCTGGCCTTTTTTGTTAGTGTAGCGAACAGCATCAAAGGTCTTCTTTTGATTTGTAAAAGACGCGGCGATAATATTGCCCACACCTAACTTTTCTCCATCGATGAAGCGATCTTCGTAAAGCAGTGAATATGAGTCTCCTGGACGAATGTCAAAAACAAAATCAATATCCCATCCAAAGATATTAGCCATTTCCATTATGAGCTTGTCAGGCAAGTTGGCCTCTTTGCCTGAAAGGTAGAGAGAGTCTTTAATTACCCCTTCTCTGTAACTCAATAGAATTTCGGGTTCTCGCAGTCGCTTTTCAGCTTGATACTTATTTCCTTGGCGGGTGTAAACATACTTTTCGAGAGGGGACTTTACATAATGCACCTGAAGCAGATTCGAGTCTTTGTCCGTTCCAAAACGCAAAGATTCGCCGGGAAAAAGATTTCGCAGCAGTTTTCCTTTAGGCGAAGTTGAAATTTCATGGACATCCTTAGCAGAAAATTTAGCACGTAAGAAAAGGGTGGATAAATTATCTCCCTTGCCCACTTCCTCTGACCTCCAGTGGAGATCGATCTGGTTGTTAACAATCTCCAACGGCTCAAATTCGATCGGGACCAAAATAGGTTCTGTAACCAATTTAGTCCGATCAGGTTCATCTTCAGGCACCACAGAAAGGATGGCTAAAAGTGTGAAAATACCACCGATGAATAATAAATTACGGCGCGGGAAGTTCCGAGTAAAAAACAGAATTCGATTAGCGACTTTTTGCGTTTTTTTGACCACCGTAACCCACCGCCAATAGTAAACTAGCCAGAGTTTAGCGTGATTGATTAGGAAGATACAATATCGTGAGTCAGTAAAGGCATCACAAGTGAATGAGATTAAGTTGAAAAATGGTCTTAACCTTCACTATATCTGTTAAACTAACCAGTAATTACAGGCGCTCGACTAAAGCGTTATCGATCAATCAATCTAAGTATTAAAAACGAATGAAGATAAATCTCACTGGAAATCAGTTAATCGAAGAATTAACTCAACGTGGACTTGTAGCGCAGTATTCTGGCGATCAAGATCTATTGAAACATCTTGACGAGTCGCGAACGCTTTATTGTGGTTTTGATCCTACTGCAGATAGTTTGCATATAGGTAGCTTGGTCCCTTTGCTGGTTTTGAAGCGATTTCAGGATGCAGGGCATAGACCGATAGTCTTGGTGGGAGGCTCCACCGGGTTAATTGGTGATCCTAGTTTTAAGGCTGAAGAGCGCAAGCTAAATAGCCCTGAAACAGTTGCTGGCTGGGTTGATAAACTAAAACGTCAAACAAGTCAGTTTGTAAATTTTGACGACCAATCACCCATAGCCGCGAAGGCCGTCAATAATTTAGATTGGACTGCCGGTGTCGACGTTTTGGATTTCTTGAGAAATGTTGGCAAACACTTCTCCATTAATACAATGATCCAGAAAGAGTCAGTGAAGCAGAGATTAGATAGAGAGGGAGCAGGTATCTCGTTCACTGAGTTTTCTTACTCTTTGCTTCAAGGATGGGACTTTGCTGAGCTCAACCGCCGATACGATTGTACTTTGCAAATAGGTGGCAGTGACCAATGGGGCAATATAGTAAGTGGTATCGACTTAAGTCGCAGACAAAATCAATCTCAGTGTTTTGCATTGACAGTGCCTCTAGTGACAAAAGCAGATGGCTCGAAATTTGGCAAAACAGAATCAGGGACGATATGGCTCGATGCTACAAAAACCTCGCCTTATAGTTTCTATCAGTTTTGGCTAAATGTTGCTGACGCAGACGTGTATAAATTTCTTCGCTACTTTACGTTTTTATCCTTGGCTGAGATCAGTGATATTGAAATCGAAGACAAAGCAGCTTCGGGTCGTCCGAAGGCGCAAGGAATATTGGCTCGTGAAGCGACCACCCTGGTTCATGGTGATGACGGCCTCAATGCTGCCTTGCGGATAACTGAAGCTATGTTTAGCGGTGAGCTCTCGGATTTGTCTGAGCAAGATTTTGAGCAGCTCTGTCAGGACGGGCTGCCCAGCTCTTCCTTGTCTGATTTGGACCTGCAAGATAAACCCCTGACTAATCTCCTGGTGGAGGCTGGTATGGTGAAATCTGGCCGGGAAGTTAAAGATGCGCTCAGTCGAAATTCAGTATTGATTAATGGGCAAGCTAAAGGCTTGGAAGACAATATGCGAACTGCCGATCTTTTCCCTCCCAAAGGTGGGATCTATGACCGCTATTATCTCGTCAAATTAGGCAAGAAAAAATATCATTTATTTCAGCGCATTTAACGCGTCAGACCCTTAGGTTTTGTGGGACTTCAAAATAAATATAAATACTTGTTGACAGTACTCCGTCTGTCTGTAGAATGCGCGCTCCTACTGGGGGGCAGGCAACATTGCACTACAGTAGTAAAGGGAACGACTAATTAATTTTATTTATTTCTTTTAATCGGTTGACAAGCAAATCTTTGCCGCTAGAATGCGCGCTCCCAACAGCAATGTTCGGAACCGAAACAAGCGTCAAGAAATGTAAGTGAAAAGAATCCGTAATAATTCTCTTCAATCTGTTGACAAAGGGGCCCGCATCTATAGAATACGCGTCCCGCTCTTAGTAGCGAATGCTCTTTAAAAATATAATCAAGCAATGCGTGTGGGCACTTGCTAGTTGATATTGGATAATTAAATATCATAAGCAAGTGACTCATCGATTCATTTATGAATGTGATTTGTACAGTTTTATGAAACTGAGATTTTGAATGGTAAAGCAAGTTTTGCGTAACCGTTCCCTCTCCTTAATTGGTGAGGTTAAAGATTAAACTGAAGAGTTTGATCATGGCTCAGATTGAACGCTGGCGGCAGGCCTAACA
>NYWV01000037.1 GCA_002685195.1 Porticoccaceae bacterium
GAGCGGTAACTAATGAGCAAAATGACCAGAATACTTAATGTTAAAAATAACCCTCTCCAGAATAAAATAGTGAAACTGTCTGAATTGGCTAACTTAACTAAAATACCCTCAGGAGTCAAAACCAAGACACCAAAAAATGCAATTAAAAGCCCCTTTAAATGATTTGACATCTAATAGTTCCTAGATTTTTTCAAGTTTATGAGCTTGATTGGTGCTATACCAGGAATGTAAGAATAACGTAACGATAACGATAGAGCCTCCAATGAGAGCATTCATTGTTGGTTCCTCTTTAATGATATACCACGCAATCAACGAACCCAGAACAGTCTCTAAAGGCATAATCATTCCAACTTCAGCAGCAGGCATATACCTTGGCGCGATGGTGATTAAACTAAAGGAGATTGAAAGTATGACGCCCATTGCAATAATGTAAGTCACAACCTCTTTGGGAATCGCTATGGTATTGGCCATAAAAACAGCTATTATTGCTGCAATGAGGCCACCAATGGCATTCACAGGGACCATATTGATGTCTTTATATTTTCTAGTCAGCGTAAAGGTAAAGCCCATCATTACAGCAGTGATAAGAGCAAAAAAGTCACCCACAAGGCTCTTACCGCCGACACTGCCACTCATCACAATATAAATTCCAATAAAAACAATAATCATTGCAATCCAGGTCACCAGGCTAGACTTCTCTCGAAGCAAGACCCACGCCACAATGGCAATCATGATGGGGCCCGTACTGATAATAACGAGAGCATTTGCAATCGATGTGTAGACAATAGCAAAGACAAAGGTTCCTGTACTAATGCCTGAAAAGAAACCAATTAACAAGCCGCCCTTTCCAATATTTTTGAATTCTGATATGGTCTTAGAGCGATACTTTAAAAAGACCAGTGTCGAGACTCCAACTGCATATAAAGCTCCTCTCCAAAAAAGCACCGTCCAACTATCAACATCGGGGGATGCATCCTCGACTAATCTAATTAAAACTGAATCAGGGCTGAGGATGACTACCGCAAAGATAGTCATTAAGAGTCCTTTTAAATGATTACTCATAGCATCAATTTGATCAATTTAAAAAATCATTGATCAAAACAAAAACTTTAATTAAAAATTAAAGAATCTTTCTGATTGAAAATTTGCAAATTTGAGTAGTTACGCAAAGCCAAGTAAGATCCAAAGATTGCACCTGACCAGATGAGATCTCCAGCAATTGTGTTTTGGAAAAAAGGAATCGCCATCGTATAGCAAAGAACGAGACCTTCAAATGTTTTTGCGTACATCGGAGAGAACGCCCAAACTGCAAAATTCGTTGCTATAAAGAACACGCTTGAGCTCGCAAGAGCTGCNCCCGCTATTCTCAAAACACCGAGCTTTTTCTGAAGAAAGTTCTTAAATACAATTGGAAACAGTAATGCCAANTAAACAACAAACATGGACTTAGACCCAAACCATTCTGCAGACAATGTNCCAAAGGCAAAGTAATCACANAGAAGCATTGTTNCCACTACAGCAANAACNGCCATATATCTCTTAACGAAAATAAAGCCTGCAAACAGNGCAATCGCCGCCATCGGCGTAAAGTTTGGTGGATGCGGAAGCAGTCTTCCTGCAACACCTAGGGCAATTAAGACTGCCAAAATAACTAAATAACTAAAACTTGAGTTCAGTTTATAATCTTGATTGTCCATCTTTTCTCTCCATTAAATTTGAAACAATAATATCTTAAAAGTCTTCCATATTCAAGCGAATAAATGTGTCGTCTAAAAGAATCACATCTTGCGCTCCAACCATCGACATCGAGCCGTTCACATACAAAGCCCANTAGGTATTTCCAATAGCCTCAACNCCNCCCAGAGANATGATTTGTGGACCATAGCTTGTATCTTTCACTCCTACAACAACTAACTGCTTAATAGCTTCATAAGCATTCAAACCTTTTTCAACCATCTTGACAGACGTTAAACTGATCCTGTCAGCTGCTGTAACTGCCAACGTAAGCTGGACCGATTCAGGCGTCTCATCGGCATAAGATACCGAAGAGAGCATTGAAAAGAGGCCTATCAATAGAAGTGTTAAGATTCTAAGATTTAGTTTCATCGATACTCTAGGCTAAACAATTGGTCGAATTTTATATCAAAAACTATAAACTTCAAGGGGCTTCAGTGAAAATAATTGGATGAATCTAAAATGGAAACTTTTTATTTCCAAAGCCGGGCATCTGCGACATATCAGGCATACCGCCCTGCCCCTGCATATCACCCATCTGCTGCATCATCTTTTTCATCTTGCCACCCTTCATCTTTTTCATTGTTTTTTGCATTTTTTCGAACTGCTTCAACAATTTATTGACATGCTGAACATCGGTCCCCGAACCAGCTGCAATTCTCTTTTTGCGAGAACCTTTAATTAAATTCACGTGGTTTCTTTCTTTAGGNGTCATTGAATTAATAATCGCAATCATTCTGGAGCTCTCAGAGTCACCAATCACCTGATTTTTAACGCTTTGTGGAATTTGCCCCATTCCAGGAAGTTTATCCATCAAAGCACCCATTCCGCCCATCTCCTGCATCTGCATCAACTGATCTCTCATATCATCNAGATCAAATCGGCCTTTTGCCATTTTTTGAACATTTTTTTGGGCTTTCTTNTGATCAACCTTCTTAGAAATTTCATCAACCAGAGAGAGGACATCTCCCATTCCAAGGATTCGAGAAACAATCCTATCTGGATGAAAAGGTTCTAGAGCATCAGTTTTCTCACCCACACCCATAAATTTAATAGGCTTGCCAGTGATATGNCTNACTGAAAGNGCCGCACCACCTCTAGCATCACCATCCGTCTTCGTGAGNATGACGCCNGTCAATGGGAGTTTATCTGAGAATGCTTTTGCAGTATGAGCTGCATCTTGACCGGTCATTGAATCAACAACGAATAGTGTCTCAATAGGGTTGACTTTCTNTTGAAGCACTTGNATCTCTGACATCATCTGCTCATCAATCGCAAGTCTGCCTGCGGTATCGACTAAGAGTACATCGTGNAACTGAGATTGNGCTTGCTTTTTAGCNTCACTGACTATTTTTTCAGGCTTGTCATCAATCGTTGATGGGAAAAAATCAACATCGATCTGTTCTGCAAGAACTTTCAACTGCTCTATNGCAGCAGGCCTGTAGACATCTGCACTTACAACAAGCACTTTCTTTTTTTGCTCCTCCTTAAGGAACCTAGCAAGCTTTGCAATGGACGTTGTCTTACCAGAGCCCTGAAGACCNGCAACCATGACAACAGCTGGTGGCTGAGTNGAGAGGTTTAAGGATTCGTTTTGACCACCAATAACCTCAGTTAACTCCGACTCGACTAGCTTGACAAAGGCTTGGGATGGGCTGAGTCCTTCACCTACCTTAAGACCTACCGCTTTGGTTTGAACNCGTTCAATGAAATACTTAATGACATCAAGCGCTACATCGGCCTCAAGAAGAGATCTTCTGACTTCACGAATAGCCTCTTTAATGTTGCCTTCAGATAATTTATTTTTGCCTTGAAGGGCCTTAAAACTATTGGATAGACGATCTGTTAAATTATCAAACATTGCTTTCTAGCTCATTGAAATATCGTATTATATAATCTTTTGCAAAGACAAAGCTAGAGATGCCTTTACTACACACTCTACCATTTATTGCTTATTTGCTCGCCGGNCTTCTTCTGACGCGCTATTTTGTCTTAGACACAGTGACAAGCCAACATCGATTAGTCGTCAATTTAATGCTCTTAGTNGCCGTCTCCTCGCACGGATACATANTGTTTGAAATGTGGCAACANAACGGCGTTTTTTTTGGNCTNACGGTGAGTGTTTCTTTTGTGGCATGGGTTGTAGCAACGTTATTGTTTTTAACCTCCTTCACAAAACCGATTCACTCTTTGGGGATGCTGGTATACCCGCTCAGCGCTATAGCTGTGATTGTCTCCTTTTTGTTTCCTGGAAGTGAAGGAAAACTCCTTTCTATTTCGATTGCTGCGCATGTTTTTTTATCAATTGGAGCCTATGCCCTTCTCGCTCTTGCGGTTGGTCAATCGATCCTTTTGAGTATTCAAGAGCGCCTACTGCACGAGCATAACTTCAACACCTTTGTAGACAAACTTCCAGCACTTCAAACCATGGAAGACTTTCTCTATCAGACACTAAAGATGGGTTTTTTACTGCTCACGCTCTCATTAATATCGGGGTACTTTTATATTTCTGATTTCTTCACTCAGCAGCTGACCTACAAAACAATCTTATCGGTCATGGCTTGGATCGGTTTTGCTGTCATATTATTTGGCCACATGGTCTTTGGATGGAGAGGNAAGCTCATTGTCTTATCGACCCAAGCTGCCTTCGCAGTTCTCGTCTTATCNTATTTTGGAACGAAGTTCTTTATAGAGGTTTTAGCAGCATAATGTTAGCCTTATGAAAACATACAAAACATTAAAGGGTGAGTGTCTATGTGGTGAGGTCTCCTGGCAACTATCAGGGCCCTATGAATTTTTTGGTATGTGTCAGTGCTCACGCTGCAGAAAGGCAACTGGCGCAGCGTTTGCAACCAACCTGTTTGTGAAGGCTGAGCAATTTAAATGGCTTTCAGGCAAAGAGATGGTGGGTGAGTATGCGATGGAAGAGCCCAATACTTTTGGNAANGCCTTTTGTAAAAAGTGTGGCTCAAGGTCGCCAAGATTCTCTCCTGCAAGGGGCTGGATGATGGCGCCACTAGGAAGCACTATGGAGTCTCCTGAGATTAAGCCGACGCTGGTCTGCGTCAAAGATCACACCGACTGGTTCAAAAAGCTCGAGGAGATGCTTTAGTCGATATGAAGAACAGCAAGAAACGCTTCTTGCGGAATATCCACCCTTCCAATCGAGCGCATTCTCTTCTTACCTTTCTTCTGCTTTTCAAGTAGCTTTCTTTTTCGGGTGATGTCACCGCCGTAACACTTAGCGGTCACGTTTTTTCTGAGCGCTTTGACATTGGTTCTAGAGATGATCTTAACGCCAATACAGGCCTGAATGGCGACGTCAAACATCTGTCTTGGAATAAGCTCTTTCATTTTTTCAGCAATTTCACGGCCTTTATAGACCGAGTTGTCTCTATGAATAATGAGTGCTAAAGCGTCAACACCTTCATTATTAATNAGAATATCNAGGCGGATTAAGTCAGANGTCTGGTAGCGCTCNAATTGGTAGTCCATCGAGGCAAATCCGCGTGAGACTGATTTCAGTTTATCAAAGAAATCAAGCACAACCTCATTCAGAGGCAACTCATAAATAATCGAGACTTGCCTTCCCATATAGTTGATACTCTTTTGAATGCCTCTTTTTTCAACACAGAGACTGATGACAGGCCCAACATACTCACTCGTCACCAATATATTTGCTGTGATGATTGGCTCCCTGAACTCAGCAATGGTTTGCGGTGGAGGCAGCTTTGAAGGGCTATCAATTCTGGAAACGTTCCCCTTGGTATCTAGAATCTCATAGATTACAGTTGGCGCAGTCGTAATTAGATCGAGGTCATATTCACGCTCAAGTCTCTCTTGAACGATCTCCATATGAAGAAGACCCAAGAAACCAATTCGAAATCCAAACCCGAGAGCATCAGAGTTTTCTGGCTCGTACTGAAGTGCTGCGTCATTCAATCGCAGTTTTGCTAGCGCGTCTCTGAATTTTTCATAGTCCTCACCCGAGGTCGGAAATAAGCCGGCAAACACTCTTGGCTGAACCGGTTTAAATCCCTCAAGAGGGACATCAACAGGATTCTTGCTTCCTGTTATTGTATCGCCTACTGGAGCGCCATCAATGTTTTTAATGCTCGCTATTAAGAAGCCAACTTCACCAGCCTTTAAGCTTTCCGTTTTTGTTCTCTTAGGGGTAAAAATACCAACTTCGTCTACAAGATGCTCGTTCTTGTTTGAAAAGATTTTAATTTTTGTTTTGGGTTTTATCTCTCCGTCAATGACTCTTATTAAGGAGACAACGCCAAGATAATTATCAAACCATGAATCAATAATGAGCGCCTTAATTGGGGCATCTAAATCACCCTCTGGCGCAGGAATTTTCTCTACTATCTGCTCAAGGATTTCCTCTATACCAATGCCAGATTTGGCGCTCGCGTGAACCGCGTCATGCGCCTCAACGCCGACCACATCTTCAATCTCATCAACCACCCTCTCTGGCTCAGCAGCAGGAAGATCAATCTTATTGAGAACGGCCAATACTTCTAAGCCCTGATCCATCGCCGTATAACAATTGGCAACGGTTTGTGCTTCTACCCCCTGAGAGGCATCGACGATGAGTAAAGCGCCTTCACAGGCAGATAACGACCTTGAAACCTCGTAAGAAAAATCAACGTGTCCCGGAGTATCAATAAAGTTGAGATGATAGGTTTCTCCATCCTTTGAGTTAAAGTCAAGAGATACACTCTGTGACTTAATCGTGATGCCTCTCTCTTTCTCAATATCCATAGAATCAAGAACCTGAGAGGACATCTCCCGATCACTGAGTCCGCCACAAAATTGAATGAAGCGATCGGCAATGGTTGACTTACCATGATCGATGTGCGCAATGATAGAAAAATTTCGGATTTTTTGCATATCAATGATAAAATGACTGCTTTTATTAAAACCATGAGATTATATCGTATATGAATAAAGTAAACCCTACTACATGTGTCGCAACAAGTGATCTAAATGTAAACATTCCTGATGACCAAGGAAGAAATATTGTTCTCTACTTTTATCCGAAGGATGACACCCCTGGGTGCACCATTGAAGGCAACGACTTTACAAGGCTCAACGATGACTTTACTGCAAATAATTCAGTGATCTATGGTGTCTCTAGAGACTCTATTGCATCGCATGATAAATTCATCAATAAGTTCAACTACACAATCGACCTAATCTCAGACGAGGACGAGTCTTTGTGTAAGCAGTTTGATGTTTTAAAGCTTAAAAAAATGTATGGTAAAGAGCACATCGGTATTGTCAGATCGACTTTCGTTATTAGTCCAGATGGAGATATTCTCAAGCAGTGGGATAAAGTCAAGGTGGATGGACATGCTGAAGAGGTACTCGACTTTATTAAGGCGCTATGAATTCAAACGTTGACCACGAAGAGGTAAATAAATTTGCAGCCCTAGCAGCGCGCTGGTGGGATAGAAATTCAGAGTTTAAACCGCTACATGATATTAATCCGCTTCGCCTTAACTATATCAAAGAGCAGTGCGGGGGTACTCTCGAAGGTAAGCGCATTTTAGATGTCGGGTGTGGCGGCGGAATACTCAGTGAGTCTCTAGCACTCGAAGGCGCTACTGTTGTTGGAATTGATCTCGCTGAAGCAGGACTTAAAGTGGCTAAACTTCACCTCCTCGAGTCTGGCCTGGATATTGACTACCAGTCCATATCAGCCGAGGATTTAGCTGAAAAAGAGACCGAATCTTTTGATGTCATCGCCTGCCTTGAAATGTTAGAGCATGTTCCTGACCCATCACTGGTGATCGAGGCCTGCTCAAAATTAGTGAAGCCACAAGGTCAAGTCTTCTTCTCAACGATTAACAGGAACCCCAAGTCATACTTCTTTGCCATTGTTGGCGCTGAATATGTCCTAAATCTTCTGCCGAAAGGGACCCACAACTATGAAAAGTTTATTCGTCCAAGCGAAATCGATGAGTGGGCTAGATCATCTGATTTATCCATCAGCTCGATGATTGGAATGACTTACAACCCAATCACAAAGAAATATAAGTTGGGTGATGATGTCAGTGTGAACTATATGACTCAGTACCAGAAAAAATAATTCAAAGTTATTTCAAATTTAGCAGCAAGAACAAGATGGGGGTTCAGCCTTGGGAGGCTCAGCAATACCCTCTTTAGACTTAACCCCATCTTCATAAATAATATACTTACCAGAGGGCTTTCCTTTTTTCATCATGATTTCTGAACTAAGCTGTCCTTTTTCATCCCAAGTTACAGCCTTGCCATGCTCTAAATTATTTTTATAAGTCATCTCTTGAAGTAGCTGACCATCTTCCTTCCATTCTCTCAGTTTTCCTTGCAAAAGGCCTTTAGAGTAATAAGCCTCTAATGCAACAGCACCAGAGGCGTATTTGTATACTTCTTTCCCATGTTTTAAACCATCCTTATAAAAGACATCAAGCGTCATTCCATTGTCTAAGGTCTGTTTTTGTAATCCATTTTTCAGCATAAATAAAGTCAGTATTTAATTAATGAAACAGCAATTAGCCTTTTTTAGAGAGACACTCCTTAAGACTATTTGCCATATTGTTTATGAGAGTGAAGTAGAGCTCAGGACCATCTTTTATAGAAGCTCCAAGTGGATCAAGCACTCCTGTACTAGCATTTGTACCCTCTATAACGGTTGATACTAACTTTGGCTCAAACTGAGGTTCAGAGAAAACACAGAGGGCATTCAGCTCATTAATCTTGTCTTTGAGCTCTTTGATACGACTTGCTCCTGGCATCACCTCAGGTGAGACCGTTATTGAGCCTACAGCTGACAGACCAAAACGCTCCTCAAAATACTGATAGGCATCATGGAATACAACAAAACCCTTCTCTTTTTCAGGTGCAAGTTTGACTGAAATATCATCAATGAGTTGGTCTAGCCTAACCATGAGTTCATCAGAATTAAGCTGATATTGAGCAGCATTACTTGGATCAAGCTCTATCAGTGACTGCTTTATTTCATTCACCAAAACTTTGGCATTTTCTGGATCAAGCCATACGTGAACATCAAACTCCCCATGACCATGTTCATCATGCTCGTCGTGTTCATCATGCTCGTCGTGTTCATCATGCTCGTCGTGTTCATCATGCTCGTCGTGTTCATCATG
>NYWV01000038.1 GCA_002685195.1 Porticoccaceae bacterium
GCCTCATGGTGGGCAGCTAAGGACGCATTACAAATCAGCAAAGCTGCAAATATGGAAACTACTAGTTTAATATTCATTAGAAAAGTCCTTTATAGTGAATGTATTAGATACTTGAATCTACAACAAATGTGGCGAAAATAATGCCTACCAAGTAAGACTAGTCACTAATGTATAGTAACGCAACAAAATAGAGATCGATAATTACCTTCATGTTTAAAATGTTGACTCGAATCAAAATGNTGATGGNCGCTTAAAATCTCAGTTTTGATAAAAATGTAGGCAACACCTCAAAGACAAATGTAGACTATGACTATAAAGTAANNTCGATTTGATGNACCNGATTTGGAGTGAATAAATGCAGTTTTTTAGAGGAATAATTTTTCTGTCAGCGTTGACTATAGGTTATGTTCATGCGGTTAGCGCAACTGACGAAATAGTNTATAAACAGGCAAAAGAATTGAGNTCAAAAAGCTTAAGAAGTGATTTGGCCTATAAAATAATAGAGAGNCTAACCACAGAAGTNGGTCAACGTCAGGCGGGTAGTGAGGCAGAGAAAAGAGCCAGAGATTGGGGCGTTGCAAAGTTTAAACAGCTGGGGTTCGAAAATGTTCGCGTTGAGCCTTTTGAAGTGGATTACTGGCAGCGTAANTTAGAACAGGCNGAAATTATTTCTCCGTTCCCTCAGAAGTTAATTATTACAGCCTTAGGNGGNAGTGTTGCAACCCCTGCTAATGGTTTGACTGGGGAAATTGTAATCTTTCCAACTTTACAGGCACTTAAAGATGCTCCTATGGAGGGGTTAGAGGACAAAATCGTATTTGTAGATGAGTTTATGACAAGGACTCAAGACGGATCAGGCTACGGAGTTGCTGTACAAAAACGGTCAGGAGCGGCTAATGAGGCAGGCAAAAGAGGAGCAGCAGCAGCCCTGATCAGATCAGTGGGAACAGACCATCATCGATTCCCTCATACGGGTCAGATGAGCTACGAAAAGGGGCTACCTAAAATTCCTATTGCTGCATTATCTGCACCGGACGCCGATCAGTTAGGGCGAGCGGTTTTGCTAGGGAAAGTAGAAGTTAAATTAGTTATCGATGTTGAGACAAAGGGCAAGCGCCAATCTGGGAACGTAATAGGCGAGATACCTGGTCACACTGATGAGATTGTTATTATTGGTGGCCATTTAGATAGCTGGGATTTAGGAACTGGCGCAGTGGATGATGGAGCAGGTATCGGCATAACAGTGGGTGCGGCAAAATTGATTCTAGATATGANCCAAAAACCTCNTCGTACTATTAGAGTNGTAATGTTTGGTGCCGAAGAAGTTGGATTGGTTGGCGCAANAGCTTATGCCAAGCAACACAAGTTTGAAATTGACAAGCACATAGTAGGAGCCGAGTCAGACTTTGGAGCTGGAAAAATTTGGAGTTTTGAAACTAGATTTGCTAACAGTAAGCTCGCTATGGCTCAAGAGATGCACAAAGTTCTCGAGCCTTTGGGTATCGCTTTAGGAGGGAATAAAGCTTCAGGTGGGCCTGATATGGGGCCTTTGCGGACGATGGGAATGCCAGTGGTTACACTTAAACAAAATGGCTGGGATTATTTCGACCTCCATCACACGCCGGATGATACGTTTGACAAAATTAATCCAGCTGACATCGCTCAAAATGTAGCGGCCTACTCAGCCTTTGTGTGGATGGCTGCAAATATAAAAGGGCATTTTCGCGAGGACTGAGATTTAANCCCTCTTCTTCGGAGAACCAAATCGGGGTTAGATTTCACTAACCCCGAACTGAGCGAGAGGCAGGCTAGATATCGTAATCTATTACCTCGTAACCCAAAGCTTCCAGTTGCGGCCGCAGCGTCTTGGCATCCCCAACCACGACCATAAGCATCTCATTAATATTTANGTGCTTTGTGGCCAATGCGTTAATTTCATCTTTNGTAATAGTNNCTACTATNTCANTGCGCTCATCGACAAACCCTGGTGTTAGATTGTGTTCNAGAATTTGCGCCAAGAACCCTAATTTAGCTCGCGGAGTTTCATACTTGAGTGCATCTTTTTGATTGATAGCACTGCGCATAAAATCCAACTCCTCATCACTGATNCCTTGNTCNGCATAGNNTTTTATTTCATNNACAAATTCAATAATTGATTTATCTGTCGCATCAGCTCTAACTTCTGCGCTAGCAGTGTATGAGCCCGAGAGTTTGTCTCCACTGAAGTAAGAGCGTGCNCCGTAGGTATACCCTTTGTCCTCACGTAAATTAAGGTTAATCCGACTATTAAACGCACCACCTAGAGNGAAGTTCATTAATGATGCTTTGTAAAACTCACCAGTAATATCTTCTTTCAAAGAGCGCTTACCAATGCGGATTGCTGATTGGGCTGCATCATCTTTATTGACCAAGTAAATGACACCAAGTTTAGTGTCTGGTTGGGGGATAGAGAGACTCAGTTTCTCTCCCGAACCCTCCCATGCTTTAAAGAGCGATAGGGATTGACTGGTTTTAGCTTGGCCTAGGTCTGAAACGACGATCANTTGGCCATTAGCCGGTTTAAGATGCCGGGAATAGAAGTCCTTAATATCGCCTATTGANATATTAGACAGTGTTTCTTCGTTGCCAGAGCCGGATATTCCAGCAATGTTATCTTGATTAAGCAGCTGTCTATAAGCTGTAGAGGCGAGNTAACCGGCATCTTTTTTGTTATTGATGGCACCNTGTATNGAATTATTCTTCAATCGCTCAAATTCACTTTCAACAAACGCAGGTTGCCTCAGTTTCTCATAGGCTAGCAATAAGGTTGCATCGAGATTCTTTGTAAGACTACTGATATTAACATTCATGTAATGATTGCCAGCGTATATAGAGATGCTGCTGCCAAGTTTTTCCAGCGCATTGCTCATTTCCTCAGCACTACGCTGAGTGGTCGACTCATTTAACATGGCAGCCAGTAATTGTGCTGTCCCAGCTTTATCTTTTGAAGAGTAATAATGGCCCGCAGGGATTTTAAGAAGCATTGAAGTCGTCGGAGTTTCAGAGCTTTGAGCGCCTAAAATAGAGATGCCATTGTCAAGACTACTTTCCCACATAGATGGCACATCAACGGCCTTATTGGCCCCAGCAGTGGGAATTTTACTTCGATCAAAGTTATCTTTTTTCTTATCAGCGGCAATAGTATTAGACGCCACTGCATTATTTTCGCCGGTGCTTCTGGCAGGGGGTACAAAATTATCACTGGCTGCGATTGCTGAAAGCTGTCCCTTGGGGACGACACTCATAATGACAGCATGTTGGTCCTTGATATATTTTTTATAGACTCGCATTACGTCTTCTTTAGTTACTGCATTGTACCGCGCTATATCTTCCCCAATATAATTTGGGTTATTAGAAAATGTTTGGTTCGCAGCTAGTTGGCTCACCTTTCCTGAGACACTTTGTAATCCAAATATAGAACCTGATTCTATTCCTGCTTTGACCTTAATCAGGTCATCCTCNTNTACACCGCGCTCTTCAAATTCTATCAAGCTNTCGCGAATAACTTGCTCGATNTCGGCAAGAGANTTTTGGGAAGCTGGATGGGGNAGGGCATAAAAATTAAANGTACAGGCTAATTCAGCACAGGGATGNCTTACTGAGGNTTGGACTGCTATCTGGGTTTTAACAAGGTTTTTATAGAGAAGAGATGTCTTACCACCCCCCAAAATACTAGATAGAACATCTAGTGGAGCTTCATCTTCATGTCGAAGTGAAACNGTCGGATATGACATATAAATGAGTGACAGGTGGACGTTGTCCTCCATAGAGATATACCGATCAGCATCAATTTCAAAGCTNGGCTTTTCAGGCATTNCTACTTGNGGNCCGGCAGAGATGGGTCCAAAGTATTTTTGAACGAGAGNCAAGGTTGCGGTTTTGTCTATATCACCGCCGATGGTTAGGGTGGCATTATTAGGTCCATACCAGCGCTGAAAGAACGCTTTGAGGTCGCTGAGATCTGCTCGATCAAGGTCATCCATATACCCGATGACAGGCCAAGAGTAGGGGTGCCCTTGGGGATACAGAGCCTCCGAGACGCGCTCATTAAGTTGGCCATAGGGTCTGTTATCTACTCGCTGGCCACGCTCGTTTTTTACTGTTTCTCGTTGAACCTCAAATTTTTCTTGGGTTACCGCATCTAGAAAGAAACCCATTCGATCAGCTTCCAACCACAACACTTTTTCTAGCTGGTTGGCGGGAACGGTCTGATAGTAATTAGTACGATCCGTATTGGTTGAACCGTTCATTGTGCCACCAGCTTCAGTAACCAATTTAAAGTGCTGCTCATCAGCCACATTATCAGAGCCTTGAAACATCATATGCTCAAAGAAGTGAGCAAAACCTGATTTACCAAGATCTTCTCTGCCCGAACCAACATGGTAGGTGATGTCTACATGCACTAGGGGATCCGAAGTGTCTTGATGCAAAATGACAGTCAGGCCATTGTTTAGTTCATATTTACTGTAGGGAATAACTACGTCAGCATTTTGATTATTAACTTGCTCAATGAAGTTAATTCCTTGAATACTAATGTCTGCTCCAGACACCACGGTTTGTTGATCATTGTTTTGACATGCTGACACGCAGAAAGCTATCAAAACCCAAGTCCAGTTTTTCAATGTCGTACTCCTAAAATAAAATTTAAGACTTAAATGATTGATTATTTTGCTCTCAGGCGCATACACTTGGCAAAATGAAAGTACAGTTATTCTGACTAAACTTTGAGAGAATACAAGCAAGATTAAACCTATTTTGCTTGTTTTGTGACCAGCCCGTCTCTTTGATGAATAATCGTTTGATTTCCTGACTGATTGAGTTGAAGTGGAGCAATATGAAAATATATCACCAACAAGTATTACTAAGCATTTTGGCTTTGAGTTTATTATTGGGATCTTGCTCAGAACCTCAGTTATCAAACGAAAATGAACGGGCAACATTTGACTATCCCAAAACGGTAAAAGGCAACGTTGTTGACGAGTATTTTGATACTCGAGTGCCGGATCCTTATCGTTGGTTAGAGGATGATATGAGCTATGAAACAGGTGAGTGGGTCATTGCACAAAACAAAGTTACGCAAAATTATTTAAGTGTGATTCCCTACAGAGAGAAAATTAGGGATCGTATTGAAAAGTTGTGGAATTATGAGAAGGTGGGTGCGCCATTTGAGGAAGGAGGATTTACCTACTTTTACAAAAACGAAGGGCTCCAGAATCAGTATGTAATTTATCGTATAGCTAGGGACGGCCAAACAGAGATATTTCTGGACCCTAATAGCTTTAGTGATGATGGTACGACATCCCTTTCTTCCCTTAGTTTTTCCCAAGACGGTTCTTTGGCCGCTTACTCTATTTCTGAAGCCGGAAGTGATTGGCGCAAAATCCTAGTCATTGATGCTGTAACAAAAGAGGCCATTGAAGAACCAATCGTCGATGTTAAGTTTTCTGGAATTGCATGGAGAGGACAGGAGGGCTTCTACTATTCAAGTTATGATAAACCTCAAGGAAGCGAGTTATCAGCTAAAACTGACCAGCATAAACTTTACTTCCATCAGCTGGGTACATCGCAAAAAGAGGATAAAGTTATATTCGGTGCTACTGCCGAACAAAAGCGCCGCTACGTAGGAGGAAGTGTTACCGAAGACGGCCGTTATCTGATTATTTCAGGTGCTATCTCTACCACAGGTAACGATCTGTATTTGAAAGATCTTACTGAACCAAATTCTCCTCTTGTCACGATACTGGATGACACTGACGCTGAGGCGTATGTGATTGATAACGCGGACACTAAGCTTTATATAGTGACCGATAAAGACGCACCCAATCAAAAAATCGTTACAGTGGATGCTAGTGATCCCCGTCCTAAGAATTGGAAAGACTTTATTCCTGAGGCTGAAAACGTACTACTACCCTCAACCGGAGGAGGGTACTTTTTTGCCGAATACATGATCGATGCACTGTCGACAGTTTATCAGTACGACTACAGTGGAAATCGATTGAGAGAAATTACACTCCCTGGAGTTGGCAGTTCGGGTAGCATTAGCGGAAAACGTAAAGCAGAGAAACTTTATTACTCTTTTAGTAACTACAATACCCCAAGCACTATTTATGAGCTTGATCTAGCGTCTAATAAGTCCAAGGTGTATCGCGAATCTGGCGTAGAATTTAATAGTGATGATTACGTATCAAAACAAGTGTTTTATTCATCAAAAGATGGGACGCGAATCCCTATGATGATCACCCATAAAAAAGGCCTTGTCTTGGATGGTAAGAATCCCACCATGCTCTATGGTTATGGGGGTTTCAATATTAGCATTACGCCAAGTTTTAGTACTACCAATGCGTTCTGGTTGGAGCAGGGGGGTATTTATGCGGTTCCCAACCTGCGCGGCGGAGGTGAGTATGGTAAGCGCTGGCATGATGCGGGGACGCAGCTTAATAAGCAAAATGTCTTTGATGATTTCATCTCAGCAGCAGAGTACCTGATAGCTAGTGGATACACCTCTAGCGACTATCTTGCAGTCAATGGGCGCTCCAATGGGGGGCTACTGGTTGGCGCCGTTTTAACCCAGAGACCTGATTTGATGAGAGTTGCACTGCCCGGTGTAGGGGTCTTAGATATGTTGCGCTACCATACATTTACAGCTGGAGCAGGCTGGGCATATGATTATGGCACCGCTGAGCAAAGTCGAGAAATGTTCGAATATTTACAAGGTTACTCCCCTGTCCACAACGTTAGGCAACAAGCTTATCCTGCAACTATGGTCACTACAGGAGATCATGATGATCGAGTTGTTCCTGCGCACTCGTTTAAGTTTGCAGCACATCTGCAAGGTAAGAATACAAGTCAAAGCCCGATGTTAGTACGCATTGAGACTGATGCTGGGCATGGTGCTGGTACGCCCGTTTCAAAAATTATCGAACAATATGCAGATAAGTTTGGCTTTACTTTGTTCAATATGGGCTTTAATGAACTACCCTATCAGTATGGAGAAAATTAAAGGCGCCATAAAATTAGCTGTTGGTTCGTAGTCTGGCAGCGTCACTGTTATAGTGGCCCTTTCAAAAGGGTGATAATGGATTTACAAGGTCTGCCCAGAGGTTCTTTTCATAATCCAACGCCGGAACTTAACCGTATCTTTGCGGCAATAAACATTTAATACACATTATGGAGTTATCATGAAACAGATGTTAAAAGTAGCTATCGCATTAGGTTTTTTTGCCGCGGGAAGTTTGTCCCAAGCCGCCTGTTCCTTCGATGTGGAGGTCGGTGATTATCTAAAGTTTAGTGCAGCTGATATGACAGTGGAAAAAAGCTGCGAGTCTATTACTGTCAATCTGAAACATACTGGACAGTTACCTGCAAAGATAATGGGTCACAATTGGGTGTTGTCTAAAAACGCCGATGTGCAAGCTTTGGCCACAGAGGGTATGAGCGCCGGATTAGCGGCAGATTATGTTCCTCCTGGAGATGCCAGAGTCGTTGCTTTTACATCTGTCATTGGGGGTGGTGAGAGTACGAGCCTGACGTTTTCTACGGCTGGGTTAACCGCTGGTGAGGGCTATACTTTCTTTTGTTCTTTTCCCGGACATTCCTACAGTATGCGCGGCGCGTTTAACGTCAATTCCTAACGGATAATTGTCGAAAAGGCCGCCTCAGGGCGGCCTCTAGCGAGATATTCTATTTTAGGAATTGGTAAGCTACCTTTCTACAAACGCTCGTTCAATCACGTATTCACCCATATGCCCATTTCGAGCTTCAGAGAATCCTCGATCCTCCAGAATCTTGCACATATCTTTTAGCATGCTTGGGCTGCCACAGAGCATAAAGCGATCATCTTGCTTGTTTGGTAGGGGCATATTTATATCGATAAATAATTTTCCACAGGTCATCATCTCAGTGACACGCCCGTTGTTTTCAAAAGGTTCTCGAGTGACAAGAGGGTAGTAAATCAGTTTCTGCTTAACGAATTCCCCAAAATATTCGTGTTCAGGCAGCTCGTTTTTTATGTAATCACTGTAGGCTAGCTCTGAGATATAGCGAACACCATGGGTTAAGATTATCTTATCAAATTGCTCATAAACCTCTGGATCTTTAATAATACTCATAAAAGGGGCTAGGCCGGTTCCAGTGCCTATTAAATAAAGATTTTTCCCAGGTAACATCTGATCAGTGATTAATGTCCCAGTCGGTTTTTTACCAATTAGGATCTTATCCCCAGGTTTAAGATGTTGTAATTTAGAGGTTAGTGGTCCATCTTCTACCTTGATGCTAAAAAATTCCAACTCATCTTCATAGTTTGCGCTCGCAATACTGTATGCGCGCATCAATGGCTTATTTTCATGTTCAAGCCCGATCATGACAAAGTGCCCATTTTTAAATCTAAAACTAGGGTCTCTGGTAGTTTTAAAGCTAAATAGGCTGTCATTCCAATGATGAACACTGGTGACGGTCTCAGTAATTAGTTTTGCCATGAAGACAACCTTTGTAAAATTGAAGCGATAAGGGTAAAAATTTAACGGCGAATTATAAGGAAATTTGCCAACTAGGTATACTCTAAATAAGAGTCCTATTGCACACGCCTACTGATATAAGGCCAATTAACGATCTTTGCGAGAATTTTCTGCAGAGCTTATATTGTCCAGGGGTCTGGCGCGTCTGAGTTGATTTCGAATCGGACCAGAGCTTCTCTCAGCACAGAAGAATCTAATAATTGTAGTCTCACTAAAGATTCAATGGCTGCCAGAGCTATATTATATTTATCAACTTCAAAAAAGCCTCGTAAAACGGCTCGTTGATCACTCCGACCAAAACCATCTGTTCCTAGGGCGATAAAACGACCTTCTACGTAAGGAGCAATAAGTTGAGGCAGTGCTGCGACATAGTCTGTTGCTGCAATGATTGGCGCATCGCCGGATAGACATTCTTGCACGTGACTTTTTTTAGGGGTCTCAGACGGACTTAATCGATTTTCTCTTTCAACAGATCTCGCCTGTTTTGCTAACTCGGTAAAACTAGTGACGCTAAAGATATCACTACTAATATTGAACTGCTCGAATAATAAATCTGCCGCAGCGATAACTTCATTAAGGATAGTTCCAGAGCCGATCAGTCGCACTGTTGATTGATCAGAGTCTTTACCTCGGTTTTGTATTTTGTACATACCACGGATAACGTCTTCTTCTACATTAGAAGGCATGTCAGGCTGGGCAGTGTTTTCATTCATCACTGTGATGTAATAAAACTCATCTACATTTAATTCCATCATTTGTTGCATCCCATGATGCATGATAATGGCAAGTTCGTAAGCATATGCGGGGTCATAGGCACGGCAGTTGGGTACGGTCGAGGCAACTAAGTGGCTGCTACCATCCTGATGTTGTAATCCTTCGCCTGAGAGGGTTGTGCGTCCCGCGGTGGCACCCAACAAAAAACCTCTGGCACGCTGATCAGCGGCAGCCCAAATTAAATCTCCTACCCGCTGGAAGCCGAACATTGAATAGTAGATATAAAAAGGTAAGGTTGGAGTATCGTGGATAGCATAGGATGTTGCAGCGGCGGTCCAAGATGAAAGAGCACCGGCTTCATTGATCCCCTCTTCGAGTAGTTGTCCATTTTTGACTTCTCTATAGAACATCATAGATTCAGAGTCTTCTGGTTTGTACAGCTGGCCGAGGGGAGCATAAATACCTATTTGACGAAACAGGTTGTCCATACCAAAGGTTCTTGCTTCATCTGCGACGATTGGCACAATGCTCGGTCCCAAAGTCTTGTCTTTAAGCAAACCACCAAGCATACGAACAGCAGCCATGGTGGTGGACATTGATTTGCCTTTGGGCTGCATTGCAAACTTGGCGTATTGACTGATATCTGGGATTAAAGAGGAGCCGCTCTTTTTGAGCGAAGCATCGATGAGACTAAATTTTCGAGCGGGCAGGGAGCCGCCCAAGGCCTCACGTTTTCCAATCAAATATAACATCTCGGGACTATCAGGGGCTGGTTTGTAAAAATTTAATTCTTCTAAATCACTGTCACTTAAGGGTAGTGAAAAGCGGTCTCTAAAAGCGGTTAACGCATCAATATCCAAACTCTTAGCTTGGTGAGAAGACATTCGGCTTTCACCAGCGCCCCCCATACCAAAGCCTTTTTTGGTCTTAGCTAAAATAACTGTTGGCTTTCCTTTATGGGCTTTAGCCGCTGCAAAGGCGGCATACAGTTTTCGTAAATCATGTCCACCACGCTTTAATTTGTTAATCTCTAAGTCAGTCATGTGGGCAACTAAAGCACTGGTTGCCGGATCAGTGTCAAAAAATTTAGCACGGTTATAGTCACCATCTTTTGACCCTAGATCTTGATATTCCCCATCAACGGTTTCGGCAAATCGACGTAATAGAACTTGATCGGCATCTCTAGCAAACAAACCATCCCACTCTGACCCCCAAAGTACTTTAATAACGTTCCATCCTGCGCCGATAAAAAGACTTTCGAGTTCTTGAATAATCTGACCATTACCTCTAACAGGGCCATCTAGTCGCTGTAAATTACAGTTAACAATAAAGGTGAGGTTATCCAGGCCTTCTCGAGCCGCAAGTGTAAGTCCGCTAATAGATTCTGGTTCGTCCATTTCCCCGTCACCAAACACACCCCATACATGGCGATCAGTAGTTTTTGATAAACCTCTTCCCTCTAGGTAGCGCATATAACGCGCTTGATAAACAGCATTTAATGGGCCTAATCCCATAGAACCTGTAGGGAACTGCCAAAAATCGGGCATTAACCATGGGTGGGGGTAAGAGGACAGGCCGTTGCCTGCAACTTCTTGTCGATAATTAGACAGTTGGTTCTCGTCTAGCCGGCCCTCGAGAAAAGCCCGAGCATAAACTCCTGGTGCAGAGTGGGGTTGGAAATAAACCAAATCCCCAGCGAAGTCGCTAGTTTTTGCTCGAAAGAAATGATTAAAACCGATTTCAAAAATTTCAGCTGCTGAAGCGTAACTCGCTATGTGTCCGCCGAGGCCGCCGTACGCTTTGTTGGCGCGCATGACCATTACCAGTGCATTCCAGCGATTTATGGCTGTAATTCGTTCCTCCAGTTCTAAATTACCTGGGTAGGCACCCTGTTGGTCTAAGGAGATAGAGTTGCGATAAGCGGAGAAAGGTTGGGCATTCGCAGCCCCTCCTGTATTTCTGATTACTTCTTCTATTTGTCTCAGTAGAAATTGAGCTCTTTCCGGTCCAGAAATTGAGCTGACAGAAAGCATAGAGTCAATCCACTCTTGAGTTTCAACTGGATCGCTATCGGGGATATCAGTGCCATTATTGAACGGCTTCATAGCTTGGGGCTCACGATTAGATATGGATAGATTGTAGGACGTTTATTGTAGTAGGTTTTGCCGTTCTGAGTCGAATATAAAAAAAGGCACAAATCGCTGAAAAGGAAGAGTGTTATCATAGATTTAGGAAGGCTTTAGGACTACCAGCATTTTGGGAAATTACCTCCTACCTACCTGAAAAGTATAGATCTCATGTCTTTGAGTACTTTAAAATGGTAATCTATGGTTCAAATCTGAGCTAGAACATGGGAGTATTTAACATTAAAAATCTGCTGCATGACCGTCTAGCTAAATTGCTCAAGACAGAAACATTGGGTATTTGCCTCTGCCAATTAGTCTTATAGCCGTTTTATCTCATATTTAGTGCCTTTAATCTCAAACTTGAAGTTTGCTTTACCATACTGTTTTATTCTTAACATTGGGTTAAATTTATAATTTGACGGCTTGAAGTCTCTTACTCAACCCAGAGTGCCTTTAAACTGCCGGTCAAAATAATACGTATTACGTACTTACATTTCAGGGGTCTTAAAATGGTATTCAGAAAGAGTTTACTTTCATCTAGCGTAGCTTTGGCATTGGTAGGAACATACTCACCTGCTTTTGCGCAGGACGATGAAGCGGTAATAGAGGAAATTATTGTTGAGGGTGGCATTCGTGGAAGTTTGAAAGCTTCTATGGATATCAAGCGAGACTCCATGGGTGTTGTGGATGCGATCTCAGCAGAAGATATTGGTAAATTCCCTGATGCCAACTTAGCCGAATCTCTCCAGCGAATTACTGGTGTTTCTATTTCTAGGAGCCGTGGTGAAGGCAGTCAAGTAACGGTCCGAGGTTTTGGCCCTGAATACAATTTAGTTACCCTTAATGGTCGGCAGATGCCAACCCATAACGGTACAAGTCGATCTTTTGACTTTGGTGACTTAGCCTCTGAAGGTGTTGCTGGAGTTCAGGTTTACAAGACAGGTCGTGCTGACGTGCCATCCGGTGGTGTTGGATCGACTATTAATATTTCAACACCTAAGCCTCTTGAGGCAGACTCTGTGGGCAGTATTTCAGTCAAGGCTGTAAATGACACCTCCAGACGAGGAGACGATGATGGTCACCTCGGGCAATTTACTCCTGAGTTCTCTGGTATTTACATGGATACCTTTGCCGAGGGAAGTATTGGTATTGCAGTAATAGCCAGCCAACAAGAACGTGAAAATGGAGTCAATGCAGCGAGCGTTGGAGGTTACTACACTCGAACCGGCGATGGTGCAGATCAAAAATTAGCTAATAATGACGCTCAAGTTAATCGCCCAATAACAGCAGACTCAAACTATTCCTTGCCTCAGTCCATGGCATATAACATTGCAGAATATCGCAGTAAGAGAACTAATGGTCAGGTAGTCATTCAAATGGCGCCATCAGATTCAGTTACCATGACTTTGGATTATATTCAGTCTGAAATGGATCTTGACCGATCTTACAGCGATCTCTCTGCTTGGTTTTCAAATACAGCTGCAATCTCTCAAAGCAGCGAATGGACAGATGGACCAATTGCAGCGCCTATCTATTACCAAGAAACCGTTGACAACAATGACTTTGCCATGGGTACAGGAGAAGATGGTCGCAGAAATAAGAATAAATCATTGGGCTTGAACTTTGATTGGCAGGTGAATGATGAGTTGGTGCTTAACTTTGATTGGCATGATTCATCAGCAGAGACTGGTGCAAACAGCCCGAATGGAACCAGCTCATTGATTACAATGGCGAGCTTCAATAAGGTTGGTCAAACCTTTATTACAGGGTATGACATGCCNGTNATGTTACTGGATTTGAATTCTGGCGGTGAAACTAATCGNCCNNTGTATAAGAATGACATGATCATCACCGGTAGTACTTTTAGTAACGATGCTGCCTTGATGAATATTGAGCAGACTAAGTTTAGTGGTACCTGGGACTTCTCTGATGAGTCAAGCATCGATTTTGGTGTTCAGCTTTCCGATGTTGATAACAAAGCTGTGTCTAACTTTGTTCAGTTAAACAATTGGGGCGGTAGCTCTAATCCTGGAGACTTGGCAGACATTGTTATTCGTTCGAGTGTTGAAGGCCAATTTGATCAGTTATCAGGAAACGATTATGAAGGCATTCAGACTGAATACATGACTGCTTCTTTAGATGATCTGATCGCTGCAGGTGAGGCTTCCTACGTAGCAAGCGGTGCTGATTATGAAGCTATAGGTGACTGTGGTACTGGCTACTGTGCATCCACCGAATGGTCCGGAAATAATGTAAACGGCTTCTCTAATTTCTTTACTTTGGAAGAATCAATTGCAGCCTATATTCGCTACAACTTGAATACTGAAGTTGCAGGAATGCCCGTTAATGTTCACATGGGCCTTCGTTACGAAGAGACTGATATTTCCTCTCAAGCGGTGACGTCAGAGTATGAAGGAACTTCTTGGGCCCAAGCGGGCAACGAAGCTTACTTAGTGCCTAAAGCTGGCGGTGGCGAACCCACTGCTTACTTGGGTAACTATGATATGGTTCTTCCAAGCTTTGATTTCGATATCGAGATTATTGAAGATGTTGTTTTACGAGCTTCTTTCAGTGAGACTATTACTCGCCCAAGNTATAACGATATTAAGGGNGGNTTAACNNCNAANAGNACNCAGTTNTACGCTAACCANAANGCNTTTGCATCNTCGGGTAATCCTGATTTNGAGCCAATTTTATCTCGNAATATCGANTTNTCNGCAGANTGGTACTANGGTGANGGAAGNTANNTGTCTNTTGGTTACTTNGATAAAGANGTTGATAAGTTTATTGGTTCAGGTATNGCNGAGCGNTCATTGGGANCAATNCCNAATATCATCGGNGGTNCNCTNTGGAATCAAGCAGTNGCTGAAAGCGGCCTTGATCCTCTTCAGTACACTGTGGTTGCTCAGTATATTTTAGATAATTATCAAGANAGTCCTTATGTCGATGGAGATACAATTACTGGTGCGCCAGGAGATCCTGACTTGATTTGGACTGTGACCCAGCCAGTGAACCAAAAGAAAGCGAGGGTTGATGGAATCGAAATCAATTTACAGCATTTCTTTGGTGAGTCAGGCTATGGCTTTATTGCTAACGCAACCTTTGCAGATGCTGATGTTGGCTATGACAACATGAACTTCAATGAAGGACAGTTCGTCCTCAATGGATTAAGCGATTCAGCCAACTTGGTTGGTGTTTATGATAAAGATGGGTTGTCTGTTCGTTTAGCCTACAACTGGCGTGATGATTTCCTAGCAGGCGCTGGCCAAGGGCAGGGTACTAACACTAACCCAACAAACGTTGAAGCTTATGGTCAGTTGGATCTAGGTATCACCTATGAATACAATGATAGGCTGACTATTTATGCATCTGGTTTAAATATTACTGATGAGACAGTTCGTGTCTATGGCAAGACTAAAGATCTCGTATTGCAAGCCGTTCAGGGTGGCCCAAGATATGATCTAGCCATACGTTACAAGCTATTTTAGATTTCATTAGTTAGTAATTCAGTACCAATGAGGCCGCTCTATTTTTGAGCGGCTTCTTTGGTTTTGACGTATATCAAATTAGAAGAAAAAAATAATATTAGAATATTGGGTTAGTATTATTCATAACTGAGCTAATAAGCGATAATGTCGCTTACACTGAAACACTGTGAATGGGTTATTGCGCTTTATGGCACCAAGTGAAAATTTAAAAAGTATCGTAATTGTTGGTGGAGGCACTGCTGGTTGGTTGACCGCGGGTATTATTGCAGCAGAGCATTGTGCTAATGGTTCTGAGTCCGATGGGTTGATCGATATAAAAGTAACTTTGGTCGAGTCGCCAGACATCAGCACTATTGGTGTGGGTGAGGGGACTTGGCCGTCCATGCGTTCTACGCTTCAAAAAATGGGTATTTCTGAGACAGACCTAATTAGAGACTGCGACGCGAGTTTCAAACAGGGNACGCTATTTAAGAGTTGGAAAACCGGTGGCAACGATGCCTATACTCATCCGTTTACTCCTCCCCACTCCTATGCNTCAACTAATCTTGCTCCTCAATGGCAAAAGTTCAGTAATGAAGTCTCCTTTGCTGAAGCAGTCTCATCTCAAAATGCCCTGATGTTTAAAGACTTGGCGCCAAAACAAATTTCTACGCCTGAATATGCATTTCATACTAATTATGGATATCATCTTGATGCGGGAAAATTTGCTGAGCTGCTGAGAAAACATTGTGTTGGGAAACTCGGGGTCACCCATTTAAAAGCAAATGTCGTTTCTGTTAAGTCCACAGCTGACGGAGATATTGCGTCTTTAAAGACTGATTCTCATGGTGATATTAGCGGCGATCTTTTTGTGGATTGCAGCGGCTCTAGAGCTCTGTTGTTGGGCGAGCATTTTGGTGTGCCGTTCTGTTCCAAAGGTCAGTTTCTATTTAACGATACCGCATTGGCCTCTCAGATTCCCTACGTCAATGCTGATGATCCTATTGCTTCGAGCACTTTGTCGACTGCTCAGACCGCTGGATGGATATGGGATATTGGGTTACCCACGAGGAGAGGTATTGGACACGTTTATTCTAGCGGCCATACTACTGAAGATCGTGCTGCTCAAGAATTNTTAGCGTATATTNCGGCCACCGTTAGTCNTGAGGCGGCAGCATCCGCATCGATTAGGAAAGTCCCCTTCAGTCCAGGACATCGCGCTAAATTTTGGCATAAAAANTGTGTTGCAGTTGGTATGTCTGCTGGATTTATAGAACCATTAGAAGCCTCCGCACTAGTATTGGTAGAGCTCTCAGCTGCCATGATTGCTGAGCAATTACCGGCCAATCGACAGATAATGGATGNAGTGGCAAAACGCTTTAATGANAAATTNCTCTATCGCTGGGACCGGATAATCGACTTTTTGAANCTNCATTATATTCTCTCTCAACGACAGGATAGTGATTATTGGAAAGACAATATCTCCTCATCTAGCGTTCCTGATAATCTATCTGAACTTGTAAAGTTGTGGCGATGGCAAGCGCCTTGGCACAGAGATACTGGACACATTGATGAAATGTTTCCATCGGCAAGTTACCAATATGTGCTTTACGGGATGGGATTTGTGACCCAGGATAGTACGACTGCGAGGCGATCTGATCGGGAAGCNCACTCNGTNGCAGAAGGACTTTTCCGTGAAAATGCTGAGAGAACCAAAAAGCTANTGGCTTCAATGCCAACGAACAGAGANTTAATCGNAAAAATNACCAATTACGGTTTNCAAAAAATATAAACTGTGAAGAATCAATAATAATGTGTTNTTTGGAGAAGCTATGAGTAATTACGTCTTGTTAGGTACAAACGCCCACAAAGACTTAAAAGTGATCACTGCCNGATCANAGNATTATGGTGATAATGTTATGCACGCTATGACGTTTCCCATGGAGTTTCGTGATGTGCAGTCAAGTTATCCAATNTTTTTCTGTAAAGACCCAGAGTCTGGACAGTTTTATCCAACCGCTCTTTTTGGACTTGAGCAAGACCAGAATCTATTTTTGACGGAAGATGGATGGGACGCAGCCTATATACCTATGATGATTAGACGACATCCATTTCTGATTGGTTATCAAGCTGATTCTGAACATGAAGATGGTAAGAGACCAGTCGTATCTATTGATATGGACAATCCAAGAATCAGTGAGAGTGAAGGCGAGCCAATTTTTACAGAGAGCGATGAACCCACGGATTATCTAAAGGCATCGATCAGTGTTCTAGAATCGATTCACCGAGGGCATGAGCACAACAAAGGGTTTATTGAGACATTGTTAGANCTCCAACTTCTGGAAGCATTTACCTTGGAGGTAACTTTGAATGATGGNTCAAATAATCAGCTGTCGGGNTTCTATACTATTGCAGAGCAAAACCTCCACCAGTTAGACGGAGATACCTTTGATATGCTTAATAAGAAGGGGTACTTACAGGCCATCTTTATGGCCGTTGCCTCTCANTCACGACTTAGGCCTCTCATTGAAAAGAAAAATGCATTATTGAAGTAATTNTTGATGTACTAGTCAGTGTATAGATCATTNGTTTTATGGTCGTTAATTAATGAATTCAGGGTGCNGACGTTTTGATTNGAGATGTTAATTTGGCGCAGCAAAAAATAAAAAAGGTCGTNATTGTTGGCGGTGGCACTGCCGGATGGATGGCGGCTGCCTCGCTTTCTAAGCTGATTGGCAGAGACCTAGATATATCATTGATCGAGTCTGATCAGATTGGCACAGTTGGTGTTGGAGAGGCGACTATTCCGACTTTTTTTGCCCTTCACCAGTTATTAAAGATTAACGAGGCGGAGTTTCTCTCTGAAGTTCAAGGCACCATTAAGCTGGGAATTTCATTTGAGAATTGGAAAAACAAAGGGGAAGACTATATTCACGCCTTTGGTTATACCGGACAATCCTGTTGGGCAGCTGGATTTCAGCATTTTTGGCTGAAAGGTAAAACCTTGGGANTTAGTGAGGAATATAGTTGTTATTCACCTGAATTAATGGCCGCTAAGGCGAATAAGTTTGGCTTGCTAAAACAGAATGCACTGAATTANGCCTATCACATTGACGCTAGCTTGTANGCCAAGTTTTTGCGTCGGNTAGCTGAAAAAAACAATGTGACAAGAATAGAAGGCAAGATTATCGCGGTCAATCAAGCTGATGACGGAGATATCAAAAGTGTACAGTTGGAATCTGGGCTGACTATTGATGGTGATCTATTTATCGATTGCTCTGGGTTTGCCGCTCTATTGATTGATAAAACTTTGGGCACAGAATACGAAGACTGGTCCCATTGGCTTCCGTGTGACCGTGCGGTTGCTGTGCAGACTAANTCTGTGTCCCCACCTATTCCTTATACCCGATCAATTGCCAGAGAATGTGGTTGGCAGTGGCGTATTCCTTTGCAGTCTAGAGTGGGAAATGGGCTAGTGTTTAGTAGCGAGTATATGAGTGAGGATGAAGCAACCAGCGCTTTGCTTAATAATGTCGAAGGGGAAACTCTGACTACTCCGCGAGTGATTAAATTTCGTACCGGTCAAAGAACTGTTCAGTGGAACAAAAATTGCGTTGCTCTGGGGCTTTCTGGAGGATTTTTAGAGCCTTTAGAATCTACCAGTATTCATCTTATTCAGCGCGGTATCATTCGGCTCATGCAGATGTTTCCTCTGTCAGGAATCACAGAGGCAGACCGCGATGAATTTAACCGCCAAATGAGCGATGAATATAACTTCATTCGCGACTTTATTATCATGCATTATCATGTGACTGAGCGGACTGATACAGAATTTTGGCGACACTGCAAAAACATGGATATTCCTGATTCACTGGATCATCGCCTCAGATTATTTAAGGACTCTGGTAGAGTCTTTCAGGGAGAGGGCGACGTATTCGGAGAGAATAGTTGGACTCAGGTTATGNTAGGCCAAGGTTTAACGCCTNAGCAGTATCATCCTATTGTTAACATGATGAGCGATAATGAGCTAGAACGGTTTTTGAAAGGCAATAGAGCCTCGGTAGACAATACTTTAAAGCAATTGCCTACACATCAGCAGTTTATTGCTCANTATTGTCCTGCAAAACCAATATAGTTTTCTAGGAGAGTTATGTGAGTCAAACTAACGTATTTGGTGAGCCTATTGATGAATGTTGTAGTCATCCAATAACAGGCTATTTTCGCGATGGATTTTGTCGCACCAGTAAGTATGATCAGGGTTCTCATACAGTTTGTGCTTTGATTACNGATGCTTTTTTAGTTTTTTCNCAGTCTCGTGGGAATGATTTATCAACACCAAGACCTGAATTTGAATTTCCNGGTCTTGCNGAAGGNCAATCTTGGTGTTTGTGTGCTGCTCGCTGGCTTGAGGCTCATGAAGCTGGGTGCGCACCTAAAGTGTATTTGAAAAGGACTAATATTGAAACGTTAAAAATTGTCCCTATGGATATATTGCGTGGTTATGCAACTGATCTAAATTAAATCCTCTACAACAGGAGATCAATGATGAGTTTTTACGATAAGTATATTTTACCAAGCTTTTTGAATTGCGCCTGTGGATCAAAGCCGATCAACTATCAACGTGAGAAGGTCGTACCTCAAGCTCAGGGTGTAATTTTAGAGGTGGGTATAGGTTCTGGCTTAAATATTCCCTTTTATGATATATCAAAGGTGGAAAAAATCATTGGTCTGGATCCGTCTCCTGAGCTTAATGCTATGGCTCAAAGAGTAGCTGATGAGCATGCGATAAATATTGATTTTATTCTGAGTGGTGCTGAGGACATACCTCTGCCAGACAATAATGTGGATTCTGTGCTAGTCACTTACACTATGTGCACAATTCCTGATGCGCTTGCCGCCAACAAAGAAATGCTCAGAGTTTTAAAACCCGATGGAAGATTGATTTTTTGTGAGCATGGNCTGGCTCCTGATGCTAAGGTGTCNAAATGGCAGGGCCGAATNGACCCTTTTTGGGGNAAGATTGCTGGAGGCTGCCACCTAAATCGTAATATCCCTGAACTAATTCGTTCTGCAGGGTTTCAGATCCAGACAATGGACGAGATGTACTTGCCTAGTACACCAAAATTTGCAGGCTATAACTACTGGGGCGTAGCCTCTGCAACTTAACTTCTGCTCAACACTAGGGGCGAGTCGTTGATATATNGGTTAACACAAAGATTNCTATTAAGACTCACAACTATCGGTACAACCTACAACTTAAAATGGACCTCAGTTGCAATCAGGACATCGCTACATTGATTGCAGCGTACTTGAGGATTTAAATACTCACCACAGGGCTCATGTTTGAGCAAAATAGGATTGCCATTACCCTTGGCGCACCACTTGTCGCCCCATGTCAGCAGAGANACAAAATAGGGAAATAGATCTCGACCTTTATCGGTGAGGTGGTATTCATAGCGCAACGGACTTTGTTGATAAGGTAGTCGATAAAACACGCCTTCATGGATTAGTAGTTTTAATCGGTCTGCAAGAATATTTGTCGCTACTGGGAGCTCCTGATGGAAATCATCAAAACGATTCAAACCATGGAAAGCCAAGGCGATAACGTTAGCAGTCCACCGGTCTCCAAGTAAATTAATCAAATTCCTATACAAAGTTTTGCCTTGATCTTCGGATGAGGCGTTGGAAGATGATCGTCTCCGAGTCTTGGTTATGCGCGTATCTTTCGTGGCCCCAGGCCCGGCATGAAAGCTAACATCACCGGAGCTTACCGGTTGATTACAGTGGCTGCACTCCATGATTGGCCAAAAGGCTTTGGTGCAGGTCTTGTGAGTTAACTCTACAGAGTCCAGAGTGGGGGTGGCGAAATACTTTCGCTCCCAGACCATTGCCATCAACCCATTAGAATAAAGGTCAATGGATTTTTTCGTCAGATGATAGGTCGGTCGTCTAGGTCCATTTTTCATCACATCTTTGCGTAGACAATCCTTAGACTGCAACCAGTTCAGTCTATCACTGAGAACCCCGCGAGAAGCACCTGTTCCGGCTAACATACCATTAAAAGTATTAATCCCCCAGAAAGCTTCTTGAAGAATTAACAGACACCACTTATCACCAATTTCATCGAGGGCACGGTTAATTGAACTCGCTTTTGTGCTAAGTGTATTTTTCTTCAAAACGCTCATTGAACGGTATTTTCCTATGGCACCATCTAAAATGGATTACTTCCAAAGATCCTCTCCGCGACTCCACCAGGCATGGAAGCCAGTAGGCACACGGTGAGGTATTTTGACTCGAGCAATAGGTCCCTGAGTAATATCTTGCGCATTAAAAATTTGTAGTTCAGATTTCCATGTATTACTGTCAGTGACAAGAGACATCACATAGCCATGATCTTCTTCGCTTTCTCGGTTCGCACCTTTGACCGGAGCAAAAGGAGTTTCACTTCCATAAACGCCTTCACCATAGTCCCATTGAGTAGATTGGCCAGTATCNTTGTTATATTTTACTAGGCCATTAAAGCGCAGAGTGTGNCCTCCTTCTTNTAGCAACGGAATTCGCTGATGATAAGCATATTTAGATTTTACGCCGTGATAGATTTGGTTGATTTTNTTNAANTCNGTNTTNAGNTCNTCNATNTCTCCCTCTCGNACTTCNCCNGTGACNANNTTAAANCGCCANCNATANTTGTTNGCTTCCAAGCGCATGTAGGCAAGCATATGAGATAGGGCGCCTTCCTCTTTTGTGGCATTCGGCATTGGATTAGTTGATCGGCATCCATCCATTGTTATCCAGTCACCTTCTTCCCAACAATTAGACACGTGCAGAATAAAACAGGGCTCACAATCGAACCACCTAATATCTGTACCACGGCCATAGCGAGGAATTATTCCAAAGCGAGATGGCATGTCACGATGAAAATTTAAGACGCGCATATTATGGTTACGCAATACGTTCATATCATGGAAGAACGGAAGGTCATGGAGAATGGTGTAATTTGTCGTGAATCCCAAATCATGAGGTAGGCGTGGCCCAGGTAGTTCTATATCCACTTCATGACGCAAGGATCCATCGGGGTTGGCAACACCGTAGGTCATAAATGGGGCTTCATCACCATANTCCATNAAAATTAACTCACCGGATTTCCAATCTATGTGGCTGTGGGCTGACATATTGCGGCGAGTGCGNCCTTCAACGTCGAAAACTCCCTGATTTTCTAGCGTCAGTGGATTCATTTGGTAGGGGATGCCGGCGTTGTACCATGTTGGTATCAAGCTACCATTGAACATAACTACGTCGGTATTTCCGGTATCTTTAATAGGGAAATCAGGCAATGAAAAGTCAAAGGGACCCATTACTCCGGGCCAGACAGCCTCATGTTGGCTGAGTTCATGCTGTAGGGCGGCAGTGTGGATGTAGCTATTACGATAAGATGCCTTACCATCACGTATGTACACAGCGTGCACCATGCCATCCCCATCAAAAGGATGGTATTGATTTTTTGGCTTGAAGACAGGGTTCGGCCCATTGCGATAATAAGCGCCAAATAAATCATCAGGGAGTTCTCCAATTACCTCTAATTCGTTGACTACGATCTCATCCGATGTCGGCGCATAGGCACCATGGAGGTAAGGGTTATCTAACTCATAGATCCAATTCTGTGTATTATCAAACTGCGGAGCAGATCCAATACATTTTTCAGTAATCTCAAAAAAATTTCCACCCATGACGTCTACCTTACTAGCCTTTAATGAAACTATGCCTCATTATGGTCTATTTATGCAAGTATCCTAGGTATTTAAACGAAGACCTACTCTGGGTCATTTGCCAGTGGGCTGGCAGTTGGTTAGTATTTCACCAATTAATGGTCTAATTATAAAAGTATCGAGTTTGTTATAAGGATAGTCACAGATGTCAGCTAATAACATTTGTTTACCCGTTATCCAGGCGCCAATGTTTTTGTTGTCGGGCCCCGATATGGTAATTGCCAGCTGTAGGGCTGGTATTATCGGATCCTTTCCGTCTCCTAATGCTCGCACTGTCAATATTCTGGATCAGTGGCTCCAACAGATTACGTCTGAGCTTTCAGAGGTCCCTCACGCGGCACCTTGGGCTTTAAATTTGGTCATGCATCGATCTAATCCCAGGCGGCATGATGACCTAGAGCTTGCTATAAAGTATCGAGCCCCCATTGTTATCACTGCATTGGGAAGTCCGGCTGAGGCCGTGGAGAGTGTGCATGCTTATGGTGGTAAGGTTTATGCTGATGTAACAACGATTGATTTTGCTCGACGAGCCGCCGCGGTGGGGGTTGATGGATTAGCATTAGTTTGTTGTGGCGCCGGTGGCCATACAGGCTTATTGTCTCCATTTGCTTTCGTTGATGAGGTTAGACAATTCTTTGACGGTGAGATTATTTTATCTGGGGCAATCAGTAATGGTAGAGCAATTCGAGCAGCTGAGGTTCTAGGGGCTGATTATGTTTATATGGGAACCCGGTTTATACCCACTCAAGAGTCCCTTGCCCAAGATGAATACAAAGAAATGGTGGTAGAGGCCAGCGGCGCTGACATAGTGACATCAGACTCCATTACTGGTGTTAAGGCCAACTGGCTTAAAGGCAGCTTAGAGAAGGTGGGCTTTGATGTTGATAATATGCCTCCACCCGGGGCAATCAATTTTCTTGAAGCAGCGAGTGATGCGAAGCGTTGGCGAGATATATGGGCCGCGGGCCAAGGCGTGGGTTCAATTGACAGACAACAATCTGTTGCCGAGGTAGTGGAGCAGCTAACTGACGAATATAGGTCCTGTTTATGATTACTTCACCAAAACAAAGAATTGCTGATTATCGGGAGCGAGGTTGGTGGGGAGATAATACTCTTCATGGATTGTTAGCATCAAAAGCACTGGAATATCCGGATAGATTGGCGGTTGCCGATCAACCGAACCGGCTAGATCTCACAGATGACAAGCCTTGCCGGTTAAGCTTTGCAGAATTAGATGAAGGCAGTACCCAGGTAGCTTGCCAATTTCTAGATCGCGGCATCAGAGCTGGAGATAGGGTTATTGTGCAACTCCCCAATATCGTTGAGCTGGTGGTTTGTTATATGGCAGTCAGCAAGATCGGTGCCATTATATCCCCCGTTCCTGTGCAGTACGGTAGCCATGAATTGCAGCATATTAGCGCTACTATTTCTCCTGTGGCCATCGTGACTCTAGAGCGATTTGGAGCTCTAGAACTGAGAAAGACAGCAGAGAGTATTGCTCAGGGTAAGGTCAAATTACTAGTATTCGGGACAGACCTCAATCTTGCCTCTAAACAGGACCCTCAGAAATGTCTGCAACTCCAGAATCATCAAGAGAGTTTCCCAATCGATGCGGATCAAACACTTACTATTTGCTGGACATCTGGGACCACTGGTACACCAAAAGGAGTACCAAGATCCCATAATATGTGGATTTCGACCGCTCGCTGCTGTGCCGAAGCAGGCAATTACCAGCAGGGAGACAGATTTTTAAATATTTTTCCATTGGTCAATATGGCATCCATAGGTGGATTTTTGTATCCGGCAATTCTTCTTGGTTGCAGTATCATCTTACATCATCCTTTAGACCCAGGGCTTTATCTTGCCCAGCTTCAAGATGAGAAAATTACTTTTACCTTGGCGCCCCCAGTGTTATTAAATCAGCTCGCTAAATCCCGGGATATGTGGAATCNATTTGATTTCTCTCAGCTGCGTTCAATTGGCTCTGGTTCGGCACCCCTCGCACCTTGGATGATCGAGACCTTTAGACAGCAATACGGTCTTGAGGTGATAAATTTTTATGGCTCCAATGAGGGTATCAGTTTGTTTTGCACGCCGATGCATACCGCAGATAGTGAAGTGAGAGCTACCATGTTCCCTCGGCTCGGCTGTGGTATTGCACGTTTTGACTCTTATGCCAATCGCGCTATTCTCAGTAAAGTAATGGACACTGAAACGGGAGAAACGATCACTGAGTCAGGGCATGTGGGTGAGTTACTATTTGCAGGTGCTACAGTATTTGATGGTTATCTGGGGACAGATAACGATGANCTGTTTAGCGATGACGGCTACTTTCATACNGGTGATCTAGTNGAGTTATGNGGNGATCCACCNGCCTTTTATCGCATCGCAGGGCGATGTAAAGATATTATCAACCGAGGAGGTATGAAAATATCTCCTGCAGAAATCGATATCCTTCTTGAGGGTCTGCCGGGTGCATCGGAGGTTGCTGTGTGCGCTTATCAAGATGATGCGCAGGGGGAAAAAGTATGNGCNTGTTTAGTTGTTGAGCCTGACGCTGATAAGCNGACCCTAGATGGTGTTACTGATTATTTACTAAAACAAGGGTTAGCCAAATTCAAGTTGCCAGAGCGTATAGAATGCTTTGACGGCCTGCCGCGTAATCCCTTGGGTAAGGTCCAGCGATTCATTTTAGCGGATGCTGTAAGCCAGAGAGATCAGGAGGGTAAGCTATGAGTGTACCAATCTATGTTCTTGGGGGATCACAAACTGATTTCGCTCGTAATTGGGCCAGAGAAGGTCTTTCTATCTACGATATGTTCAGAGAAACCCTTGATCAGGCTTTGCATTCTACTGGCATAAACCCAGATCAAATTGAGGTTGGCCATGTGGGTAATTTTGTTGGAGATTTATTTACAGGACAGGGGTTGATCGGTGGATTTTTTGCCGAGGCACACTCTGAATTATCTTCAATACCGACCAGCCGTCATGAGGCTGCTTGTGCCTCAGGATCCATTGCTATTTTAAGCGCAATGCGAGANCTTGANGGAGGGCACTATGATTTAGCCTGCGTGCTGGGGCTGGAGTANATGCGCAACGTTGATGGTCAAACGGGTGCTGAGCATCTGGGTGCGGCGACATGGAAGGGTGTCGAAGCAACAAATTGCGATTTCCCATGGCCCTTTATGTTTAGTCAAATCATTGATGAGTATGATGCTCGACACGGGATTAACTGTGATCATTTAAAATCTATCTCAAAGATAAACTTTGATAATGGACGCCGTAATCCGAATGCTCAAACTCGCAATTGGGACTTCCCTCCTCAATGTTACAGCGATGATGATCAATACAATCCTATTATTGAGGGAAAAATCAGGAAAATGGATTGTGGCCAAATTACTGATGGTGCAGCCTGTGTCTTTTTGGCAAGTGAAAAGACGGCTAAAGCCTATGCGGAAGATCACCAGTTAAAGTTATCAGATATCCCTATCATTAAAGGCTGGGGTCACCGNTCGGCNCCGATTAGTTTAGACAGCAAGCTGAAGTTGAGTGTAGGCCAACCCTTTTTGTTTCCNCATGTGAATCAAATAATGACAGATGCACTAGGTCGGGCTGGTTTTGCAGCAGTGACCGAACTGGATGGTCTGGAGACCCATGATTGTTTTTCCATTACCGAGTATATGGCAATAGATCACATAGGTCTTACCGCTCCAGGGGAGAGTTGGAAAGCAATAGAAGAAGGGCGTATTGCCATGGATGGTGATTTCCCCATAAACCCAAGTGGAGGTTTACTTGGCTTAGGTCATCCGGTCGGCGCAACCGGGGTTCGTATGCTCTTGGATTGTGCTAAGCAGGTCACTGGCAAGGCTGGGCCATATCAAATCGATAATGCAAAAAACATGGCAACCTTTAACTTAGGTGGCAGTACCACNACCTGTGTNAGTTTTATTATCGGCGTCAATCAATGAATTCGGCGTTTATTTATGAGGCGATAAGAACGCCACGAGGTAAAACACGACCCGATGGAGGTCTTGCTGACATAACACCATTTGAATTAATGAAAACACTGTATGACGCGTTGGTCGAGCGGACTAGCCTTGACAAAAACTACGTCGAGGACGTGATTCTTGGCTGTGTTACTCAAGCCGGAGAGCAGGGAGGTAACATAGCGAAGGCATCCTTNCTGTATTCCGGTTGGCCAGATCAGGTGCCTGGATTAACGGTTAACCGATATTGTTCATCAGGACTAGATGCTATCAATATAGCGTCCATGAAAGTGATGACTGGNCAGGCTCACTGCACCATNGCNGGTGGCATAGAAATGATGTCTAGGGTTCCAATGCTATCGGATAAAGCGACTATGTTTGCAGACGAGAAATTTGCATTAA
Source organism: Porticoccaceae bacterium (assembly GCA_002685195.1). GTDB lineage: Bacteria > Pseudomonadota > Gammaproteobacteria > Pseudomonadales > Porticoccaceae > HTCC2207. The sequence goes on from NYWV01000038.1 coordinate 27,014, forward strand.
ATCATCGTATGTTAATGATGGGTAGCGGTGCGGACTTAATCGCTTCTCTCTATAACATCAGCAGAGAGGATGTCGATGCCATCGCATGTTTGAGTCAACAGCGAGCATCCAAAGCCAGCAATTTAGGTTGGTTTAAGTCCATTATTCCTGTCAATAACCCTGTTAAAGATATCATCGTCGCAACAGACGAGTGTATTCGTGGTAAAACCACGATGGAATCACTAGCGGCGCTACCACCTGCTTTTTCAGCCTTAGGTGAGCAGGGGGTGGATGCACTCCAAATCAAAGAACACAGTACCCTCGACTCTATAAGTCATGTCCATACTGCTGGTAATTCTCCGGCCATGGCAGATGCAGCGTCTTTGTTATTAATTGGTGATGAGAGCTTGGGAGAGCGCATAGGTAAAATACCTCGAGCTAGAATTATAGCTGCGGCCACAGTATGTGATGATCCCCTGCAGGTAGTTTCAGGTTGTGCTAAAGCANCTGCATCTTTAATGAGCCAAGAGAATTTGACTCCAGAAGGAGTGGACTTATTTGAGCTCCATGAGGCATTTGCTGCGACCAGCATCAAATGTCAGCGAGATCTGGGTATTAGCCATGAGAAACTTAATGTTAATGGTNGTGTGATTGCACTTGGTCATCCAATGGGTGCCACCGGGGGGATTATGATGGGTACCTTGCTTGATGAATTGGAGCGAAGAAGCCTGAAAACTGGTATCGTTGCCGCCAGCGGCGCAGCTGGAAGTGGTACGGCGATTTTAATAGAGCGGCTATAGCTATGCGTTGTTCACGTTAGTCGAAGGACTTTTCATGAAGACCCTTACATACAGAATTATTTTTTTAATTTTAGCAATATCACATTCGGGCACTACGTTTAGTGAGTCTGGGATAAAGTCTTTGGAAAATACTGAACCCACTCGAATTCTGTTCATTGGTAATAGTTATCTTTACTACAACGATAGCTTGCATAATCATTTGCGCCGCATGGCAGAAGAAAAATTTCCCGATAGATCCAATTTGATTAGTTATAAGTCATCTACCATTGGCGGCTCTCGGCTAGAGCACCACAATATAGATCATCTTCTGAAGGCTACAAATATAGGTGTAAAAACTCCCTTTGAATTGGTCATCCTACAAGGCGGCAGCAGAGAACCGCTCTCCAAGAAATCCAGAGAGCAATTTCATAAACAAGTTAAGATTATGATTAGTAAAATTAAAGCTAATGGAGGTGAGGCAGCACTTTATATGACCCATGCCTATGTGAAGCCCCATAAAGATTATGCAGTTGGAATGATCAAGGATATAAAGAGCCTGTATCTTAAAGCCGGAAATGACAATCAGTCATTGGTTATTCCTGTGGGCCTCGCCTTTGAAAAAGCGTATCAATACAGCCCAGATATTAAGTTACATAAAGATTTTGATGGTAGTCACCCCAGTCTACTTGGTACCTATTTAGCAGCCAATGTTGTCTTTGCGACTTTATTTAAAACGTCGCCCATAGGATTGAAATACAATTATTTTGATACCATTTCAGATAAGGATAGAGACTTTTTACAAAAGATAGCTACTCTCACTGTTGGAGAATTTTTTAAGTAAGTTGACGTCTCATGGCATTTGCAGCTGCTAAAATACCGAGTCCCATATGGTTAATTTGCATTAAGAGTCTCAAACTCAGTTGCCCAACGCTGATTAAATGCTTCAATACGCAATAATCGCTGGCGCAGTATTTTTTCATGTTGCCCGTTGTTAACCAATACTTNATAGCTATCCTTTAATTGGTGAATTATAGNCGGATCGGTATTNCGACTTNCCGCTAGATATAAACCTTTAGCTACTGCGTGTAGTTTCAAGACNGGCTTAAATGAGGAACAGTCCAATTCATCGCGACTGCAGAGTTGCATCATGCCACCGTCACTCATTGGAAATAAATCAATACGACCAAGNAGTGCTTTTTTTATGTTTTGATAATTACTATTGACCGACTGTAAGTTGTTAAATCCCTGGCTTTTAAGATATTGGTGGTGAATATGTTCATTGACCACGCCGACTTTCCAGTTTTTAGCATCATCTAACGAATCTACCTTTATNTGGTTTTTATCTGATACACGGAACAGGTAATAGGTCACAGGAATCAACTGGCCCACCCAATGAAATTGATCTTCCCTACTAGAGGCTCTTGCTATTGGATAGATAAGAGCGTTTGGTTTTGTTTGAGCATTAAGATAAGCNCGCTTCCANGGTTGATAGCTCAGTTGGTAATTTTGATCAGCATGTTCAAGTAAGGACTCTACGAATATCGTAGCCTCCCCACCGTGAATAGATGCTGGTGACTTGAGTGTGAAAGGAGATGTTTCAGNTAATAACATTACAGGTGNCTCAGCGGCATGGGCGAGCAAGGGTGANGTAAACATTAATATTAAAATTAATGTTCGATAGNAGTGAGCTGAGTTCTTAAAGTCTTGAAATAACATCAGGTAAATACAAAAAAGTGGTTTCACAGCATTTCGATAGTTGATTTAGATCAAACTGTAATTGCGCTGTATCTGACTCAATATTGATTTCTTTCTTCTGAAGCTGTTTTGCGCATTCCCCTAAGGCAAGAAATCCAAAATTTGAACATAGGCCTGCGAGTGCGTGCGCTGAACTTTTAATAATTGGATATTCATGTGGTGAGCCTAGACAAATCTTCTCTACTAAATTTTTGGCTGAAACTTCTGCTTCCTCGTAAAGGCTACATACCTCTTCTATACCAAGTGTCTCGCAGTGGTCTTTGAGAATACTTAATGCAATGAGTTCGTTATCGTCTAAAGGGTTAGATTGATCATTGCTATCTCGAACTTCTGGAAATAGATGCGCAATTGAGCTAGANAGTTTTTTTATGTCTAAGGGCTTTTCAACAACAGTGTTCATGCCTGCATCTATACATCTATCACGCATATCTGGGCTAAGAATTGCACAGCTTCCGATAATCTTCATATCATCATATTCGGGCAACTCCCGTATACGGCGAGTGGTTTCGATCCCGTCCATTATCGGCATATGTATATCCATCAACACCAAGTCTATTTTTTCACTGAAAAGAATATCAAGCGCTTCTTGTCCGTTGCCAGCAAGAAACGTATGCCATAACTGCTGGTCAAGTTGGCCTTTAAGTAATTTTCTGTTTATTTCAACATCATCGACAGCAAGTATATTTAAGGGTTTCTTGGCTGCATGTAATGNCNCNGCGTGAGANGNTTGTTCAATNATACTCGCATCAACTATGCCAAAATTCAATTCGAACCAAAAAGTACTCCCTTCTCCTTTTGTGCTGGTAAAGTCGATCTTACCTCCTTGTTTTTCTATAATTTCTTTACAGATAGCTAACCCAAGTCCTATTCCACCGTAGCGCTGTGCACCAGCGCTATCTTCTTGGCTGTAAAGGTCGAAAATTTGCGGCTGAGCANGAGGAGCGATACCTATGCCGGTATCTATAAGTGAAAACCGCAGGCTAATACTNTCCTCAGTATTAATACTAATGCTGCGCTCAACCTTCAAAGTAATGGAGCCTTCTTCGGTAAANTTAAGTGCGTTGTTTAAAAGGTTGAGGAATNCCTGCCGTAATTTTTCTGGGTCTCCTGAGATTATTGTGGGTACATTGTCGCTGATGATCTCATTGAGAATAAGGCCTTTTTTTTCCGCTGTTGTATTTACAGAAAAGATAACGCCATGTATTAGGCCATGTAAATTAAATGGAACAGATTCAAATTCAAATATACCTTGCTCATATTTCCTATAATCTAGTGCAGAATTCATCATACCCAGTAAAGATTTACTCGAGTCATAAATAGCATCTACATACTCAGCCTTGTCTCGGTGTCTTGGATTCTTCTTGAGTAACTCTGACATGCCTAGAATGCCATTCATCGGAGTCCTAATTTCGTGGCTCATTATGGCTAAAAATTTTGATTTTTCCTCGCTCGCATCAAGAGCGACTTGTCGCTCTATCTCAAGTTCTCTTGTTCTGCCTTCAACCAATTTCTCNAAGTTTTCATTAGTCTCGCTGATTTGGTGATGCTGAGCGCGAATGGTGGCCAGATGATCATTAAAAGCACCAATAAGAACACCAATCTCATCATCTTGATGATCCTCAGGCATAGGAATCTTTTGATCTGTGAGTCCCTGCTGTATCGGTTGACTGGCTTTTAGAATTGACCGAGTAAAAGTGAAATAAAATAAAGATATTAAACAGATAGCTAGAGCGAAGTTGCGTAAGATACCAGAAGTAAAAACGACAGTGGANCGCCTTATAAAAGTATCAGCCGCCAATGTTGGATCCACTACTACCACTAATTGACCAACTGATTGGGAATAAATAACTGGGTCAAATAGCAACTGTTCAATAGTTTTTGGTTCCCCAAAAAGCCATCGTTTGAAGGGTGTACTTTCTGAGGTGATAGGTTTTTCTGCTGAACCAAGAAGACCTCCAAGTTCATCGTAGATAGAAGCAGAAACTACAGAAACATTACTAACTAAACCCTCGCTCACTTGTTCTGCACCATTGCCGTCTAGGTTATAAGCTGCATGAAATGCTGCTCGATTAGCGGTGATTAATACATTGTCGATCAGCTCATTCAGTTCATCTTTCTGAGAGAAATAATCAAGGTAGATCTGGCCGCTACTGAGGATAATTCCGATTAAAAAAGCGGCTATTACGGCAGTTTTAGTTTGCCGGTAGGAAAGACTTTTTCGAAGTGGAATTTTGTAGTTAGGCATCTCTATATAGATTCTTTAGTTATAGGCTACATCTGCAATGAAAATATAACCTGTACCATGCGCAGTATTTATAAATTTAGGNTGCATNCGATCATCTCCGAGTTTTTTTCNTATCCTTGCGATCATTACATCTATGGTTCTGTCTGTTGGAAACCAATCGCGATGTTTCATTTGATTCATAATCTGGTCTCGACTAAGAACATACCCAGCATGTTTAATCAGAGTCGAAATTAGCTGGAATTCTCCCTCGGTTAAGCGAGTATCTTCTTCACCAGACTTTTGCAGATTTCGGTTACCTAAATGCAGAGTCCATTCGCCAAATTTTGCNGTTTTTACATCACCAAAATTATTATTACTGGCACTTGATCGATATTTGATACGATCAAGAAGATTTCTAACTCTAACCATCAGCTCTCTTGAATTATAAGGTTTGGTAACATAGTCGTCGGCGCCCAGCTCCAGTCCAACGATTTTGTCTATGTCGTCATCTTTCTGGCTTACTAGGATAATGCCGACCCCCGATCTGCTGCGAAACTCTCGGGTTAATTCGAGACCTGACCGCCCAGGTATCTTAATATCCATCAAAATGACATCTATGACTTTTTCGGAGAAAAGCTTTTCCGCCTGTTCGCTAGATCTGGCTTTATAGACTTGATAGTTTTCCGCCTTGAAATAACTAGCTAGCAAATTGAGGCTAGCAGGTTCATCTTCGACAATAAGCACAGTGGATTGTTTTTCCAAGTCTAAATACTCCAAGTATATTATTTGNGCCTTCCCACTAAGTTTGGCATAAATCAGCCNAAAGCAAAGGCCGGAATCTAGGTGGTTACTAAAAGTATTAGATGNCGTTTACAAATTGTTTACAACTTAAAACATTATCTATTNATTTGANCTACTTTCATTTTCTAAAGAGTTCTACTATAGATGAGTAAGGACTATCTACGAAATTTGAGGGGAGACGAGGGTATGTTTAAGTGTAAAAAAGGCGTCATAACAATTAAAACAATAGCAATTCTAGGTGCAATAACTGCGAGTGCGGTTACTCTGAGTCAAGAGGAAAAGCAGCTGGAGGAGGTCATTGTAGTAGGTTCACAAATTAAAGGTGCGGCAATTAATACGGCTCTTCCAGTGACCGTAATAACATCTGAAGATATTGATATTTTGGGTTTAGACTCGGGTGAAGAATTACTTGAGAATATGTCTGAAATGGGGCTTAACTACTTTACAGAAGCCGAGGCTTTTTCTGGTGGCGTTAATTCAGTGCGCGGTGATATTGGAGCTTATAACCTTAGGAACATGGGTGTGGGTAATACCTTAGTGCTTCTTAATGGCCGACGCTTGGTTAATGCTGCCGGCTATCAAACAGAATTACTGGGTGGTGATTACGTTCCCACTCTGAGTGTAAACTCTAATGTGATTCCTACCTCAGGAATGGAGAGGGTGGAGGTTCTCAAAGATGGAGCATCAGCTATTTATGGTGCCGATGCTGTTGCGGGTGTAGTTAATAATGTCATCGCAACTGACTATGAAGGATTTGGTTTTACCACTAAATTGACAGGGTATGATCATTTCGATGCCCAAGATTTAACCTTTAGTGCAAAGTTTGGCACTGCCTTAAATGATGGTGCCTCTCATCTAACAGTGCTTGTTGATTACTATGATCGTGATAGTATTAAAGCAACAGAAGATGAGCGTTGGAGCGCAGGTGATCATAGAAAGATACTTCCAGATGATTCTCCTTGGAAGACTAATACAGCATTCAGAAATCTTTATTCTTACCAGTACGCACAGTTAGATCAATCTGGCACTAACAGCTTCACTGACTCTAGAGGTGAAATGCAAATTTTACCCATTGGTGATGCGAAGTGTTCAGGCTCTAAGGCACTTGATACCGGTTATGGTACTTGTTTGGTACCTGATACAACCTCGGACAATTATTACCTGAATCCGGGCTTGTATCGTGACTTTAGAAGTGCCGTTGAGAGAAAGAATATTTTCGCCACTTTTCAGCATACATTAAATGATGATGTGGAGTTCTTCTCAGAAGTAGGTTACTACAGTTCCACCTCACTGCGGCATATTGANCCAGCAGGAACTTCATCTTCAGCGCCTATTGCCATTGGTGCTGACTATTACTACACCAATCAGTTAGTTCAAGATGGCGCAAACCCATTGGCTGGCATGAAAATACGATTGGATGGAATGCGAAATCCTAAATATGGACGAATTGTTCATTCCGACAAGAAGACTACTCGGTTTCTTGCCGGCTTAAGAGGTACGCGAGGCGACTGGGATTGGGAGACAGCATTCCTCCACTCCAAAGCGACCACCGATGATCTTACCGAGAATCGAATCTCTAATAATTTACTCACGGAAGCCTTAGCTGATTCTACTGCGGCTGCATTCAATATATTCTCTATTGATTCAACCAATATTGAGCGAGCGCTCATCGATGTTTATAGAAACGATGAAAGTGAATTAACCCTTTTGGACTTTAAGGTAAGCAATGCGGACATCTTCTCATTGCCGGCAGGTCCTGTTGGTATGTTGATTGGTATGGAGTATCGCGAGGAGTCTTATTCTGATGATCGTGATCCTCGGCTTGATGGGACTATCCCTTATCTAGCGGATAATGGTTCTGCATTTCCGTTTGTGAGTGATGTCTTAGGTTCTAGCCCAACAACAGATTCTATTGGAGATAAAGACACCGTATCTTTGTTTGCTGAATTTCAAATACCGGTTACAGAGTCAATCCAAGCTCAATTGGCTATAAGGCATGAGGATATCTCAGATGCCGGTACTACCACAGTCGGTAAATTTGCGATTGGGTGGGATGCGACAGATTGGTTATTGGTTCGAGGTTCAACTCAAACTGCTTTCAGGGCGCCTAACTTAGTTCAGGTAAATCAAGCTCAGGTAGCACGCTTCGGTTCTAGAATTGATGCGGTGTACAAATATATTACTGAGAACAATACTACTACTGCTTCAGGTATGGACAGCGATTCAAAATACACGATCCAGCGTTTCGCCACAGGAGCTGAAAATTTGCAATCTGAGGAGTCTACTAACTCATCAATCGGATTTGTTATTCAACCTGAACAGCTTGAAGGTTTGACCATTACCTATGATGCATGGAAGATCGAAAAGGACAAAACGATTGGATTGTTCGGTCGTGATAACCATACGGTACTTGATTTAGCAATGCTCATTGAGAATGGGGCTAGCAACTGCGATTCATTCACTGGTAATTCGGCGGTTCTACGAGACACCGACGAACTCGATGACGGTGTTCTTGCTCTGTTTGCCACCGCTGGAATTTGTCCNGTAGGTCAAGCTTATAGGGTTACTGATGAATATATCAATATGGCTAAGCGAACTCTGGAAGGACAGGATGTAGGAGTCAACTATAACTTTGATACCGATNTAGGCACNTTTAGATTCANATANAATGNNACCTTCACTGATACCTTTAAGCAGGTGCCAACGGGTAATTTCAGTACNATTCAAAATGCACAAGCTTCTGGCGCCATTCCTGACTATATCGTCTTAAAAGGATTTGGTGATCTTCTTGGTATAGATGGTAACTACGATGAGAAACATTCAATGAAGTTATCATGGAGAAAGGGCGACTGGGGTGCTTCTTTGTCAGGTTTGAAGAAAGGTAGTTTTACTCAAAGCAGCTTAACCTTAGGGGACGGTACGAAGTATAATATACCTTCGATGACTACTATGGATGCTTCAGTTTATTACAAATTTAAAGTTGGCGATGGTTCTGCCAGAATTAAATTTGCGGTGAAAAATTTGGAAGANACTAGAGCACCTACTGCTGATAGATTTTTTGGATTCTTCGCTGATGCCCACCAAGACTATGGAAGGAACTACTACCTAAGTCTAAAAGTTGATATGTAGTAAGCACGCACCTAAAAAAGGGAGCCCCTAGCTCCCTTTTTTATGCATTTAATATTTTTATGGTTTTTGTAAATGTTGCGACTAATCGTATTTTTATCGACGCAATTTATGTTCATCGAAGTCATGGCTTCTGAGAACATAAAGCCCCAGAATCGGGGGATAGCGTCAACAGCCCACCCTTTAGCCACACAAGCTGCTGCAGATATCTATCGCCANGGAGGTAACAGTGTTGATGCAGCCATTACTGTGTCATTTGTACTATCTGTGGTTGAACCAACAATGAGTGGATTGGGTGGTCGTGCTCAGGCGATACTGCGCACTGCCACTGGGGAGTTTATTGGCTATAACGGTATGACCGAAATACCCCAAGGCTTTGTTAAAACCGAAAATATGCCAAATTCTGGCTATTCCACAATCGCAACTCCAGGCTTGATCGCGCTATTGTGGGATATGCATGAAGAATATGGCGAGCTTCCCTTTGAGGAGCTTTTAAAGCCTGCAATAAANTATGCAGAGAAAGGATTCTATATTTTACCTGGAGAAGCGGAGAGGCATAAATCAGCTGTATCAGANATTAATAAAAGCAANGGAATGGCTGATGCATTTTTGAAGTCTGATGGAAGTTCGTTTGTTTCGGGCGAGTTATTGAGACAGCCAGTTTTGGCGCATACGCTAAAACAAATAGCTGACGATGGGGCTGATGCATTTTATGNAGGTGAAATTGCAAAATNAATGAGTCAAGATATTATTGATAATGGAGGTTTTGTCACCTTACAGGATCTTGAAGATTATCAAGTATTACCGGGTCGCTATATTAGTATTCCTTACCGAGATTTTAATATCCATACCCTAGCTGCGCCAGCGGGTGGAGGATTAATTGCCAAAACGCTCATGTTACTCAATACTTTTGATGTTGCCAATATGGATGAACGTCGTTGGGCCGCTTTAGTGAGTCAAGCTTTGGCGATTAGCATTGAGTCGATGAGTGATAATTATTACGAGAAAGATCTTGACGTGTTGTTGGATCAAACCTGGGCGTCAAAGGAGCGGAAGCGAATATCAATACCCGGATCCAGTTCAAGCGTTAGAAGCTTGGACATGTCTTCCTCCAAAAAGTTTGATACTAACTGGGTAGGCGAGCCTGGAGCNCATACTTCTCATTTTGTGACGGCCGACTGCAGTGGACTGGCAGTNTCGTTAACACAAACCATAGGACCAGTATTCGGTGCTAAAGCGGCCACGCCAAATCTGGGCTTTGCCTATGCCGCTACTATGGGTGGTTATCTTAGAACTGGTCCACAAATTCCGGGTGAGAGACCAAGGACAGCGATAGCACCAGTTTTCGTTACTAAAAATAATAAAATTGTTTTAGCACTTGGTGCAGCGGGCGGAATCCGTATCCCGTCAGCCATTGTGCAAACTATATCTCGTTTTATTGATCAAGGGAAAACTCTATTTGAGGCTATTGCCGCTCCTAGGATTCACCCCAAGCAAAGTATCGATGAGAATAATCATAGAGTTATTGATTTGTTGGCATTTGAAGCCGAAACTAGCGCCCCAGGCTGGAGTCAGGCGGATGTAAATTATTGGCGCACTCAGGGGTTTAATGTAACTGAGGTGGATAAATATGCTTCATTTGGGCGTGTCCACGCAATAACGAAACAGAATAATGTTCTGAAAGGAACGGCTGATCCCGATTGGGAGGGATCAGCTAGCGATCAAATAATTTGTCGCGGAGTAGCTAATTAATTATTTGATTCATTAATTAACATTATCATCCCTTTGTTAAAGGGAGCATATATTTATAACGGAAAGAACTTAATGAAAAAACCTAATCTCTTAACAAATTGGATCTTTAGTTTTGTAGTTTTTGCAGGGACTAGTTTTTCGGTATTGTCCAAAGAAGCTGCCATTATCGATCCAAAGTCTAGATTTCATTCGGTTTACGGATCATCGGGGATGGTTGTTTCACAAGAAATTTTGGCGAGTACCGTTGGAGCTGAGATTTTAAGCCAAGGAGGTAATGCAATAGATGCTGCAGTAGCGACCGGCTTTGCTCTTGCAGTTACCCTGCCTCGAGCCGGTAATCTCGCAGGTGGCGGGTTTATGATGGTTTATCTCGCAGATAAAGAAAAAACCATTGCTTTAGACTACCGAGAGATGGCTCCATCAGGAGCAACTCGTGATATGTTCCTTGATGCTCAGGGCGATGTTGATAATCAGCTCGCTCGCTTCAGTATAAATTCTTCAGCGGTGCCTGGTACCGTTGCTGGGCTCCTCCACGCCCATAAAGAATACGGTTCTTTAAGTTTGTCTAAAGTGATTAATCCAGCAATAAAGCTTGCTAAAGGCGGGTTTGACGTTAGCGTCGATTTATCCACTTCTCTTCAGTCTAGGGCTTCAAGGCTGAGTAAAAATAAGGCCTCACGGGGCTATTTTTATAAAAAAAATGGAGATCTCTATCAGCCTGGTGAAAAGTTTGTGCAATCGGATCTTGCTGCCACCTTGCGACGAATTCGAGACAAAGGTCGTGAGGGATTCTATCAAGGCAAAACTGCAGAGTTACTGCTGCAAGAGATGAAACGGTCAAACGGGATGATCACTAGACAAGACCTAGACAATTACAAGGTCGAAACACGTGAACCAGTGTGTGGTAATTATAAAGCTAATAAGGTTTGTGCGATGCCTCCTCCCTCGTCAGGTGGAGTACATTTAGTNCAGATGCTCAANATGCTTGAGGGTTGGGATATTGAACAACTTGGACACAATAGCGCGGCTTATATCCATAGGTTAGTGGAAGTAATGCGGCGTGCCTATGCTGACCGTAGTGCTTATTTGGGTGATCCTGATTTTTATGATGTGCCCGTTAATCAGCTTATTGACAAGCGATATGCTGCGTCCTTGCGAGAGACTATTGACTTAAAGAAAGCAGGACTATCATCTAATGTTCAACCCGGTTTAGATATTGATGCAGAAGAATTATCCAAGAAACGTTATTTAGCGGCTAAAGAATCTAATGAAACCACCCATTTCTCAACCTGGGATAAGTGGGGCAACGTGGTTAGTAGTACCACCACTTTAAACTTCTCATATGGAAGTGGTATTTCAGTGGCAGGCGCCGGATTTTTACTCAACAATGAAATGGATGATTTTTCTGCAAAAGTTGGCTCTCCAAATGGCTTTGGACTCATTGGTGGAGTAGCCAATTCCATTGAACCGGGAAAGCGACCCTTATCTTCTATGACTCCGACTATCGTATTTAATACTGATGGCAAACCTACATTAGCAACTGGTAGTCCTGGGGGTAGCACAATCATCACGGTTGTCCTACAAACTGTGCTCAATGTTTTGGCATTTGATATGGGAATCGCAGAGGCCTCTTCAGTTCCAAGAATTCATCACCAATGGCTACCGGATCAAGTTTATTTTGAATCTGGAATTTCTAACGACACCTTGCAGATGTTACGAAATATGGGCCATACAGTGGCTAAAAACCCGAGAATATTGGGGGCAACCCAAAGTATTCAAAAGGGCCCTCACAGTCTTGTCCTCGGTGCCTCAGATCCTCGTCGCCAGGGTGCTGGCGCTGTGGCTGAGTAAGATTCGCCGTCGCGGTTTAATAAGTTACCTTTGGTATTGGAGTATTAGTAAGCGTTAGCCATATTTCATCTCAGATTTAGCACTCTTGGCCTCAAACTTAAACCTTTAAAGTTTAAAAAGTCTATGGTTAATAGAATAATTAATCGGTTGATCTGTGGCTATCTACTGAAAGGGTTTACCAAACTAAAAGGAATTATTTTTTATATTTTCGAGTCTAAGGTTAACTTTGTAATCAATGACTTTGTTTTCTTACCTGACCGAAATTACAGTTGCCTGATTTCTTACCTTAAACTAGACTTTATAGTTTGATCTAATTGCGCAGTATTAGTCATTATCATAAGGATTCGACAATGAGAATTTCGTTAAGCCAGAAGATTATTTCATTTATCAAATACTCTAGCACAGTTATCGCTGCCGCTTTACTCGTTGCCTGTGGTGGTGGNGGCGGGGGCGGGGAAACAACTGTCCCTCCCGTAGTAGCTGATCCAGGATCTGGTTGGGTAGCTGGAGAGTATGATGACTGGCGATTGGATTCCATGCGAAATATTTGTGCAAACCCCCGCACAACCGGTGGCTACAGTGATACTCAAGGAGATGTCACTGACGAGAATTTTTGGATTCGCTCTTACAGCAACGATACCTATCTATGGTATTCAGAATTACCAGATATTGACCCGGGTACAGTAAATAGTGCAGAAGATTATTTTGACCTAATGGTAACTGAAGGTCTATCACCCACTGGGAATCCTAAAGATCAGTTCCACTATAGCCAAGACACTGAGGAATATAATAATTATTACTCTGGAGTGTCTGCTGGATACGGCGTGAGATTTTTTATTATCGAAAGCTCACCTCCTCGTAAAATAGTNGTCGGTTATAACGAACCCAATACACCCGCTTCAGATAATAATTTATCTCGTGGCGCNGAAATCATTTCNATTGATGGGGAGAATATCGAAGATAGTNACAATGTGGACGCATTGAATGCTGGTTTGTTNCCAGTAGCTGTGGGNGAGTCACACACGTTNGTTGTCAAAGATCTTAATGCTACCGAAGAGCGCACTTTTACGATGGTTAGTGCAGAGACGACCTCTATGCCAGTGAAGAATGTCNNTACATTTGATGTNGCNGGCTCTAANGTNGGTTATTTCACATTNAANTCTCANATAAAACCTGCAGAGACACAGTTAATAAATGCTATTAATGAGCTTAAAGCTGAGGGCGTAGACGAACTGGTCGTTGATCTTAGATACAACGGAGGAGGNTACTTAGCCATNGCNGCGGAACTTGCTTATATGNTCGCCGGCCCNGCTTCNGAGGGTCGAGTTTTTGATGAGCTCACCTTTAATGACAAATACACNGAGAGAGATCCCATTAACAATAATGTATTGGAGCCCTCAAGATTCTATTCCACTGCCGCAGGGTTTGACGCGCCAACTGATCCAACACCAGCTGGAGCGACACTACCGTATCTTGGCTTGTCTAGAGTATTTGTGCTCTCAAGTAGAGGTACAGCCTCAGCAAGTGAGGCGGTCATCAACGGATTAAGAGGTGTCGATGTTGAAGTTATCCTTATCGGTGAGGCGACACGCGGTAAACCTTATGGTTGGTACGCATTAGATAATTGCGGAACCACTTACAGCACCATTCAATTTAAAGGCTCTAATGAGAAAGGATTTGGAGATTTTAGCGACGGCTTTTTGCCTGTCGCCAGCGCTGATCTTTCAGGTGCAGAGGTGACGGGCTGCACTGTGCCTGATGATCTTTCTAATTTACTGGGCGATTCCAATGAAGGGCGCTTATCAGCNGCGTTAANCTACATCGAAANTGGAGCCTGCCCGGTGGATGCCAACTCTGCACTAACTTCTTACGATAAAGATTCGGGAGCGGGTAAGTTACACCCACTATCTGCGGTGTCGGGCAAATTGATTCAGCCTGAATTAGGGAAAGTTGTCAGATAATATAGAAAGGCAGCCTTGCACAATAGTGCGCGGTTGCCGAACTTTTCTAGTCCCTTCTTCTGCAAAATTCTATGTAATATGTGACTCCCAACACATTCGTTTGGATAAAAGAGTATNAAACACTGCAAATCTAATNGGAGTGATGTGCTCGGTTGCCCCTCTGTGTATACTTGTGCGCTACTAAATTAACCATTATTTAGTGCTGGGGCTTATTAACATAAATAACTAGAAAGAAGAGATTCCAATGACCAACCAACATAATCCGAGTAAAAATTACCGAACATTTGTCTTGATACTACTGACCTTGGTATATAGTTTTAATTTCATTGATCGGCAAATTGTTGGAATTTTGGCCCCTTTTATACAAAAAGATTTGGATCTTACCAATACTCAGATGGGTATGCTTACTGGGCTTCTTTTTGCTGCTTTATATACCGTTGTTGCTATACCCATCGCTTGGTTAGCAGATCGCTACAGTCGAGTTAATATTCTGTCTATCGCATTGGCGACTTGGAGTGGATTCACAGCTCTATTTGGTCTGGCTGGTAACTTTTTGCAAATTGGCCTTGCTCGAATGGGTGTCGGTATCGGAGAGGCGGGGGGNAGCCCTGCGTCACATTCTATTATCTCCGATTTGTATCCTAAAGAAGAAAGAGCGGGTGCTCTTGGTGTTTATTCTATGGGCATCCCATTGGGAGTAATGGCCGCTTATTTNGTTACGGCATCCTTGGTAGGTTCCTCAGGCGAAGAAGTTAACTGGCGTAGAATTTTTGTGTTACTTGGAATTACCGGAATTGGTTTAGCCGTTGTTGTGAGGCTAGTGCTGCGGGAACCNGTTCGTGGTGCAATGGAATTTGATAGCAATACAAACGTAGTGCAGCCACCATTTATGGAATCATTAGTAACATTATTAAAGATCCCATCCTGGTGGTGGATGTGCTTCGGNATTGCTTTTGGGTCTTTTGTTTCCTATTCATTTTCTGCCTGGCAGACAAAATATTTATTACTGCTTAATCCTGATTTTAATTTCCAGACCCTCCTTATCATTTTGGGCATTATTAACGGCACCACCTATGCTGGTGGGACGTATTTGGGTGCAAGGCTTGCCGATAAGTGGGGAGCGAAAAATATTCGAGTCTACGGATGGCTTCCGGCAATTGCTATTTCCTTATGTTTACCCATAGGTATTGCTAGTTTTTGGGTTCCTTCAATCGAGGCTCACTTAATACTGACTACTTTATTTNTGCTCTTTATGGGCATGTATCTTGGGCCNAGCTTTGCTATAGCACAAACATTAGCCCCTATTAATCAGAGGGCAATGTCGACAGCTTTATTCTTTTTTATTCTTAATCTAGTAGCTTTGGGTGGCGGACCCACGATTACAGGTTGGATGATTGATGTCTTTAAAGATAGTAGTGCTGACCTTGAGTCAACGCGTTATGCNTTGACGGTAACCTGTTTAATGTTTATTCCATCAGTACTCAGCTTTTTGGTTGTTGCTCGGGTGCTACCCAAAGATTGGGCNGCTGCAGAAAAAAGGAATTTAGAATTAGCTAANGGCGGCGAATAAGTTGAGTCGCTTTTAGTTCATTTCTGTAATCGCTTGGTACGTAAGNTTTTTGAATTCTGCCCTAACATTTTGAGGGTAGGGGATCATCTGCATCAAAAGGATAGCGGTTAAGTTCTCTTTGGGGTCACACCAAAAATCCGTGCCAAATATACCGGCCCATCTAAAGTTTCCTTTGGAGCCTGAAGCTGTCTTGGGAGCTTCCGTTTTAAGACCAAAACCTAAACCAAAACCGGTTGTTCCTGCTATTCCCGGTCTTGGGTCATATTTGAGCTGCTGATCATAAGTTAGTTGATTNCGNGTCATTAAATCNATTGTGGTAGGGCTTAGGATTCTAACGCCGTTGAGCTCTCCACCGTTGAGCATCATTTGAGCGTATCTAATGTAGTCCGAAGCAGTGCTTACGAGGCCGCCTCCNGCAGAGAGAAATGACACATTATTAGCAAAATCACTAGTTTTTGGNCGGTCGACGACAATTAGTTTTCCAGNCTGATCGATCGTGTGGAGAGTCCCAAATCGGTTTAATTTATCCTTGGGCACTTCAAAAAAAGTGTCTTTCATCCCTAGNGGCTGAAACAATTTTTCTTCCATAAAGNTATCGAGCGGTTGCCCGGACACTTTTTCTATAACTGCACCTAAGATGTCCACCGATAAGCTNTATACCCATTGGGTGCCTGGTTGATATTGCAAAGGAATTGGCCCGATGGCGGNTACCANATCATCTAATGTTTTGAGTTGNNTCTCCGGAGNATCATTNTTGGCGATGCTNCTAAAATTAAACNTATTGTTTTCCCCAAACATNGCTTCACGATANTGTTGNTCNATAGGNGANTTACCAAAAATCCCNTAGGTNAGGCCCCCAGTGTGGCTCATCAGCTCTCGAANAGTAAATGGATGTGTAGCGTCNACNAATTCGCCATCNACCAATACNTTTTTNTCTTTAAAGGCNGGTAAATACTTTTCAACAGGATCATCNANCAGTAACTTNCCCTCTTCAAAAAGTATCATTGCTGCGGTAGTCGCCACTGGCTTTGTCATAGANGCNATACGAAATAATGAGTCATGCTTCATCTCTNAGCCNGTATCTANATNTAGGGTACCTACTTGCTCAAAGTGCACTATNTTTCCATTTCTAGCGATAATTGTNTGAATNCCTGCGACTNTACCTTCGTCCACATACCGTTGCATGTGAGGTTTAATTTTGGCTAATCGCTCGCTAGACATACCAACACGCTCAGGTTTAATGGTTCTTAAATCCTCACCATAAGCTAGTGGAAAAATGAAAATTAGAAGGACAAGCAAGACTCTTGAGAACATTATTTAGCAACCCTCTTTTTTAATTTCGTTAGTGGTTTTCAACGGTAAATCAAAGCCGTTTAAATAGTAACTGAATAAGTATGCTCGGCATAGCTAATCAAGCCTAGAAGGCTCTGAAAATGCCGTACGGTACGAGTTTACTTACGGTTACTACTTGTTTCACGATCAACTTTACGGCATTCTGATGTTAGATATAACCACTAATGGAGTGTTGGTTTTTGATGGTGAAATATTTAGGATGGCAACGAATGCCTGTTTTTGCAGTGCACCTTATTTCAAGTGTCGCGCTATCACTTGCGATTACTCCCTCGGTAATATCGGAGCAGTTGACAGAAATGCCCAATTCATCGTCTCCGGCAAATGCCCAGGTCTATTTTTTATCGCCAACGAATGGCCAAGTATTTAACGCCGCAGATTCCGAGGGTATCGCCGTTGA
>NYWV01000039.1 GCA_002685195.1 Porticoccaceae bacterium
AGGCGATATTTCACCAGCTGCATAGTTATTGGACTTTCTAAACGATGATGTGGAAAGAGCACGTACATCGTTTTATAGACCAAAGTTGATTTCAGATGATGATTGGCATATCGCGGAGCAACGTGCTGATGACATATTTCGCGATATTGAAACTGTAAGATCTGACCTCAGTTTACCTCCTCTAGACTTGACACGGCCTAAACCGGAAATGAGATTTAACGAGAAACTGGTTGGGAGTCTGTTACTAGCGGATCTGTCGGGCAAATTGCCGCTGTTTGCCAAGCGATATATCAGTGGCACAGACTGTATAGAAAAATCCCGACAATATACGGAATTAGTTATGTCGCCTCTTGGCGAGGCAATGTGGGATGTTACACATGACGATCCATTTAAACGCCAACAAAGAAATTAGATTTGTTTAATCAGCCCTTTAGTAAAAGAATACACAACCGTATGAACTAAATTGCCTCTTAAATCAGGTCAAAATCAGTAAAACTTTCTTTGACGACGTAGACTATTGAGATAGTGTGGAACGCTCTGGTCGGAACTTTATGGGGCGCAGCCAGTGCCGCAACAGGAATTGATCTGGCGGTTCCATCGGCAGATTAGCCTTATCCTAGTTGTGCCCTGTCAGCACTAATTGGATCACATTGCGCCCAACTCGGTCTGACGAGATGGCAATATACCAGTTATTTAAATTCTCTAGGTTACAAAGGGATGAGTGACCCACGAGTTATTGCTGGTAATGAAAATAATAAAATATACATTCTCATGCTCCTTATCAAACTAACTATTGGCATCAGAGATCCGATATAAAAATACAGAAAGTCAAGCTGAACTACATTTTGGGCTATAGTTGATTGTTTACGAGTTATTGCCATCAATGACACAGGGATTGCAAGATCAATAATCAGGTCAATTCTGCATGACAGCTTATGGTTTAAATAAAGAGACACACAGTCATATTATGGTTTAAATCATTCGATCAACAGCTAATTCCTGGTGATTTATTAAACGAAACTTGCCATTAACTGACAACTTATGGCTTAAATCCTATGTCAACTTATGATTGAATCGACACTAGGCACTAGCAACGCCCTTAGTCCTTGTGTTTACTGATGTTGATACCCCTGTAGTTCATTGTCAGAGGCACATTCACGTCTACCAATTTCTCTACCTCAGACCCACACAAGGCGCCCATATTTTTTAAAGCTATTGGAATTCCATTATTGACACTCATCTTGAGTAATATTCCACTGTTATTTATTGTTTACTTAGTAGTACAGTCGCCGTACAACTAACCCTTGTTCTCATTTAACCTTAGAGACGACAATAATCTAAAGAGGTGACATGTCAATCTAGCTCTGATTTGACTGTATTGGGCATTCAGTTATGCTTAGAAAAATTATCTGAGGTTAGACCATGATCAATCTATTGAGCCGCTTCACCAAATACTCGGTTGTCCTCTTAGGCTTCTTAGCCGTCACTCTTTCACATGGTCAGGATGATAGAGCGGAAGATACATCCATCCTTGATATTGATGCGAATGGTGAGGTTGATGCTTTAACAGACGGNCTTTTGCTATTAAGGTCAATGTTTGGTTTGACTGATGATGTTCTCATCACGGGTGTTGTATCGTCTGATGCGACTGTTAGTGATGCTAACGACATTGACTCCTATATAACCAGCNTTAGGGGCATGACCTATGGTGGGTTAACTGGCTCTCAAGCAGGCGAAAGTGTAACAGAGCTAAGCGATGCATTGGTCGAAGATAACTCTATGTACATTGGAAATGATCCATCAGCAACGACTGACGCGGCAGAGTACAATCTTGCAATTGGAGCGACTGCATTAGAATCTATTACATCTGGCGATAATAATACGGCTGTTGGTCATGATACGTTATCTGATAACACTGAAGGTTATTGGAACACAGCCACTGGTGCCTGGGCTCTAGGTTTAAACACTACTGGGTTTTGGAACACAGCTTCTGGTTATGCAGCTTTATATTTAAACATCACAGGTGAGAAAAACACAGCCACTGGCGCCTTGGCTCTTTATAGCAATACTGCGGGTACTGATAACACAGCAACTGGTTCCGTCGCGCTGTATGAGAACACTACAGGCTATGGTAACGCAGCTACTGGTGCGGGGGCGCTCTATTATAATAATACCGGAATTTACAATACAGCCTCTGGGGTAAATGCTCTCTTGTCTAATACAACAGGTACTTACAATACTGCTATTGGTTATGCGGCTGATGTCGCTTCGGAAGATTTAACTAACGCCACCGCTATTGGAAACGGGGCTTCTGTTAGTGAAAGTAATAAAATAAGACTTGGCGATTCAAATGTCGTTGTCATCGAGGGACAAGTGGCTTTCTCCGCCTCATCAGACAGAAGATTAAAGAAAGACATTACAAACACCAAGTATGGTTTGAAGACAATATTAGAGTTAGTGCCTGTTGATTATCAATTAAAATCAAATGATCTTTTTCAAGTTGGCTTTATAGCTCAAGACCTAAAGCCTATTNTGCCAGAGGCTATTACGGGTATTGAGGGTGATCTAGAAAAAGGTGAAACATTAGGAGTGACTTATACAACTCTAATCCCTGTGCTGACTAAAGCCATTCAAGAACAACAGGCGCTAATTGATGCTCAAAACAAGGTGATACAGCAACTTCAAAAAGACATGCTAATACTCAAGCAAAAATAGGTCTCAAGGCTTTTCAAACCTGTGTATAAGCACCAAGATCTTTCACGTGGGTATCTAATGCGCTCTGAATGCTGCGTTTAGCTAACTTTCCCGCTCACATGGTTTGACTAGACAGGGTATTTAGCTATGATTACAGACTCCATAAGAGGATGAATATAGCCATGAGAANCTCAATAATTATCGTAGTTTTGTTGTCAGCCAACATTTATGCAAATGAAACAAATATGGAGGTGGTTAAGACTAAGCCAGTCTTCCGCAANATTTCAGTTCAAACACCTNTGTCATATGAGNCAGAAGTTTGCCATGACTACAAGCGAAATAATAAAGGNGCTTTAGAGAAAGTCGTTGATGGTGCTTTTGGTTCTACTGGTGGCTTAGTCGGNGCAGCAGCAGGAGTGGCTGTTGTTGACAAGCTTGGTGGTAACACTGGGGCCAAAGTTCTAGGTGGATTACTCGGTAACAAAATTGGTAACGACGTTAGCTCCCAAAACAAAAATGTGGTCACCAAATGCGAGACTCAAACGAAAACNAGATACGAGACAAAAGATGTGGAAAGGCTAGAGCACTACCTAGTCACAGTTAGCTATGGCCTGAATCGTTTTATAGTTAAAAGAGATTTTGAACCTCAGGTGGGTGATTTGATCAAAGTTAATCTAACTGTAAATTGAACAATTACTCCAAATTTGCATATGACACGCTAGTTTTTAGGGAGGTAGCTAGACCTCGAATCGAGGACTAGCTATCACCTCAATGGAGTTACTGCCTTTCATAGCCTTTCAAGATCTGAACTTGAGTTGTATTCACGATTGTTCTCTTACTACCCACAGCAGCATTGAATCTTGCAAATGCAGGATGANTTAAAAGCTGTTCACTGATAGATGAGAGTTCGGGTATTGAGCGAGCTCCTGTCCAAACCCAGTGTGAGAACTTGTCTCGACCAAAATAGATAGCGCCCAAACCGTAAGAGCGAAGGTCTATATCCTTGGATGCTGCTTTCATCATTTTCATATAAGCTCCAGCATAAGCTGCTTGGTCTTGAGGTTCGACGATGATGTCAAATTTTGAAAAGACCGTATCTTGAGTCCAGTCATTTTCATCGATAGGCGCTGCGCCCATGTACTGCATAACTGGTGTGGTGCCTGAAGCCGCTAACTCCTGCAAGAAAGTTATAGCATCGGGACACGAGCGCATAATTTCNGCNGCNTTGGACTGNTCANNAGAATTNTGNAATGTNTTNATAATNAAGTGNGTTGAAGAATAAGCTCCATTAAATAGCTCCTGCGCCAGTGCCACGTCNGCCGGATATTCCTTGCCNCANTCTGAAGCCCANAACTNNTCCATCGCTGNGACGACCGCTGCTGGATTGGTNACNTGAAGATGATAGAAAGCATAGAATGGACCACTATCTTGATGATCATCAGCAAAAATCAGACCTGAAAATAGAAANGAAAAAAAGAGTANTAAAAATTTCATTTTGTATTACCTCTGTTATTAATAAAAAGCACACCNCNTAAGTATAGTGTGGGATCTATAAATTGCCATTAGGTCTGCCCAACAATCAAGATTGGAAAATTGGAAGAGTAGAAATCAGCATTCAGTGATGTTAACCGGCATCTCTAACACATGGATGGCTAGGCCACCTCGAGCGGTTTCCTTGTAGCGATTGTGCATATCCTCGCCGGTTTTTCTCATGGTGAGAATCACCTTGTCCAAAGATACAAAGTGGGACCCATCGCCACTCAAAGCCATCCTTGCAGCATGAATTGCTTTTACAGAGGCCATCGCATTGCGCTCGATACAAGGCACCTGAACCAAACCACCCACTGGATCACAGGTCAGTCCAAGGTTGTGCTCCATGCCTATTTCAGCGGCATTCTCCACCTGTTGAGGTGTACCACCCATCACCGCAGTCAGAGCGCCTGCAGCCATGGAACAAGCGCTGCCAACCTCTCCTTGGCAACCCACCTCTGCTCCGCTGATTGAGGCATTTTTCTTATACAAAATACCGATTGCTGCTGCGGTGAGTAAGAACTGAGTTACACCTATGTCACTTGCTCCGGGGACAAAACGCATGTAGTAATGCAGTACGGCAGGGATAATACCCGCCGCGCCATTAGTAGGAGCGGTGACCACTCGCCCTCCTGCCGCATTTTCTTCATTCACAGCAAGTGCATAAAGAGTCACCCAATCCAGTACTGTTAGCGGGTCAGATAAAGCCGCCTCGGGTCTGCTGAGTAATTTAATTTTTAGCTCACTGGCACGGCGCTTTACCTTTAGGCCCCCGGGCAATATTCCCCTGGTACTGACGCCATTATCAACGCACTCTTGCATCGCTGACCAAATTTTAAAGAGGTTCAGGTTAATCTCTTCCTCACTTCGCCAGGCTAACTCGTTCTCCCACATCAGCTGAGAAATGGTCAACCCTGTTTTATCGCACAATGCTAATAAATCATGGGCAGAATCAAAGGGGTATGGGATAGATGTGTTGTCCTCAACAATACAATCTGCGGATGCTGCAGCCTCATCAACCACAAAGCCACCGCCAACAGAGTAGTAAACTCTTTCTTGTAAAAGATTTTTATCAGCATCAAAAGCCGAAAACTTCATTCCATTAGGGTGATAGGGAAGTGTTTTTTTTCGATGCAATACAAGGTCGTTCTTTTGGCTGTATTTTATAGAGTACTCTCCAGCCAACATGATTTTTCCATTGGAGAGAATATCCTCCACCCGCCTATCGATCGACCTGACATCAATCGTTTCAGGAAGTTCTCCTTCCAGACCCATCATGACTGCACCAGGGGTACCATGACCCCTACCCGTTGCACCCAGTGAGCCATACATTTCAGCTTTCACTCGAACAACGGAGCCAAGTTCTGCGCTATCGCGAAGTCCTTTAATAAAACCATGGGCCGCACACATGGGCCCCACGGTGTGCGAGCTAGATGGGCCTATACCAATCTTAAATAGGTCGAAAACGCTGATTGACACCAAAACTCTCCTTCTAAACACCCCACGAGTGGTTCATCGCAAGTAATTGATTACTAATTAGTACACACAGCACGAATAACACCGAGCTACTGTGGAACAAAGGACGCAGTATGCGTGAAGTTTGATTTGCGACGCTGTCACTGATGCGACACCATCACTCAACAGAGCGACTAATAATCTGCAAAAAGCCAGAAGGAAGGGGTCAAACTTGCTATCAGGCAAGAAACCTAAGTTGCATAGGCAAATTCAGGAATCGTGCGTTTAAAGCGGAAGTACATAAATAAATATAGACTCATGGCCACAAGAGCCGCGGCCGAACACATAACAAAAACGCCTGAGTAACCTAGGTTTAAACCTAGAATCGATGCGGCCATATTAGGCCCAATAATCTGACCAAGGCCCTGAGCGCCGGGCATCAAAGAGGCAAATCTACCAGTTTTATCAACATTGGCAATGGTCGACATTTGATAAACATCAATGAAGATCCACAAACAATTAAACGAGAAGACACTAATCAGAATGTTTTTATCGGTAATACCATTAGCAAGCATGCCAACAATTACCGACATAGTTATCAGGGTAACGAGTAGAGGCCTAAGTAGCCCGTAACGATTACTCAGTATAGTGGCAAAAAGACAGCCCACTAAACTACAAAATGAAGACCAGGTTAATACTTGTCCCACCCATTCAGAGTCAGCTTGGTCTGCAGTGGCGGCCAGTTCTATATAAGTCCAGTAGGCGCCAATATTAATGTAAGTTATCACCATAGCAACCAAGCATAACCAAGGAACGTAAGCCGGTATATTTTGGTCGACTAATTTGCTATCCGATACCATTGATACTTCAGATGATTCTTCGGAAGCACGCGCTGGGATCCAGCCTATAAACGCCAGAGTAATTAAAAAACAAACTATAAATACCGTATAAATGCCAGACATAGACAGCAAAGGTAAGAAGTGCATTTCCAATGCTTGAGAAAAAGCAAATGCAAACAACATAGCATTGTATGCCCTTGCTGGTTTGGAACTTGCACCTAAACAGGACACTGCAACGGCTGTATAAATACCACTTCCTAAACCGGATAAAAACCGCAACCAAAGGACCTGGTCATAATCTACAATACTGATACACAAAGCATTTGCGATCACTGCCAATGATAGGCCCACCAGCACCAACATCCGTCTGTTAACCTTGGCGATAAATATTGCTGTGACTACCGCACCAACTGACAAACCACCCAGATCAGCACCCGCAACTCGCCCCACCTCCACCTCGGAAAAACCCAGTAGAGTGACCCAGGCGGTACTGATCACCGGAATACCCACCAAAACACCATAACCAACTAAGGTCATATAGAGGCTAATCGCAATAGACTTCCAGCTGTCAAAAGGGTTTTTTAACCCGGTATTTAGCGCATTGGTTTCACTCATTGCTCTACCTCTATGTTATTTGGATTGAAACTAATTGAGCCCGCTATCAAAAGCTCTAACAATGACCCCGCGAGTGTCAGCGGGGTCAATCACAGCATCAATTTCCAGATGCGAGGCGGCCTCAGTGGCTTTACCTTGTTCGTACATTTGTTCAAGTAATTGGGCAAATAAAGTCTCTCTCTCTTCTTTGTCGGCTACAGCCTCAAGCTCTTTCTTAAAGCCTAATCGNACCGCTCCTTCAAGCCCCATTCCGCCAAATTCACCGCTNGGCCAGGATGCACTGTAAATAGGCTTGTGNAAACTACCTCCCGCCATAGCCATNGCACCAAGGCCATAACCTCTNCGCAAAAATATAGTNACCAGCGGCGTNCTTAGTTTGGCGCCAGCAACAAATAACTGCGCCATTCGNCGCACCGCGGCCTGCTCTTCACTAGCGGGNCCCACCATGAAACCAGGGCTATCACAAAGGGACAAAATGGGTATATCAAAATTATCACANAGAGTGATNAAGCGTGCAGTTTTTTCGGCGGCCTCTGCATCTACTGCNCCACCAAGCATGCGACAGTCATTAGCGATCAAACCAATCGCTCTACCCTCGATTCTGGCAAAACCAGTAATCACAGCGCAACCATAGTCTTTGGTTAGCTCTATAAAACTTTCAGTGTCTACCAAGGAAGTAATAATTGAGCGCACATCATAAACATAGCGCCTATCAGCGGGCATNATGTNGCGCAACNCGAGTTGGTCTGNGCACTGCCAATNTTCNTTATCTCCNTGAAAATAACTCAAACACTGCTTGGCTAACTCTGTCGCATGATTCTCATCATCTGCCACTAAATCAACCACACCATTTTCTGCCTGAATCTTAATAGGCCCGATATCAGTTGGTGAAAAGCTACCCAAGCCACCCCCCTCAATCATTGCTGGCCCAGCCATACCGATCCATGAACTTTTGGTGGCAATTCGGATATCTCCACAACCAAACAAGGCCGCATTACCCGCAAAACAGTACCCATTGTTTACAGCAATCATGGGCACTTGGCCGCTCAGACTAGCCCAGGTCGCGAAAGTGGGTACATCTAGCCCGGCGATTTGTATCTTTACATCGGTGTCTCCAGGNCGACCGCCACCACCTTCGGTGTACATAACCACAGGAAGAAATGAGCGTTTTGCCTGATCTAAAATACGATCAATTTTACGATGATGAAAATACCCTTGGGTTCCAGCAAGCACCGTGTAGTCATTAATCACTACAGCAACTTGAGTTGCATGCTCCCCAAATTGATCTCGATTAATGGTCGCTAGACCCGTAATAACGCCATCTGCTGCGGTATCAGATTTAAGCTTCTCGGCAGTCATTCGATCGCGCTGAGCGGCAACAGCTAACTGCCCATACTCAATAAAAGAGCCATCATCACACAGTTGGTGGAGATTCTCACGAGCGGTACGGTAACCTTTGGCATGGCGCTTAGAGACTGCTTTTGTGCGGCCGCTATCTAGGCTACTCTGTAATTCTTGATTCAGCGTATCCAATGGATTGCGAGTGTCAACTGCCTTAGATTGAGTCTTTTTCACAGCGGGGCTGGAACCAATAGACTCTTCTATCCGACAGATCTCATGGTCACTCTGAATTGTCTCTCCGACAATAACATTCACATCGATAATATTACCTGAAACAGGGGTCTCAATGGCAGTCTGCATTTTCATGGATTCTATGGTCGCAATAATTTCACCTTGCTCAACGTCCTGCCCTGATTTCACAGCAACACTAACCACTGCCGCAGCCATGGGCGACACAATAGAATGAGATATACCTTTGTTACTTTTTTTCACGAGCTCATCCACAATAATTAAACGGTATCTTTAGGCAGGATCAGAGCTAGTTTCAGCCACATCATCCAACTCTGTGTTAACACATAGACGCATCACTCCAGCACTCACTAGGAGTAATGCGCTACCATAGTACAACCAGTTAATTCCAATCAAGCCTGCATTAAAACTACCAAAAAGCATGGCTACCAAAACAAATAACCTTGTGTACTCCAATTGTTGCATATAGTGCTTACCATCCAGTGCCGCCCCTATTACCAATAGGGTGTAAGCTTGGGCAATCACAGTTGCCCAAAGCACCTCAATACTTAACACTGATACCTTTTGGGCCCCCCAAAAATGGAAGAAGGAGATCAGTACATATTGACCAATAATGGCAATACTAGCTATGGCGCCTAACTTTGGATCATATTTTTTAAAGTCTTCGAGATCAGACTTGGCAGCGGGGTAGCGTTCTGCCATATCATCCGGTCGCCAGCCCGTGCGCGACCACAGTATTCGCACCTTATCACTCCAATTAGCTGTTCCCCATGCATCACGCACCATA
This sequence comes from Porticoccaceae bacterium, assembly GCA_002685195.1. Taxonomy (GTDB): domain Bacteria; phylum Pseudomonadota; class Gammaproteobacteria; order Pseudomonadales; family Porticoccaceae; genus HTCC2207. The sequence continues at coordinate 9,511 of NYWV01000039.1, forward strand.
GTGATAAACACATGAGTATTGGCCCATATTGGATTCCAACTCTCAAGGGGTGAGCGGATGCCATAGATCGGCTTTAGGTCTTCTTCCTCTTCTTTAAATGTACCAAATAGCCGGTCCCAAATAATCAATAAACCGCCGTAGTTCTTATCAATGTAGCTGTGGTTTTGTGCATGGTGCACGCGATGATTTGAAGGAGTAATCATGAACCACTCAAAGATTCCAAGTTTACCGATATGTTGGGTGTGTACCCAAAACTGATAGACCAAATGAGCAGTGGCAACACTAACGTACATATATATTGGCATGCCGAGAAAAAAACAGGGAATGAAAAATACCCATGTCGTCAGGAAGCTCGTACTGGTCTGACGCAGAGCCGTACTAAGATTATAATCCTCGCTCTGGTGATGCACCACGTGAGAGCCCCAAAAAAATTGGCGCTCGTGGCTAATCCGATGAAACCAGTAATACAGAAAGTCATACAATAGTATCGCCAACAACCAATGAGCATAGGATTCTATATTGAAGGCCCAAAAGGCAAAGTTCTGCTCAATCCCTGAAAATACGATAAGTCCAATATTTAAGAAAACGAACTTAGTCACCGTACTTAACAGGCCTAGACTCATACTATTTAGGCTATCGTTAATACGATAGGTATTGTTACCCTTCAACCAACCCCAGGCCAGTTCGACCAGAATCAACAGTAGAAAAAAAGGTATTGCATAGGTTACAAAGTTCATCGATTTGTTCTTTAACTCCGCAAAGGTTCGTCTAACTTATGGCAAAAGCGCATTAATAGCAAAGGACCCCAACCAATGTCCGCCCTCATAGCTATCGTCAACTAAGTTAGGCAGCGAATACGCTAAGTGCGTATCAGCAACCACCTCAAGATGACGGAACTTCGGGTATTGTCCAGCGAGCGCAAACAGTACCCAAGCACGGCTAAAATTAAGACCGTCCAGATGCACTAGTTTGCCATCTGTGCGATCGTATACCTCGCCTACCGCTAATTCAAAATCCGGTGACAACAGCTGAGGCAAAAAATCTTTTACCCAAATCATAAAGTNTTTCTCAGGCAACACCCTNCGCATCAANTCTAACTCTTCCAGACAGGGCGANAAGAAATCATAACCACTAGGCTCCCACTCAATTGGGCANTTTTTGTCNTCAAGATAAAAATCTTGNGCTCGCTNTTTTATTGCNNCTTTTAAGTCAGAATCATCAAACAGTANGGCATANTCCCAAGCAAAAGTNAGNCCAAATGCAGTATTNGTGTGCTCNCCTACNCTAATGGGATAAACCAACTTGGGTAAATGCATCACATACTGATCTGACAAATGTTCGGCCAAGGGTTTGAGTGCCCGTGCCAACGGAGCAGCCACCGGATCATCCCAAGTGTGCAACTCGCTCATTAGCTTAAGCAACCAAGCCCAACCATAGGGTCGCTCCCATGAACTATTGAGCTGAAAATAAGCAAGATCGGTAGCTACATTGGCGGGAGTAATGTGCTGCTGCAAAATTGATAGGGCTCTATCTCTGCCCTCAATATCTGGAAAGGCTTTTAACAAGCGTACCATTGACCAGTGACCATGCACCGCAGAATGCCAATCAAAACAACCATAAAAAGCTGGATGTAATGCCTTGGGCGATGCCAAATCATCATCACTGTACAGCGTCTGACTCAGCTTGTTGGGGTATTCAGTTTCAGCACAACTCAGTGGCAACTGCATTAAATTGGCTGCCTGATGAACAGAAATTGAAGTTGAGTTATCTATCCCTTGAGAGACTATGGCTTGGCTGGACATGACAACAACAGCCAGCAGAAACACTTTGACATAGCAGCGACCATTAATGTTCATTCATTCTTGTCCTTTTAAGTGGTCGGCCATCTTCCTAGCGGCCGACAGTTTCGATTTGAAGTTAGGATCCCGTGCCGCTGATGCACCTGGTTGACTAGAGAACCACACCATGACGGTATTGGACTCTTGATTAATATAAATAACCTGGCCGTGAATACCCACAGCGCAAAACTCGCCTTTAGCCTCATCCAATACCCACCACATATTATGATAAGAGGACCAGGGCTCGTCTCCATATTTAGAGTTTTGCATCATGTTAGTGCGAAGTTTGTCACTAATATTGAGTGTTGCATTCACCCATTTAGCCGGGATGATCTGCTCACCATTAAACTGACCATTATCACGAATCATCATACCAAAACGCGCTGCATCACGCGTAGTGCTATTCATACCTCCAGTCACAGCAGGCATAAACGCGCGATCAACAGCGATATAAGCATCATGCTCAGCACCAATTTTTGACCAAATATTTTGCTGCACAAAGTCTTGAAAAGGTTGCCCACTAACACGAGAAATCAACCATCCTAAAACATCAGCGTTACTGGAGTTGTAATCAAAATTTTCCCCTGGGTCTCTCTTTAGATCAGGCTTGATGTATTTCGCTAAAAAATCATGCACGCCATAAATTTCTGCTTCATCTGGTTGCACATCGGCTGCACCTTTTAACCATCCTAAATTCAACGCAGGCGCATAATGAACAGCAAAATCAGAACTAAGATCGGTGTAGCTTTCTTTGAAATCAATACTGCTCGCCATATCGAGTACGTGTTGAATAGTAACCCTCTCAAAACCACTTCCTTTGAGCTCTGGAATATATTTAACGGGGGAAGCTGACAAATCAAGTTTTCCGGACTCTACCAACAGCCCAAGTGCTGTAGTGGTCAATGATTTACTCATGGAAAACCAAATATGTTGGGTATGAGCGTCAAATTGTCTAAAATATTTCTCATATAGTAATTCTTGACCCCGAACGACTACCACTCCATCTGCGTAATTTTGGCCAAATAGCTCCTCAAAAGCCATTGTCTTGCCAGCGCTGTCAGGCACTAAGAAATTGCCAAGATTTGGCTGTGTAGGCTCACCTAATTCTGAGATTTTCCCCTCGCGAGGAATCATAACTACGTTGAGAGGCGCACCTGCATTACTGAATGTCCATTGACTAATGGGATGCTGACGATAGTTTTCCATGGTCGCTTGGCTTTCTCTAGTTGGAGGAAACCCTTGCATTACAGACGACTCTTGTGTTGTCTGAGCAACAGAAAAAGAATGGAAGATAGATAAGTAAGCGGTTAACAAAGAGCCAATAACAAAGTATTTCATTACTCTAACACCCTCTAATTTAGTCATCTTTTTATTATTATTTTGGTTAATCGATGGTCGTAGTGTAACTTATTGGTTCGATGGTTCGACCCACTCTAAAAAAACAGTAAAGGGTTATTAGCTAGCCAGCCAACAACCCCTCTGAGCATCTTAGTTTACAACTTCCATTTCATCTAATAAGCGATCAGCCTTATCCAGATACTTCATCACCCAAAGCATGTACCGACTATCAACCTGGATAGATCGGTTCGTATCATCGTCATAACCCCAGTCCGCAATAATACTTTCGTAAACACCATCAAACAGTAACCCAACCAATTCAGCGCGGCCATTTAATGTTGGTGACCCTGAATTACCACCCGTACTGTCTAATGTAGAAAGAAAATTAACAGGGACCGAGTCAATCTCTTTGACATAAAAATCACCGTACTGTTTTTGCTTGATCAACTCTAACTGTTTCTTAGGAGAATCAAACGGGTCATCACCAGAGTCTTTGGCAAGAATCCCCTCTAATCGAGTAAAGGGCTCAGCACGCAAACCATCCTGAGGTGAATACCCTTTTACATGCCCTACTGCCACTCTCAAGCTAGAGTTTGCATCTGCGTAAACCGGTTTACCCTGATCTCGGTTAAACGCAATAATCGCTTGCATGTATAGAGGACGAACCTTCATTAACTTACCTGCTAGCTCTTTATCATCTCTCTCTTGCTCCATATTAGTGTCATACATTGCCACCGCATATTGAATAAAGGGATCTCTCGAAGCCTTAAACTCCTCAACAGATTTATCCATCCAAGCAAGCCTCACATCCAATTCGTTCAGCTTAGTTTTTGAATACATTCTATCCAACGTTCGCCGTAACTTCGCTCCATTAAACGTTTTACCCAACTTAAATACCTTATCAAACTCAGAAAAGCGCTCTTCCATAGGCAGTTCGGAGTAACGCTTTAGCATTTCAAATAACAATGCTTTTTCAACACTAGCTGCATAACGGCGATCAATACGCTCCATGCCTGACTTGAATCGTGTCATATCACGAGTTTGGTAACCGGATTCTCTCTCCATATCATCCAGCAACTTCTCATTAGCCAGACGATATAAGCGCGTTGCGGTGGGCAGCATGGCGGTATAGCGCATGTATCCGACAATTAAGTCTCTGGCCTTGTGAGCCTGACTTTCCTGAATAAGCATATCCAGTGTTGCTAGTGTCTTACCATAGGTTGCCTGACGCTCAGCGCTTTGATCAATCCAATTAGCAAGTTCCGCTTGGCGACGTTTGCGATCATCAAGCATGGTGGACTTTCCATAAAACTCAATCATTGAGGTGAAATTTTTTGCATAGTTAGCTAACCCCGCCAACATGCTCTCGTACTTAATCCGCTCATCAGTACCCTCTGGCGCAGTCTGCTCAATAATCTCGATAAAACACTCGCGTAGTATTTTTGCCTCTGGATAAGCCCACTCAAACTGGTTCTCAACCTCAGTGGCAGTGCGATATCTATTTGTACGGCCCGGGTAACCCGCCACCATCACAAAATCACCTTCACTAACACCTTTTGCTGACACTTTTAGAAAGCTTTTAGACTCATAGGGAACATTGTCAGCACTGTAATCCGCAGGTAACCCTTGTTTAGAAACGTAGGCTCGATAAAACGAGAAATCCCCCGTGTGCCGAGGCCACATCCAATTATCAATGTCTCCACCATACTTACCAATGCTGCCTGCTGGGTTATACACTAAGCGTACATCGCGAATTTCTAACTGCTTAATTAAGTAGTACTCCAACCCACCATGAAAACTGTAGACTTGGCACCTATAACCCCCCTCGCCCTCACATTCTGCAATTAGCAATTTTTCACGGGCATCAATGGCCTCATAGAAAGCATTTCCCAATTTACTCTCAGTGCCTGCTATCACTTTTGCAGTCACATCCGTCACATCTTCAGTCACATAAACTCGTGACCCTGGCGTGGCGGGCAGCTCTTCACTAAAAGAAGACGCTAAAAAACCATCTTTCAAAAGATTATTCTCAGGTGTGGAGTTGTGCAATATGGAGCCGTAAGCACAATGATGATTAGTAACCACCAAACCCTTGGGTGATACAAATGAGGCTGAACAACCACCTAAGCTAATCACCGCATTCATTGGGAATTCAGTCAATCTAGAAATTGATGTGGCGTCTATTTCAAGTCCTTTATCCGCAAGCTCATCAGCAATCGCGGGTAATTGGTAGGGTTGCCACATACCTTCATCTGCTTTGGCGGCAGAAAAAAGCATTAAAGAAGCTGCCAGAGCCACCACGGCTCCAAGATTCAATTTTGTCATAATATAAAGTCCGTCTTTAAAAATTTAAGTACAGTTTAAATTGCACTGATGGCGTTATGATAATCAACCCTCTAATAGCTTATCCATACCCCATTAGTGGTTTGGCAATCGACAGAATCTAAAATCATATGAATGATCAATCCAACGCCGATAATACGGGTTTTTGGTATGAAGCAAAGAATCACATAAAGAGAAATAAACCAGGGCTGATGAAGCGGGTGAAAACCAATACTACAGCGACTAGCATCATAAATAGGGTTAGCTAAAAGATGATCGAGGTCCACCATCATTGTTGCCATCATCAGCAGGTAGGCCGACTGCCAGCGATGCCTATAAAGCAGGCCAACAACAGCGGCAGGCACAGCAAAATGTAAAAAAAGATGAAACACTAAAACCCAGTAACTCCACTGGGTATAGCTGGGTAATCTCCCACTAGCGGGGCACCCTTTGCAACAGTTTGTATGGCCGCCTCTATAATATCCAGAGCCTCAATAAAAACCTGTTTATCCATGTTAAGGGCAGGGTACATGCGCACCGTGGGTTCAGTATCACAAATGGCCCACACTCCATTGACTAGCATTTCGTTACGAACGGTTCTAGCGACATAACTATCATCATAGTCATCACCAAACTGAGTTTTATCAGGATGAGTAAACGAGATACCCATCAATAAACCTAAGCAGCGAACATCACTAACAATTGCGTATTTTTCTGGCCAATCTGCCATTCTCGACTGTGCGATATCTGCCAGCTCTGCCGCTTGCTCTACCACATTGTCACGCTGAAAGATCTCGAGTGTTTTCAAACCTGCAGCACAGCCTGCAGGAGTGCCCGCGAAGGTGCTACCCGCACTAGCACGTGGGTTATCACCTAAAATCTCATCACGCGCAGCTACCCCTGCACAGGGTTCAACACCTCCGGAGAGATTTTTACCCACAACCATCATGTCGGGAATAACATCGTAATGATCAATGCCCCACATTTTNCCTGTGCGTCCAAGACCCGTAAGTACTTCGTCCACAATCATCAACCAATCATTTTCATCACAAATTCGACGGATACCCTGGATGAAATCAACAGATGGTATCCAGTTGCCGCCCTCAGCCAAGCCTGGCTCGACCAAAATCGCAGCAATGTTCTCCGCTGGCACAATATATTCAGGAATGTGGGATTCTAAATACCAAAGACAATAGTTAACGTATTGCTCTGGAGTCATGTCTGCTGGAATGTTTTGCGAATAAGGGTAAGGTGCCTTGATGACCGCTGCACCCCAAGGTTCCATGTACAGGTTGTGCTCGCTAGTGTAGCCACTGATAACTTTGGTACCCATACCGGCGCCATGAAAAGAAGATGTAAAACTAATGATATAGCGTCGCTTTTTATAACAAAGCGCGGTGTGAACTGCAGACTCGACCGCCTCGGTGCCAGAAACCTCAAAAGTGAAACGAGGTAGTTGCTTGCCCGGCATAATGTCTGCCAGTTGCTCGGCCAACTCAAATCTAAGAGGGTGCTCCCAGTGATAGCCATATCGTTGATGAGCATCTTGCACAGATTGCAGAACTTCTGGATGGCAGTTACCTAAAGGGTTAGTTGCCCAACCATTTTGGAAGTCAATGTATCGATTATCATCAAGATCCCATACATAATCACCTTCTGCCCTGTCCAGTATGATTTGTGCAGGTGGGATAAAACCTCTGGCGGCGGACGCCACAGCGTCTTCATCATAATTGAGTCCATGCCTAAACAGCGTTTTGCCAGCGTGGAGTCTTGCAGAGGTTTTGGGGCCGGGTAAGATGTAAGCCATAATCATACGTCCTGTTGTTAGAGGTGCCATAAATCGCAATAAGGGTTGCTTATCGCTCAGCAGTGTCACACTATACAAGCATATAGAGGTTTAAACAGGCATTCAATTAGTCAATTAATAGGGCTACTATCATGGGAACCACCAAGCCTGATAATCATCAGGAACGCAGAAATCTTCTGATTGATGCCACCATTACTGCAATTGCCGAATTTGGCCTCTCTAAACTAACACTGGCAAAGATTAGTTCGATTGCTGGTTTGACAGCGGGAACTGTCAATTTTCATTTTGATAGCAAAGAATCTCTATTACTTGAGACCTTAAACTTTGTCTCCGAGGAATTTGATCGCGGTATTGCTAATGCTTTACAGAGCGCTGGGCCAGATCCTGCAAAACGATTGGCAGCTATTATCGATGCATCCTTAGATCCTGAAATCACTGAGCACCGAAAAATGGCTGTTTGGCATGCGTTTGATTCTGAAAGTAGAGGCAGGGAAGATTATCAACGTATTCGCGGCAATTTAGATCGACAAAACTTCAAATTAATACTCAATCTGTGCGAACAAATTATTACTGATGCTGGCAAACAATCTGATATCAACGCTCGAGCTATTGCTAATGCTATCTCTGGCATTACCGATGAGGTCTGGAAAGAAATTCTTTTTGCCGGCGAGAGTTATGACCGCGATGATGCACGCCAAGTATGTCTGAGCTTTTTAGCTAGCATTTTCCCTTGGTGCTATAGCATGCCTGCTCTTGAAGATGGGCAAGATCACGTAGCCCAAAGCATCGAGGTGACCAGAGCCTCATCAGAGGATGCAGATGCCGTTGCTATATTATTTGATCAATATCGACAGTTCTATGAACAAAATAGTGATGTTGTGTTATCTAAGAACTATATTAATGAGCGCATTAGTACAGACACTTCAGTGATCTTTTTAGCACGGGTAGATGAGCGGCCTGTTGGCTTTACTCAGCTTTACAGCACCTACTGCAGTGTAGATGCNGCTCCGATCTGGGTGCTTTACGATCTCTACGTACAACAAGATGCTCGACGATTAGGCGCTGGAAAAGCATTAATGAACAGCGCTCTTGCTCACGCTAAGGCTTCAGGTGCATCTCGGATTGATCTTGAGACAGAGATTAATAACGTCAATGCACAACAGCTTTATGAATCCTTGGGTTATGTGAGGGATACTGAATTTTACAAATATTCTCTAGAGCTATAAGAAGGGTTTTATGTCGAAATTACGTGCAAAACAGAAAGCTCAACGCCGCAAGTTGATTGAAATTGCAGCGAAAAACCTTTTCGTTGAGAAGGGTTTTGAGATGGCTAGTATTGAAGAAATTGCCACTTTAGCAATGGTATCACCTGCTACTGTTTACAATTATTATGGCTCTAAAGATGAATTACTGTTGGCTATCGTTGCACTAGGCGAGGTCGGTATTGCAGAGAAAGATTCTGAATTTACTCTACGAGCCGCATCAGAAAATCCTATTGACTTGGTAACCGAAATTATTATGTCAAATGTTCATGACACTATCTCCACACTGTCCAGAGAGCTCTGGGGTAACGTTATTGCTTATATTGCAACAACATCAGACAAAACGGTAGCACCTAGATATATTGATACTATTGCCGGAGGTCTGGGCACGGCGATTTTTCACGTATTAGAATCCTGTCAAAAACAGGGAAAAATCAATTCTAAAGTTGATGTAGATTATCTTTCTGCTTTTTTAACACGAAACGAGCGGATCCAATTTTTAAATTTCATATACCTAAAAGATATGTCAATTACCGATCTGGGTAATTCTATTCGCGAAGATGTAACATTTATTCTAAGCCCCCTTCTTAAATAACCACAAATGCGATGATTCAAAGAAAAAATGGTTCACAAGCAACTTATATAGAGTAGACTATAAATTTCGTGTAGACTTTATTAAATCGTCTAAATCATAAATAAATGAAATTTAAGAGGAGGAGATTAAGTGAATCTTTTCTTGAATTTTTTGCTACCAAGGAGCCGAAAATGAAAGCTACGATGTCGTTTAATAAAACTAAAGTCGCTACAGCCATTGCCTTAGTAACAACCCTGACAGCTCAA
>NYWV01000003.1 GCA_002685195.1 Porticoccaceae bacterium
ATAACCCGCAGCTGTTGAGGACGCAGTGAATTTTAAAGTAGTACCATTGAAGCCGCTTATTGCAGTCAGGGGAACAGCATACAAAGTAGCTGGTTGAGCAGCATCATAGGGCCACCCGTCACCACTGGTGTCAGCCCATGATGTTAAAAAATATTTATCTGTAGTGGGATCCCCATCAAGGTCATTGGTATCGTCTTTAATCTGGAATGGCTGAGCACTTTCTCGCAGCCTATCGGTATATTCGCCCATTTCAAGAACCGAACTATCATAATGTAGTCTCAGCCCTAAACCGGTCACCTTTGCATCATCGGTCGCTTGGTAGGTAACTGTTAAATTAGTGCTTTGACCCGCTGATAACTCACTAACAGAGAGTGATCCAGTTACTGTTTGCACTTGCGCTGACGCGTAACCGGTCGAAAACATTAAAGCCATTAAAAGCGCAGCAGGCTTGCTGAACCCATAGTTTCTTAAATTGAACATAATACTAATCCCCTTAGGTGCTTAATTTGCTCTTCCCGTTTCTAGAATGGACAACAATCTCCGTTAACCTTAACTCATAAACGAATGGATTTCACGTAAATTTTTGCCCTTTTCCAGTATGAAGTTTAGACGATAAAAAATTAATAGAGCGATGCGCCTAGCCAAAAATTTATCTACTCGATTTTTCTAGTGCAATCGGCATTAGCCGCTCCACAAACCGACGATAAGCAAGTTCTGACGGATGCAGTCCATCAGATGCGACTAAACTTGGATCCTCTAACCCTTCTCTGGTTATATCCGTAATATAGACATATGAAAGGTTGTTTTCGTTAGCGTAATCTTCAGCAAAACTGTTATACATATCTATCTCAGCACTAATCTTTTGGCGGTTACCACTTTGACCAAAAGGTGTGTATGCGTAATCAGGAATAGAAACAATTATTAACTTACTCTTATCACCCCCCACAAAAGAAATCGCGGATGTCACTAGCTCAACAAATTCAGCTTCGTAAACACTAAATGGCTTACCTTGATACTGATTATTGACTCCGATTAAAAGAGTCACCAAATCAAAGTCATCTGAGGGGTCTTCAGATGCAATGGCATTCTTTAGATTAGTGGTCGTCCAACCGGTTTTAGCTATCACCTCCAAAGTAACCTCGCTCTGCTCTGAGTACTCTGCTCCGAGGCTACTTTTTAATTGTTCAGGGAATCTACAGGTGTCGCACACGCTTTCACCAATAGTGTAACTATCGCCGAGTGACAAAATATCAATGCTCATAGGGTCTTGATAACTTCTTCTAGCACCTTCTTCTCGAGCAGATTGAATATGAGTATCGTTGATATCGTACCCTTCAGCATGCATCAAGCACTGCTCGCAATCATGACCAAGACTCAATACATGACCGAGCTCATGGGCAATAGTTCTGGCGAGCGACCCTCGAACAAAATTTTGTTGAGCTTCGATCAGGAGTGTTTTTTCTGGGATGCCTCCGTCGTTATGCTTGTTAGACCAAGATCCAACAACTGAGTGCCACCCAAAAGAACTCATCGCGTTACCCTGGGAAGTGTTGCCAATAAAAGGAAAAACATAAATATGGAATAAGTTATCGTCTAACTCTTCCTCTGAACTCCGATTATCAGGCTGCATTAAATTGTAGAGTCGTGGCAATCTCTCAGGGTCAGATTTACCCTCGCTGTCTCTTTGGGAATCTACAATGTACCGGATATCATCTTGATAACCGTCATAGGTCTCGATTGATTCCTGAATAATAGTTTCTATGTGCCAGTGGATACCAGCCTGTTGCCAGATGTCGTTAATTTCAGGCATTAGGGTCTCAACGATATCAGCTTCTGAAATCCAAGATGGCATCGCGTTACCAGACCCATGAATCCACGCGTCGTCCTGCATGGCATGAAATCTTAAATTCAAATGTAGTGCAGATAGAAATCTGGCACTGAGTGAAACATCTGCATTGACAGTTAAAGCTCTGGGGTTTTCGCGATTACCATCAGACCACTGAGTAAACATAAAACCATCATCAGGAGTTGCCGCCATCTCTAAGATGGTGCCGTTTTGATATTCACCTCCTGATGTATCTACCGACCCTCCATCCTCGGATGTGATGGAAACGGTGTAGGTAGGTGAAGTTACTGGCGCTACATCTGGCTGCTCTCCCCCACCGCCTCCACAGGCGTTAAGCGCAAGAACACAGACCCAAAATACGATTTTCTTCAAAAAGCTGCCGCCGTCATAAATTTCTATATTTAAAGAGTTATACTAAAAGAAATCTGTAATGGATTTGTAGTAGTGTTTGTCTTAGGAAAGGCGCCCTAATATTTAAAAACAAGCGCTGATATTTATGGCGTTTTATAGAATATATCCTGAGTTTTCACTCCTAAAAAAATGGCAACCTCGAAGACCCGGGGCTGCCATTTTCTGAGTCTCAGTGTTAGTCTCTTCTTAAGACTGATCTGCACCCTTCAAAGCATACCAACCAATGTAGATATAGCAGAGCATTGGGACAATGAAACTTAACTGAATACCAATGTTGTCAGCGGCAACGCCTTGAACTAAAGGAATCAAAGCACCTCCAACAATTCCTTGACAAACTAGTCCAGAGCCCTTGCTAGTCATGGACCCTAATCCCTTAACCGCAAGAGTAAATATTGTCGGGAACATAATAGAATTGAAGAACCCAACAGCAAGAATTGACCACATGGCTGTATCACCAGTGGTATTCATACTGATAACAATCATCAAAATAGCAAGGACAGCATTCGCAGCAAGATACTTTGTTGAAGGAAGCACAACCATCAGGAGAGCACCGAGCAGACGGCCAAGAAATGCCGCTCCCCAATAAAAAGCTACCATCTCTCCCGCTTCCACAATTTCCATTCCAGCAATAGAACTTTCAGCGAAGTAGTTAACCAAGAAACTACCAATAGCAACCTCTCCACCNACATANAGNAAAATGGCCAANGCGCCNAAAACCATTGAGCGNTGTTNTGANAGNCCNANNANATTATATCCAAATGANACAANNGCNATTAATCCGGCCAACCAGTAANATCCNAAAATCATNGCNGCNATNACNGANGCAGAAACCANCATATGCATCTTTAAGCTNTCTTGCTCACCNTCTGTNTCAACGTGGGATAGTNTTGGTAANTNNATNAACTTNAACAAGNCTGCAGCAACCAAAAGCACTCCCCCCATTGCCAAGTAGGGCAATTGAACTGCAGATGCATCCGCAGCGACTGCACCGAGAAGGAGCATGGCGCCAATCGGAGGGCCTACGAAGGTAGCGAGAGAATTGGCCGCTTGTGCTGCATTAAGCCGGCTAGGCGCCGACTTTTCAGGGCCTAGTGCCGCTACATAGGGATTCGCAGCAACCTGAAGAACAGTAATACCCCCACCCAAAACAAATAACGCAGCAAGGAATAAAGCGTAACCATTGAAATCGGCGGCCGGATAAAAAAGAACACAACCCGCTGCAGTTGTTAGCAACCCAATCACGATTCCCATTTGAAATCCGACCTTATCGATGAGTCTTCCCGCAAATGGAGATACGATAAAATAAGCACCGAAGAAGCAAAATTGTACCAACATAGCTTGGGTATAATTAAGATCAAATGACTCTTTTAAAAAAGGAATCAGAATATCGTTAAGGACCGTGATAAAACCCCAGAAAAAGAACAAGCAAGTCATCGCAACAAAAGCAAAAGTTTGTGTTTCTTGTGGCTGGCCGCCAGTTGCTAATCCTGCAGAGCTATCTGTATTTGAGCTCGACATCATTACCCCCTCGAGTACGCGTTCTATAAAAATACCATAATCGAACGAGGATATGCTGACGCAATCCTCTGCGCAACAAATATACTCAAATTGAAATCCATTTGACCGCAACATTAGGTTACTTGGTCGACTTTAGGCCGAAAAAAGATGTATTTGTCTATTTAAATTGCTGGAATTTTTACTTGGCGAAGTGACAGCACTATTTGTTTTCAGGCTCAATAAATAGTGTCGGTGTTGTGTTGACATTGCACATGAGACACCTTAGCTTGTGGTCAAGTTATGTCGAGGTTTTGGCTTCAAAAAAGTCTAAAAACATAAATCGACATAAATTCAATTTAAAAAGGAGCTTTAAGATGGCATCTAATGCATTAGTAGGTATTTATGGTATCTGGTCGCTCTACATAATTTCGCAAACGTAAGGATTAAATCCAAAACACGTATCTACTACGTCTAAAACTTGCAGACGATCGAATACAAATATGGGAGAAGCGGTTTTATCATGAAGAAAAAACTCATTATAGCTGGGGTCATTGCAGCCTTAGTCGCACTGGCCTACTTTAAGCAGAGTGGAAATAGTGACGCAATATCCGTCAACATTGCAGCAGCAAAAGTTGAGGAGATCAAGACGTCAATTCTTGCCTCTGGCACATTAATTTACAAAGANCAGGTGCAACTGCGATCCGAGGTGATAGGNCAAGTNAGTGAACTCTTTATTGAGGAAGGGGATAATGTCAGCCAGGNCCAAGTATTGATGCGACTNGATCAGCGGAGTTTTAANGCTGACGTGGAGCAACAACAAGCCTNCGTANGAATGCANACNATTGCTATAGAACGNCAAAAAAAGCAACTGGANAACACCAAAGCGAAATGGCTTCGCAATAAAANTCTCTACGAACGAAAAATGATTGGNCAAGATGCCTTTGAGCTCATAGANAACCAACATGACTTGGCCAAAATTGATCTACGATCTCGCCAAGAAGCTNTAACTCAAGCNCAAGCAACATTNGANAANGCCCTCGAGAGGCTTGAAAAAACTGTNTTTCGNTCGCCAATNGATGGAATTGCNACTTCCGTGGANATNAAAATTGGAGAAACCGCAATTAGCGGNACAACAAANATTGCTGGCTCNAACTTAATNACGATTGCNGACCCAGCNTCNATATTAGTNGAAGTTCANGTTGATGANGCTGATATCGCTAACGTGCGNCTTGACCAAGATGTTGACGTTTNNGCNGTAGCCTTCCCTGATGACGCTCTGAAAGGCCAAGTTAAAACAATTGCCACCTCGGCTAAGCGCGCCAGCAATCGCGAAGGCCTNAGNTTTACCGTTAAAATATTACTCGAAAGTGATGAAAANATAGATGTGCGACCAGGTATGAGCTGTCGTGCNGAGATNTTCACNAAAGTTAAAGGGAATACTATTGCTGTNCCAATNCAGNCAGTTATCTTTGAGGAGAGCGAAGGTGAGGNCTCTGATGTAAAAGTTAGGGGTCGACGCGGAGGAGTTCGCATTGGCTCTTCTGNCAACTCGACNATGACGAGCCATGTTTTTGTCCTGATTGACGGTAAAGCAGTAAAGCGTGATGTCGAACTTGGAATCTCAAATGATGAATTGCAGGAAGTCACCGAAGGTGTAGCTCTAGATGAAGACATCATTATTGGCCCCTCTAGACTTCTGGGAAAGCTTAAAGATGGTGACGCAGTGCAACTTCGCGAAATCAAGGATGAAGACTAAGTAATGTCAAAAACTAATGTTATCGAATTACGAGAGATCGCAAAGCATTACATGATGGGTGAAGAAGGGTTTTACGCNCTTGAGGGGATCAACCTAGATATACACTTAAATGATTATATCGCTATTGTTGGCTCATCCGGATCCGGAAAATCAACCCTAATGAATCTGTTGGGGTGCTTAGATTACCCTACCGCTGGAGCCTATAAACTCAAGGGTACCGATGTANCAAGTCTTGATGAGAACCGATTAGCCGAAATTCGAAATCGAGAAATAGGCTTTATCTTTCAGAATTTTAATTTGTTACCTCGAGCCACAGCTTTGCAAAATGTTATGCAGCCACTGGTCTATCGTGGTCTAGCTAAGTCTAAACGTTTGGAAATGGCTAAAAATGCTCTTGATATGGTTGGGCTGCAAGACCGAATGCAACATTTTCCCAACCAGTTGTCTGGTGGTCAGCGTCAACGAGTGGCTATAGCAAGAGCGTTNGTTGCNAAGCCGGCTATATTGTTAGCGGATGAACCCACNGGTAATTTAGACTCTGCNACAACAATCGACATAATGNCATTATTTGACCGNCTNCACGGTGATGGTCAAACCTTGATTGTTGTAACCCACGAGCAGGAGATTGCCGATCGNTGCCATCGAGTGATCACNTTAAAAGATGGCCATCTNATATCGGATGAGTACAACAAANTAGNAAGCACGACTNCACAAAAGAGCGCNGCGTCAGATGTCTAATCTNAGATTTAAAATTATTGAAGGTACANGNTCNGCAGCACANTCAGTTTTCGCTCATCGGTTTCGCAGCTTTTTAACCACACTGGGAATTATCATCGGTGTAGCCTCGGTTATTGCTGTTGTTTCCGTCGTTCAGGGCTTTAGTGCTAATGTCAGCGCTCAGTTTGATGGCATAGGTACTAACGTTATTAGTATTGATCGATACACACCACCAAAATCAAGACTTCAAGGAAAATACGCTCGTCTTACCTATGAGGATTTTTTGAAAATCAAGCATCAAGTACCCGGTGCAAGTAATGTCACACCCAATCTGCAAATGTGGGGTTCAAATAGTGGTGTNACTTANAGAGGCCAATCGGTCTCTACACGGATNTTTGGAACCGCTTCAACCTACCAGAAGCTCNANGCCGTCTATTGCGAACAGGGNCGCTTCTTCAACGTTAGTGATGATNAAAGCCGNCGTCGTGTGGCGTTAATCGGACCTTCTCTAGCTANTAAACTTGAAATCCAAGGAANTCCAATAGGNCAGCACATCTCCATATTAGGNGAGTGGTTTAAGGTTATTTGCGTAACCGAANANAAAGGNAAGTTATTTGGTTTCGACCANGACGATTTCGCATTAGTCCCTTTNAGTGCAGCTCAATCTCTNATTGGGGGTCACTGGGGNTCNAATATACANATTAGCTTATCNGTAGATAAGTTAGAGCAGGTTCCTCAAGTCAAACGCAACATNACTAGTATTTTGCGTAGAGCCCATAAAATNGACTCTGGAGAGCCTAATGACTTTGAAATTAGCTCTGCCGATCAAATGATGAAAACTTTTGAATCAATTATTGGTAGCACTACTTTGGTTTTGGCGGGCATTGTGAGTATCTCACTGCTAGTAGGTGGAATCGGCATAATGAATATTATGTTGGTATCGGTTACTGANCGGACTCGAGAAATCGGCATTCAAAAGGCATTGGGCGCGACGCGCTTTGATATTTTGCTACAGTTCTTGATTGAGGCTATTTTCCTTTGTTTACTTGGGGGGCTAATTGGTCTTCTACTGGGCTTTGGTGCTGGCTCGCTTATCAGTAACCTCACTGACTTACCCGCAGCAACTGTTCCGATGTGGGCGATTTTACTGTCATTTGGTTTCAGTGCAGGAATCGGTTTAATCTTTGGGATTATTCCTGCAGCCAAAGCGGCNAANCTAGACCCTATTGACGCCTTGAGATATGAGTAGATTGGTTCGNAATCGCCAAAGCTAAATAATNTATTCGTATAATAAACTTCTATGATTTAATCTAGTANATCCTCTTGGTGAACTTGTTATTTGGAGTATGTAATTGTCACTTNTAGAAGCAATAATATTAGGTATNGTCCANGGGCTCACAGAGTTCTTGCCCGTNAGTAGTAGCGGNCATCTAGAACTCGGCAAAGCGTTGCTAGGCGATACTAGCGTACCCCAAGAAAGTATGATGTTTACCGTTGTAGTGCATTTTGCAACCGCCCTTGCAACACTCGTCATATTTCGAGCGGAGGTGGCTCAAATTNCAAAAGGTCTCTTTCAGAGAAAAAACAATGATGAATTTCAATTCTCACTGAAGATCCTGATAAGCATGATACCTGCGGCGGTAGTGGGCGTTCTTTTTGATGATGAGATTGAAGTTCTATTCGACAGTCAATTAGTCTTGGTGGGTGTCATGCTTTGGGTAACAGGCGTACTTTTGATCATTGCGGACAATGCCAAAAATACAACTACAGGCGTTTCTTTAAGGCACTCAATTATTATTGGTGTTGCTCAGGCTATTGCTATATTACCTGGCATCTCCCGGTCAGGCGCTACGATTTCAACGTCTGTGCTACTGGGTATTGATCGCAGCAAGGCAGCTAGCTTTTCATTCTTAATGGTGGTTCCTCTTATTCTGGGAAAAATAGCTAAAGACCTTATAGATGGCGGATTACAGATTAACTCTGACCAGGTCAGTATTTTATGGGCTGGATTCTTAGCTGCCTTCATTACCGGTCTTTTCGCGTGCCAATGGATGATAAAGCTTGTTCGTAAGGCCCAGCTTAAATACTTCTCTTATTACTGCTTCATCGTGGGCACAATTGCGATTGGCTACCAACAATTTTAAGTTTCTACTGCAGTCCTAAGAGCTTATGGGATTGCAGACTCAGGCTCCATCTAGGATGAGTTAAACAGTATTCTATAGTTTCCTTGACGTGTTCATTTTCATCTTCATCGAACATCGGTTGTAGGAAAAAATGCTCGAACTTCAAATGAACAAAATCTGAGGGCTGATGACCTTCTTGGGGGTAAACCAATTTAATTTCATCTCCCTCCTCCACAACCACAGTAGATCCTGATTTAGGACTGACACAAACCCAGTCTACACCTTCGGGTACTGGCAATGTCCCATTCGTCTCAATAGCTAGCTCTGCGCCTTCGTTATGAAAAGCTTCTATNAGATCTTTATCCAGCTGCAACAAGGGCTCTCCCCCAGTGCATACAACATAGGGGTGGATAACATCTGCAATGCTTTCGGGCCAATAACTCACAACCACTTTAGCTAAGGCCTGAGCATTCGTAAAACTACCTCCACCATCTCCATCTGTACCCACAAAATCGGTATCACAGAATTGGCAAACAGCGTCAGCGCGATGTTTCTCTTGTCCGCTCCATAGATTACAACCAGTAAAACGACAAAATATAGCCGGCCTTCCTGCATGCGCGCCTTCACCCTGTAAGGAGTAGAAAATTTCTTTTACTGCATATGCCATTAGATTAAACCGTTATATGAACTCGCTTTAAAATTGATCTTGGATGTTGAAGTATCAAGCAACCTTGATCATTCAAGTTGACCCAACTAAATCGCTGACCATTCTACCTCACGGTGGAGAGAAAGTAGATATTGTGACTACCGGAACTTGTGTTACTTTTAAAAATTGCCCATGATAGGTAAATGAACACAGTAATGCGTCAAATTTTAAAATTTGGCCTAGAAAAAGCCGCTGAGAGAAACCTAAAGGATTACCCTCAAGTAGCCTGCTTTTCTCAAGACATCATATCGCGCAAAATAATGATCGACGGTATGTTTGAGCGTAATGAACTAATAGCTCTAAAGTCCTTTTTAGTGTCCGAACCTAACCCTCGGGAAATCTGTTTAGATATTGGAGGCAATATAGGTAATCATGCAGTCTTTTTTTCTGGCCTTTTTGAACAAGTTATCAGCTTTGAACCAAACCATAAAACCTTCCAGCTATTGGCACTCAACGCTGGACTTGCTGACAATATTACTGCAGTTAACCTTGGACTTAGTGACCAAACTGATACCTTGCCGGCAAGAGCAAAACACTTGAACCTAGGTGGTGCTCAGATAACAGATGCTGCAAAAGCAAATACTGAATTCTCTGTCATGGCTTTAGATGAATACTTGCAAAACAAAGCACCACGACCTATTAACTTAATTAAGATGAACGTGGAGGGTTATGAACTAAAAGCTCTTCAAGGGGCAACTGAAACTCTGCAAAAACATCAGCCAATGTTAGTTTTAGAATTTCATGTCAAAAAAGACAAAACCAAAACTGACGGCATACTGTCGTTTTTAGCAGCTCAAGGCTACGGCTATGCTCATATTTTCAAGCCAAAATTTTTTTCCCGCGCCAAACCAAAATTCGTAAAAGTTCCACTTTCGGGACTTGAAAACTATCCTACAAAAAACCATAAAATGGTAGTTTTCACATTTGACTGACTGGTCCTGAGAGTCAGTGAAATACTTGCGAGTAAACCTCCGAACATAGCCTGTCCCTGTTTCTTCCATCTTCTTATCAAATACTCGGTAATAAATAAAAACAGAACAAGCGGATGCTTCCTGTTTTTCACTAAGTTTACCCTTAAGACCTTTATTCCATTGTGGACGATAGCTTCCACGGACTTTATTTTGTGAGCTACTATGCAAAACTTCGAATTCGTATAGATTATTGAAATAAAACGTCTATCATTGGTTTTAAGTTGAATTGAAAACGCAAGGAGCTCTCGAAGTGCTAGACCAACTAATGGAAAAACATAACATTAGCCAAAGTGAACTTGGGAGAGTCACAGGTGTGCCTCAGGCGACTATTAGCCGTTACATAAACGGAACAACCAAATCCCTCAAATTTCATAGCCTAAAGGCCTT
>NYWV01000040.1 GCA_002685195.1 Porticoccaceae bacterium
TGGAAACCTATTTGGTCTTGCTCCGAGTGGGGTTTACCCTGCCACTGCTGTTACCAACAGCGCGGTGCGCTCTTACCGCACCCTTTCACCCTTACCTGTATTCGCGAACGAATCATCGGCGGTCTGCTCTCTGCGGCACTTTCCGTAGGCTTCCGCCCCCCAGGCGTTACCTGGCACTCTACCCTCTGGAGCCCGGACTTTCCTCTGGCCTGCCCCCCTCTAAACGCATGCGAATATCGGAGAATTCAGAGCAGCGATTGCCTAGTCAACTCATGGCAGATTCTAACACACAATCTGGCACAATTAGACTCAACATTTAACCAATTGAGTAATTGACTACATGTGAGTTAAATTAAAAATTACTTCAACAAAGGGTGGTCAGCAGGAAGCTGCCTGGAAATCCATAACGCTAATTTGTGCCGCATATTAGGGTCACTAATCTGATCTTTAGCTAAGGGTTGAATCAGTTTATCTTCAATCAGAACTCGATATACAAATTCTACTTTAAGCTTAAGTGAGTCTTGATTTTCAATCTCACCATAACCCCGTTTTTGTGCATANACCGCACCAATTTGAAGGGCTTTTTTTACTAACTCTGGCTCGTTTTTAATCTTATTCATCAACTAAAGTACCTATGATTACAAATGCTTTAATATCATTTTATTAAAATCAATCAGTCTACAAATTGTCGCGCATTTCGGAATATTCGCATCCAAGCACTGTGCTCACCCCAATCGTGAGGATGCCAAGAATTAAGTACCGATCGAAATACCCTTTCAGGGTGCGGCATCATCAGTGTAACTCGCCCGTCGGTCGAAGTAACACCAGTCAACCCCTCAGGAGATCCATTAGGATTAGCAGGATANCGAGACGCAATTCCGTAGTCATTTTCGATAAACCGCAGTGCTATTTGATGATTGTTATTTAATTTAATCAAATCTTCAGGCGAGGAAAACTCAGCTCTACCTTCACCATGAGAGACAGCAATAGGCATAATAGACCCGGCCATGCTGTTCAACAAAACNGACTCTGAAGACTCAACCCGAACTAGAGAGAACCTCGCCTCAAATTGTTCGGAGAGATTGCGCACAAACCGAGGCCACAGATCTGCACCTGGAATGAGCGACTTCAGGTTACTCAACATTTGACAGCCATTGCATACACCTAAGCTAAACGTATCATGGCGAATGAAGAACTGCTCAAACTGATCTCGTAACTGACTATTGAACAATATTGTCTTTGCCCAACCCTCTCCTGCTCCTAACACATCACCATAAGAGAATCCGCCGCAGGCTACCATCCCGCTATAATCCTCCAATGAATGCCGCTGAGCCAGCAGGTCACTCATGTGCACATCAACCGCGGTAAATCCAGCGCGATCAAAAGCCGCTGCCATCTCAAGGTGGCTATTAACCCCCTGCTCTCTCACAATTGCCACCTTTGGCTTGGATCCCATCTTTATATAAGGCGCACTGATATCATCATTCAAATCAAAGGTTAGGCTAACCGAAAGTCCTGGATCTGTTTTTTCAATACGATCGAACTCTTGACGAACACAGTCAGCATTATCCCGCANGGAT
This sequence comes from Porticoccaceae bacterium, assembly GCA_002685195.1. GTDB lineage: Bacteria > Pseudomonadota > Gammaproteobacteria > Pseudomonadales > Porticoccaceae > HTCC2207. The sequence goes on from NYWV01000040.1 coordinate 1,581, forward strand.
GCAACTTGGAAAGACGTCTCAGTCCAAGCACTTTGCAAAACATCACGCCTCTCAGCAAAAATTATCTCGCCCTGTTGTCTAATCTCGATTCGGTCACTGTCATTGAGACCACCTAGATTCATGATCGAGGTGCCGGCAGACTTAAATCGCTGAGACACTTCCTCGACTTGGTCCGCCTTGACTTGNATGACTGCGCCTAATTCTTCGTTAAATAATGCCGCTACAATATTGTTATCTGGACCGCACAGACCAGCATCAAGGTCTACAGTGATACCAACATGGCCTGCAAAGCTCATCTCTGCAAGAGTGGTTAGAAGCCCTCCATCGGATCTGTCGTGATATGCCAGAATATCTCCCGATTCAATGGATTCTTGCATTGCATTAAAGAAACCNAGTAAAGCCTCTGGACTATCAACATCTGGCACTGAAGTACCAAATTCAGAATAGACCTGAGACAAAATAGAACCACCCAAGCGATTGGCGCACTGATTCATATCAATCAGCAATAATTCAGTTTCACCGCAATCTGTTCGCAGCTGAGGAGTAAGTGTTTTACGGACGTCCAACACAGGAGAAAATCCGGTGATAATTAGTGACAGAGGTGAGGTAATGGATTTATCTTGCCCTTCTGACTGCCATGCTGTGCGCATTGACATTGAATCCTTCCCCACAGGTATCGTAATACCCAGTTTGGGACAAAGATCCATACCGACTGCCTCCACGGTACGGTAAAGCTTTTCATCCTCACCAGGGGATCCAGCAGCACACATCCAATTCGCAGATAATTTAATGTCTTTAATATTATTTATCCGGGCGGCACAAATATTGGTTAATNCCTCACCAATTGCCATACGCCCTGATGCAGGTCCATTGACCAAAGCAAGGGGAGTACGCTCACCCATCGCCATGGCCTCACCAGCATTACTATCATAGGTCACAGTTGTGACNGCACAATCTGCTACCGGTACTTGCCAAGGCCCCACCATTTGGTCGCGCGCAACCATGCCACTAACAGTCCGATCACCAATTGTGATTAAGAAGNTTTTACTNGCGACCGATGGATGGCGCAAAACACGAGAAACCGCCTCACTAATATCTATATCGCGCCCAGAAAACTCGTCACAAGTTTGCTGTAACTTAGTCGCATTACGATGCATTTTAGGTGTCTTGCCAAACAGTACCGACATCGGTAAATCTACTGGCTTGTTATCAAAATGGTCATCAACAACCATTATATTCTTGGCTTCAGTCGCCTCACCTACTACTGAATAAGGACAGCGCTCACGTTCACAAATTGCAACAAATCTATCTAAGTCGCCCGGCATAACAGCTAGAACATAACGCTCCTGCGCTTCATTGCACCATATTTCAACTGGGGACATCCCAGGTTCATCATTGGGTACGGCGCGCAGATCAAAGCGCCCTCCTGTGCCTCCATCTTTAACTAACTCAGGCAAGGCATTTGAAAGGCCCCCAGCTCCGACATCGTGAATAAATGCGATGGGATTGGTATTACCTAATTGCCAACAAGAATCTATGACCTCTTGGCAACGTCTTTCGATTTCGGGATTTTGGCGCTGTACCGAAGCAAAATCCAAATCAGCTGAGCTGGTTCCCGTGGTCATTGAGGATGCCGCTCCNCCACCCAAACCAATNAGCATGGCAGGGCCACCCANCACTATNANTTGGGCNCCAGCTTCAAATTCTGGTTTNTCAACNTGGTCTTCTCGNATATTNCCGTANCCACCGGCAATCATNATTGGNTTGTGNTATCCCCGTCGNTCGCCNGCAAAGTCCATCTCAAATGTTCTAAAGTAACCACAAATGTTGGGCCGACCAAATTCGTTGTTAAACGCGGCACCACCAATTGGACCCTCTATCATAATGTCCAGTGCCGATACAATACGATCAGGCTTCCCATAGTCAGTTTCCCAAGGTTGAATGAACTCAGGTATCTGTAAATTAGACACTGTAAACCCTACTAAACCTACTTTGGGCTTTGATCCTCGACCAACAGCACCTTCATCTCGAATTTCACCTCCTGAGCCTGTCCCTGCTCCAGAATAAGGAGCAATCGCAGTAGGATGATTGTGAGTTTCAACCTTCATTAACAGATGAACTGGTTCGTGGCTATAACTGTACTCTCTTGTTATTGGGTTAGGATAAAAACGACCACCTTCTGAACCCACCACAACGGCGGCATTGTCCGAGTATGCAGACAACACATTGTCACCATTAAGGGCATTGGTATTGCGAATCATTCCAAAAAGTGAATGCTCTTGATTGACCTCGTCGATAGTCCAGCTGGCATTAAATATTTTATGTCGACAATGCTCTGAGTTTGCTTGAGCAAACATCATCAACTCAGTGTCAGAGGGGTTGCGTTCTAAATCTTTAAAGCTATTAACCAAATAATCTATCTCATCATCCGCCAAGGCTAAACCCAAGTTTACGTTTGCTAGCCTCAAAGCATCGGCACCCCCGCCAATCACATCAACTAATGTCAACGGAGAAGGCTCTTCATGACTAAATAATGCCTCAGCCTGAGATAAGTCAGAGAGAACAGCTTCCACCATGCGATCGCTGAGTAATTCTCCCACTGCAGCCAATTGTTGCTCTGATAAAATCTTGTCAGAATCAATATAGTAAGCAGTTCCTCTCTCAACCCTAACAACACTTTCTAATCCGCAGTTGTGGACAATATCTGTGGCCTTACTTGACCAAGGAGATATGGTTCCAGGGCGAGGAACAACCAGCAATAGCTTACCTCTATTATCTGCATGCTCATGGGATGGTCCATAGGTAAGAAGGGCCTCTAACGTTTCAACCTCACTCGAACCGAGAGGCTCGCGTACTTCCACAAAATGAACATATTCAGCACTTACTGAGTTGATGGAAGCCTCAGAGGCCTGAAGTTTTGCGAGTAACTTTTGGCGCCTAAACGCAGAAAGTGATGGTGCGCCGCTAAGGATCATCATGGAGTTTAAATCTCAAAATCATCAAGGTTGGGAAGCGCTTATTCTATCGGAAAAAAAGCTTCTTTGGCAGATAGAATTTAGTAAACCATGTACAATATTTCGCATAGGATTTTGATTAACAGGATAAATTGCTTAAATCTTCGGGAGCATACTGGATAAAGCTATGCGTCAACTATCTAAAAGAGTCAGAAGAATCCGTAACCGAACGATTCTTTTTTTCCTTGCTACCGCGCTGGTGTTTTATCTCTCAAGTAGCCGGCAAATGTCCGATCTTGAGCGGGTAAAAAGCAAAGGCGCCTTAGTTATGCTTACCATCCCCGGCCCAACAACCTATTTTGAGGACGGGCGAGGAAAAAATGGTTTTGACTACTTTGTGGCAAAGGCATTTGCCGATAGTCTTCAGGTCGATCTAGTAGTTCAAGTTAAGCCAAGCCTGAGAGGTTTACTTCTAGCCATAGGCGGCCCCCAAGGTGATTTCGCGGCAGCCAACTTAGTCAAAACAAAGCTTCGCAGTGGATCTTTAGNGTTTTCTAACCCTTATCTCGATGTTACTCAGCAATTAATTTATCGGCGCGGTACAGCAAAGCCAAAAGCCTTGGAAGAATTAGATGGCGATCTTCTCGTTGTCACAAGTTCATCCCATAGTGAGAGATTGAAGTACCACAAAGAAAATATTCCATCGCTGATATGGCGCGAGCAAGATGATCTTGAGATGAATGACTTAATGAGGATGGTGGACAGTGGTGGAGTGGATTATGCTGTAGTAGACTCGATCGCTTATTTGGTAAATCGCCATATCTACCCCAGAGCTGGATTAGCTTTTGATATTTCAGAATCTGAACCCGTATCCTGGGCTTTTGCTNCTCACAGCGATGGGACNTTAATGGCAGCCGCCAATCAATTTCTAGACCACTTCAGNNCNAGCGGTCAAATGGTTGCACTAAAGACTCAACTTCTTTCACAGAGNGATAATTTCTCAGTTGCTGACTCTAAAAGACTGGGCAAATTAGTCGAATTAAGGCTGCCAACCTATGAGCCTCTATTTCGTCAAGCCGCCAAAAAGCATTCTTTAGATTGGGAGTTTNTAGCTGCAATTTCCTACCAAGANTCTCATTGGGACCCACGGGCGAAGTCGCCGACAGGAGTCCGCGGGCTTATGATGCTCACACTTGATACCGCCAGAGAAATGAAAATATCTAATCGCCTAGATCCCGAACAGAGTATTCAAGGGGGAACAGCCTACCTTATTAAGCTTAAGCGCAAATTACCTACCAGAATAGCTGAGCCAGACCGCACACTTTTGGCTCTGGCTGCATATAACGTAGGGTTTGGGCATTTAGAGGATGCGCGAATCCTAACCCAGCGCAGCGGTAGAAACCCTGATAAGTGGGAAGATGTTCGCGAGTACCTACCTTTTTTAAGTAAAAAAGAATATTACTCTAAGTTNAAGCATGGCTATGCTCGAGGAGCAGAGCCTGTTTTNTACGTAGATAATATTCAGTATTATCAACACTATCTGCAGCTTCATTCGCTATCAAAGCAAAACTTACCTCTAAAGAAGCCAGATTCTGATACTAAAGCTGATTGGGAAAACACTCAATTGCCATCGATCTAGTGTTGTAGCAAGAGTTTCATGATCTTTTTTGACGGAAAAAATCCCTCAGAATTCTAGCGCACTGATCAGCCAGAATTCCCCCTTCCCAAAGGATGGAATGATTAAAGAGGTCATCTTCCATTAGCTGCAATTGACTGGTTAACGCGCCCGCTCTTGGCTCTAAAGCTCCAAAAAAGATTTGCCTAATACGAGCGTGAACCATCGCACCCACACACATCGTGCATGGCTCAATCGTAACGTAAATATCACAGCCAGTTAATCGATAGTTACTTAAGTTCTTTGAGGCATCACGCATCGCGATAATTTCAGCATGAGCAGTGGGGTCATGGCTCGCGATTGGTTGATTATGTCCCTGACCAATTATCTCGCCATTTTTTACTACTACCGCCCCCACAGGCACTTCACCTCGATCGGCAGCCTGCTGAGCTAATTTAAGCGCTCTTTCCATAAAATGATCATCTGTGGGCAAGGTAGCATCCATGTTCTTAATGTCGGATTATTTAGTGTCNGATTATAATGCAGTCATTCTTTTTTATAACGANATCATGACATCATCTCATTCAAAAATCCCCCATGACACAGATCTTAGTGTACTACTTTACTAATTCGACAACGAAGGATTAGAGCTAGCCACTAAGTTTGTTTTTAACAAGCAGCCCACAATTTTGAGAAGCCGGGCNCAGGATGGAATTATAACAGTAGATTTAATTAGTATTTCCTGTANTATGGCGNCCTCTGGGGCNTGCATCCAGTGCATTCTATTTTGNTAGAGGTGTANTCCNGAGTAAAAAATCCTTTAATATTAGGGGTTGTAATTTTAAAAGCTCAGCTTTATCGAGTGAAATTAAACATGTTATCAATTTCTCTAGGGGAGAATTATGAAAACTAAAAATATTTGGAAAATTAACACTATTGCAGCTGCAATAATTGCTGGTGGTGTTGTATTGCCAGCGGCGGCTGAGACTACTGCCACTTTGGAAGAGGTTGTAGTTGTAGGTTCTCGCGGAGCGCCGCGGTCTGTTGGTGATTCACCAGTCCCAGTTGACGTTATCAGTGCCGATGAGCTCGGAAGAGCTGGTAGCAACGACCTGATGATGCAGCTTCAAAGCGCTGTTCCTTCNTTAAANGTTCACTTACAGCCNATTAGTGATGCGGCGAGNATGATCCGTCCAGCTAACCTTCGTGGCCTGTCTTCTGACAGTACTTTGATCATGGTTAACGGCAAGCGTCGTCACCGTGCATCAGTTATCGCCTTCCAAGGCGGCGGTGTAAACGATGGTTCACAGGGTCCAGATATCTCTGTAATACCGAGTATCGCTCTGAAATCAGTAGAAGTTCTTCGTGATGGTGCTGCGGCACAGTACGGTTCTGATGCTGTTGCTGGCGTAATCAACTTCGTATTGAACGACTCTGCCGAAGGCGGAAGCTTGAAAGTTAAGCAAGGTCAATTCAGCGAGGGTGATGGCGACACAACTGTAGTCATGGGCAACTTTGGCATGCCTCTCACTGATGCAGGCTTTATGAACATTAGCTTCCAGATGAAAGAAAATGAAGCTACTTCGCGCAGCCTTCAGCGTCCAGATGCTCAAGCATTAATTGACGCAGGTAACAACTCAGTGACTCGTCCAGCTCAAATTTGGGGTGCGCCAATCATTGATGATGACGTTACTTTCTTCTTCAACTCAGGCTTGGATCTGGGTAATGGCGGAGAAGCCTATATGTTTGGTAACTACTCTGAGCGAGATATCGATGGTGGATTCTACTACCGTAACCCTGATGGCCGTGGCGGCGTTTTCACCAAAGGTGATGGAACTCGTCTAATAGCTGATGTTACTGGCGACATGTCTGGTAACTGTCCTACAGCTCTTGACCCATCTGATTACGCTGGTCGTGATGCAGTTATTGCAGATCCAAATTGCTACATCCTTAACCAAGCTGCACCTGGTGGTTATACTCCACGATTTGTGGGCAATATCACTGACTCATCTTTCACAATGGGTCGAAGTGGAGAGTTTGCATCTGGTCCAATGGCTGGAACTTCTTTTGATGTTAGCGGGTCAGTCGGTCGCAACGAATCATCTTTTGGTTTGAACAATACGTTTAACCCATCGATGGGTCCTGACTCCCCACGTAACTTCGAAACTGGTAGCTACATTCAGTTAGCTAANACNTTCAACGTTGATATGTCTAAAGAATATGGATCTACAAGCGTTGCTTATGGTTANGANTGGNGAGAGACTACTTTCTCTGTTATNTCAGGNGAAGAATCTTCTTGGGTAGCNGGNCCNTATGCAACTCAAGGATTCAACGTAGGTTCTCACGGTTTTGCCGGTTTTTCACCAGATTCTGCCGGTGCGTTCTCACGTCGTAACTATGCGGTCTATGGTGACGTTTCAAACCAAGTTTCTGACGATCTGTTAGTTCAAGGTGCCATTCGTTACGAAGACTACAGTAGTGGCCTTGATACAACTAACTACAAGTTAGCGTTCAACTATCAGTTGACTGATAATCTTGCTCTTCGTGGATCGCACAGTACAGGTTTCCGTGCACCTACTCAGGGTCAGGCTAACGTTGTTAATACTCAGACTACTCTTGTTGACGGTCAGTTAACTCAAGCTCAAACTCTTCCAGGGTTCAAGCTCGGAGCTGAGCAACTGCAACCTGAAGAATCTACGAGCTTTGCATTTGGTATCGTAGCCACCTTAGGTGAAGTTGAGCTAACAGCTGACTGGTTCAACATCGAAGTCGATGATCGTATCGCACTAACCAGTAACGCAGCTCCAACGGATGCTCAGCGCGCAGCAATGACTGCTGCGGGCATTCCTAATGCTGAGTTGATCGGTGAAGTGAACTACTTTACAAACGACTTCAACACTGAGACCTCAGGACTCGACATTGTTGCTACTTACGGAGCTGACCTGATGGGCGGAAGCACTGACTTTAGTGCGGCTTATAACTACACTGATACCGAAGTTTCAGATCAAGGTAACGTGACTAGTGATAGCAAAGTGAAGCGTTTGGAAGAAGGTCTTCCTAACCACCGCGCTACTTTCACTATGGACCAACAGTGGGAAAATGTTAGTGCATTTGTGAGAGCCAACTACTTTGGCGAGTACTATGCAGTACATGCTGACTGGTTTGGTACTAATGCTGATTCAGCNATGACTGTTGACGTAGAAGTTACTTATGACTTAAGCGATAACTTCAACGTTTCTGTTGGTGCTCAGAATATCTTCGATCAAGAAGCAGAGAAGATTGATGGTTCAGCAGGTGCAGTTGCAGAAGGTGTTCCCGGCAACGTTCTTGGCGCAATCTACTATGAGACTTCGCCAATGGGTATTGAAGGTGCTTTCTGGTACGTTAGTGCTGGCTACAACTTCTAAAACTCAGTTAATGAGTTCATAGAAAATTGAGTTTGATATGTATTCAGACTTAACCGCTACAAGAAAAAGGGATGCCAACTGGCATCCCTTTTTTTATGCCCAACTTTAATATAGCTCTCCATCTCAGCTCTTAGATATTAGATCTTGCAGTAATGATGTCTAACTGCTTTTGAAAGGCAAAACTCAATGAGAATATACTAACTACACTAGCTATCACTATGAGCTTCTGAATTGTAGCCTGCCTGACCATTTCATCTAAACTGTCAAAAGGATTTCCAGCTAATAACTGGTAACCAACATAGGCAACAACACAGAGCAAGTATCCAGCTGTGACCCAAGCGAAGCGGTTATCTACTTCGCTTCGCAGTAAAACGATCAAATACAGCAACGCAGCGGGCACTAATAATCTAAATGCGTTGACAGCAAAAAACACATGTAAATCAAGGTAGAGATCATAGGGTGTCAAACCAACCCCCGCAAAAAAAACAGTTCCTACAAAAAAGAACAAAGAACCGACAAACGAAAGCCGTGTATTAATATGGTCATCGCGAAATAAAGCACGTATATAAAGAAAAGCTACTCCCACCGCCGAGAAAAAAAACATCGACATATTGAAGAAAAACCCTGAAATAAAATTCACCTCGTCTGAATGTGAATGATATCCCCCAAGATCACTTAAAAAATTGTGAGTAAAAGAATAGCCTGCCTGAGTTGGATTATGTATGTTACCTCCAGGATAAAAATACATTCCCAGACAAACTGAGAGTATAAAAAACACTGAGACAAAGCGTAAAACTCGCACTGGCCAAAAATTATTCATCAAGTTAACTCCCAGTTACAAGCTGTTTAGACTAACAGAGGGCTGTAGATTATTCAGTAAAGATACAAACCTGACTTGCTTTTTTCGCGTAAATGATAATAATAACCGTTCTCATATAGATTTGCTCCAAAAAGGACTCTTTCATGCAACGTTCTGCCTCGTTATTTCATACCATTATTACCACAATAGTTGTTAGCCTAGTAGGTATTGCGCCAATAGAGTCAATAATTGCAGATGAAGTAAACATTTATTCGGCTCGGCAAGAGTCATTGATAAAACCTCTTTTAGACCGGTTTACTCAGAAGACTGGCATCAACGTAAATATGGTTACAAGTAAAGGTGACGCCCTACTTACAAGATTAAGAAGCGAAGGAATGAACTCTCCAGCAGATTTACTATTAACCGTTGATGCCGGGCGACTTTATCGAGCCCAAGAAGCTGGGGTACTTCAAGCAGTCGAATCTTTTGATCTGAATAATAAAATTCCGATTCATCTTCGTAGCTTAGATGGTCAGTGGTACGGACTGAGCGTTCGTGCAAGGGTTTTGGTTTATGCCAAAGATCGAGTACAACCTAGTGAACTTAGTAGCTACGAGGCACTTTCAGAACCAACTTGGAAAGGCAGAGTTTGTATTCGTTCGTCCAGTAATATTTACAATCAATCACTGGTAGCCGGCATGATCGCCTCTCAAGGGATGGCAGATACTGAGACTTGGCTTGCGGGGTTAGTAAGTAACTTCGCCCGCCCGCCAGCGGGTGGGGATAGAGATCAAATCAAAGCCGTTGCTGCCGGACAATGTGATGTGGCAATCGTCAATAGCTACTATCTGGGAGCAATGATCTCATCCAGTGACAAAACTCAACAAGATGCAGCAAGTAAGGTAGCTCTATTCTGGCCCAATCAAAAAGGTCGCGGTACTCATATCAATATCTCTGGTATCGGGGTCACCCGAGCCGCAAAGAATATCGAGTCAGCGAAACAGCTTATCAGTTTCTTGGCATCTGATGAGAGTCAACAATGGTACGCGGATCGCAACAATGAGTTTCCGGTACGAGATACTGTACAAGTCAGTAGTACTCTGGAATCGTGGGGTTCGTTTAAGGCAGACACCATTAACGTCACAGAATTAGGACGTAACAATGCTGAGGCTATTAAAGCCATGGATCGTGCGGGTTGGAAATAAACTCTCNAATGCCATCCTTGAACTCCACTGGACAGCCTTCAGGTCACGGTTGGCGCACAAGTTTATTGATTGTCACANCAATTATTGCATTGCCGATGTTAGTTATATTTGCCAGCCTGTTACTACCGTTTTCAACCGCCTGGCAACACCTTTTCGAAACCGTGCTAACNGACTATGTAACAAATTCTNTGATTCTAATGNTTGGCGTTGGCGTTGGCACTTTAATACTAGGCGTAAGTGCCGCTTGGCTCACGGGNATGTGTGATTTTCCAGGNCGTAAGATTCTCTCATGGGCTTTTTTACTACCCATGGCTATGCCAGCCTANATTATTGCTTACACTTACACAGGGATATTGGACTTCTCTGGGCCCATTCAGAGCCTTCTGAGGGGAATCTTTGATTGGCAGTATGGAGACTACTATTTTCCTCAAGTAAGGTCTCTCAGCGGCGCCATTTGCATGCTTTCATTAGTACTTTATCCCTACGTCTACATGTTAGTCAGGGTCGCCTTTATTGAACAGTCAACTGCAGTTCTCGAGGCCAGTCGTAATCTCGGAAAGAGACCTTGGGAAACTCTCTTTCAAGTAGCCATCCCAATGGCCCGCCCAGCCATTGTCGCTGGGGTCAGCCTAGCGCTGATGGAAACCCTCGCCGACTATGGAACAGTCGCTTATTTCGGCGTTAATGCCTTTACCACAGGCATTTTTAGAACTTGGTATGGCCTCGGAGATCTGACTACCGCCGCTCAATTATGTGCATTCTTAATGTTATTTGTATTTGCTCTTATTCTGGCGGAGCGATGGTCTCGGCAACGACTTCGATTCCATCATGATTCCGCACAAAAAAAAATGGCNCGTATGCAACTTAAGGGTTGGCGCGCAACACTGGCGTTATCGATTGGGATTCTAATTGTTTCTCTCGGGTTCATTATTCCTGCAGGGCAGTTGGCTCTTTGGGCAGCAAGCCGTTTGCAGGAAAACTTCAACGGAAACTTTTTAAGCCTACTCTTTAACAGTTTTTCTCTCGCATCGCTGGCATCTCTATGTTGCTTAATCATCGCAATATTTTTAGCCTATACAAAGCGAGTCTTCAATTCACGATTGGAGCTTGGTGCTGTAGGCATTGCCAGTCTTGGATATGCAGNTCCGGGTACGGTCATTGCAGTTGGTGTGCTAATCCCAATCGCTTGGCTAGATAATCAAATCGATTTTCTGAGTAGAGCATGGTTTAACTACCCTACCGGGCTTTTATTAAGCGGTACCATAGGGATCCTAGTATTTGCCTATGTCATTAGATTCTTGTCTGTTGCTCTCAATACCGTAGATTCTGGNTTGACCGCCATCAAGCCCAGTATCGACGAGTCAGCTCGTTCTTTGGGCGCAACACCCGGCAGGGTCCTTAGCCGTGTCCATTTGCCGATACTAAGAACTAGCCTGCTTACCGCGCTTTTATTAGTCTTTGTAGAAGTGTTAAAAGAACTACCTACTACGCTGATCTTGAGGCCGTTCAATTTTAATACACTAGCAGTTCGAACCTTCGAGCTTGCCTCTGATGAGCGCTTAGTTGATGCTGCACTTCCCGCGCTCGCAATTGTTATAATTGGGCTGTTGCCCGTATTACTAATCACTAAAAGTATTCTTAATGAGCGCTCGACCAATGAATAACCAATTAATCTTAGATCAAGTAACCGTCAAGTATGGAGCCATGGCCGCGGTTTCTGATGCTACTTTTTCTTTAGCAGAGGGTGAAATTGGCTGTCTACTAGGACCCTCTGGATGCGGTAAAACTACCTTGCTAAGAGCCATTGCTGGGTTCGAGTCTGTGTCGGCAGGTAGTATCAGTCTGCATGGAGAATTTATCAGCACACCAAAACACACCAAAGCTCCGGAAGATAGAGCTGTGGGTATGGTATTTCAAGATTTCGCTCTCTTTCCCCACCTAAATGTTAATAAGAACATTGGTTTTGGCCTCAATAATCTTTCAGGTAAAGAAAAAAACCTACGTATTACTGAAATGTTGGAGCTTGTTGGTTTAGCAAGTGTCGCAGAGCGCTTCCCTCATGAGTTATCCGGCGGACAACGACAGCGAATTGCTCTGGCAAGAGCATTAGCTCCAAATCCACAAATTTTGTTGCTCGATGAGCCGTTTTCTAACCTAGATGCGGAACTTCGAACTCAGTTAGCGGCTGAAGTGAGATCGCTGTTAAAGAAAAACAAGGTCACTGCGCTCATGGTCACCCATGATCAAGATGAGGCCTTCGCTATGGCGGACAAAATCGCACTGCTCAATGCTGGAAATGTTGTGCAAGTAGATACACCATACAAGTTGTACCACAAACCAGGCAGTTTATTCGCAGCGGACTTCATCGGAAAAGGTGCCGTTATCAACGTGGGTATTGATGCAGCAGGCTTATTGGGAAATAACCTGGGTAGCCTGTCTCTTAACACGCTCCCTGAAGACTTTGGCAACACCGTTAAATTACTAGTACGACCTGATGATATTGCATATGACGATACGTCCGATACGAAGCTAGAAATTGTTTCTAAATCTTTCCTCGGACCTAACTACCTTTATGAATTAGCTCTGAACGATGGTCAACTTGTACCCTGCTTAACTCACAGTCACGTTGATATTGCAGTTGGTGATGAACTTCCCGTGCAATTTGATCTGCGGCACGTCGTCATTTTCAATCCTGACTAACTATTTTTGTTGGCATTTCTGGTCTCTTTTGCGCTTCTTTAAAGCGGCTAGCTGCCATTCTGGCAACTTTACTCGAGTATCATAATCAGCGTCTTCGTCATACTCAGACATGTCCTCTGACATTACTCTATTGAGCTTGCTCAAGGCCGACCTAAACCATCCCTTTGAAGTTGTTTTATCTGACATAAATGTGAAAGCCTCCAGCGAGCTGAATAATCTTTGTTCTCAAGAGTGAGGTACACTGAAGGTGTTGACCAATACCACACCGCCAACAATTAGAAATAAACCAAGAATTGCTGGCCACTTGAGTAGGTCTCCATAAAGGACGTACGACATGATGGCTACTAAGAACACGCCTACTCCACTCCATGTAGCATAAACTACCGACAAAGGTATAACCTTCACCGCGTGTGTTAAAAGATAAAAGGAGGACGC
>NYWV01000041.1 GCA_002685195.1 Porticoccaceae bacterium
TTTTACGCTTGGAGAAAAACAATACACCTAATCGCTTGCCCGGGAGGCGGCTTTTTCTCACGAAAAGGTAAAACCAAGTCTTCATGCGTGTAAACGAAGCCTATATCAGGCCGATAAACAAACTTTGCAGCACACAGTTTGCCTGTTGGTATGAAGGGTCAACTGCCGATAGGAGTCATGACTTCTTTTCATTGCGGTCTTTCCGTTTATCTTCGCGCTTGGCCATCTCTTTGCGGAGCCAATAGAGGTTTTGTGAGTATTTGCGCCGCATTTTGGGCTTTATCTTCAATGTGTAAGGCCATTTGGTAATCATGATCTTTAGGCAGTTCGCAGGATCTGGTGTGGCTTGATGTAGCTCATTACGCTTTGGACCACAGTGGGTCTCATGCAAATTGGGTAAAGGGCAGAAAGGTTAGAACTAGTAGCAGGATCATTAGGATCACAAATAAGATCAGAAGTTTTTTCATTTGATTCTGCATACCAAATCGCTGACCGAAAAGTTAGGGTTTTCTCGCTGGCTCAGAAACCTTGGCACTTTTTGTCGCCCTGAATCTTTAGCGGTTTTTATACTGAGTCGGGCAATAGGCTCGAATAACATCATTGCGCCGTAATTTTTGGTGTTTCGTTGCCCTACCTGAAGCTCGTTTGCGCCAGATTCGAAAACTTGACCCTTTGAGAGAATTTCTCATTAATCGGACAACTTGGGTTTCAGATAAATTGAATTGTGCCTCGATGGCTTCAAATGGCGTTCGATCCTCCCAAGCCATTTCTATGATTCTGGATAAATCTGATTCGTTGAATTTCTTCACAGCCTTATTGCTCGTTTTAACATTGATTTACCAAAATCGTGTAGGCTCTCGTTAACTTGTCCTTGGAACTGATCTTGCTCAGCCACCTACTTGCCATCCAGTGGAGGTTTTGTGAATATTTCGTCGCATGTTGGATATAATCTTCGTCACTGTGTGCGTCAACTTGACAATCCACGCTGGCTTCACTCAATTTGTCAAGGTAGACGGTGTAATCAACCTCTTTGAAGAAGCTCACCCAGCGCCAGCAAATAAAACTTTGTTCTCTCAACGGGTGTCCCTTGTACGAAGTTCNGCCAGTAACTGAGTCTGAAATTCCTTGAACAAGTCTTAGTCTACCATCAGGTTTCAGCAGAGGGATATTAGGAAATCTCTTTCCAGGCCCATTCGGCCTTGGCGACANCATCCAACCAGATTGGTNGATGTCTTTGCTGTTTATCTGCTTTACTGCGCNAAACTCACACTAATCCCAATATGCCTGGAGCAGCGAGGGCCATAAACACGTAGAAGCTGAATGCCTCGCGCATATGCCAGTTTCTAGCCTTAAAGTTAATTGTCTCTATCTCTCCTGTTCTCAGCGACAGGAAGAAAGCAAAAGTGTATTGGGCCGAGCCGTGAAAGAAGAACGATGACGGTTCCTCTGGTTATAATAGCATTTCTAGTCAGATACCCATTGACGTTAATAGGGATGGCTTTGATGACTTAGCGGTTGGTTGGGGGTATGGGTCGACCTCCGCTTTTGATGGTTGTAGAAAAGTAGGCTGTATGCAGGTGAATTAGCAGCTTCCTGCATNATAGTGGAGGAGCGAAAGCCTTCTAGCCACACAATACTTACGTGAATTGAAGAGGCTACAATGCTAACCTTAATNCNATAAGGATGTGTTTGATGGCGGTACCTATAACGCTCTCACGATTTATGATTGGGGAACNAGCATCTTTCTATAATCGTTTGACACACATTTTCATGTCGAATGGAAAACTATGTATTTGAAACACCTCTTGCGCGTAATGCTTTTCTGGCTATTTGCCATGAATACGACATTTGCTGATGCCATCTTTGACCCCGATACAAATACTATTATTTTGTCCCATGTGCTTGCTGGGGACGGTTCCAGTCAAACAGAGTCGATTTATGCAACGAATGTCAGGATTACTTTTGACGAAGTCATCAGCGCGGGTATCTCTTGGCCTCCTTTGATCCACCCATTGCCTTGGCCAGCAGAGATAGATTTTTTCGATACGAGAAATCAGGAACTCACAATTTCTTACATAACAACGCCCGACCGTTCAATTGAGAGAAAAGANGTCGTAATCAANATCGATTCTGTGCTGGGTTTTGATTATTCCGAATCAATAGCTGCGGGTGTGTCAGATTTTANGTTNAGATATGTNTTAGATGAATCTTTACCAGTTGAGTGGAGAAATGATTTTGAGCAGATCATGGCCAACCTGCAGCGGGACATACCAATATTCGCAAAGCCTGGTTGGTACAGNATGCCGGTATTTGCATGGAAGAGTGACGCAGAAGCTCCTCTCCCTTTCATCAGCGGTGCATGTATTTGCGGCGGAGGTGAGGGCGGTTCGTACGATTGGATGAGCCTTGAAATTTCTGCATGGGAAATAGAGAACAGTGATATCCACAGATATAGCGTGGTCCCACACGAATATTTTCATGTCTACCAGATTAGCCACGCTGATTTATCGGGCTTGAAGTGGCTTATGGAAGGGCCCGCAGCAACCCTCGAGTCGATCTACGTTCAAGAGCATTACGGCGTAGACTATTTCTCACAAGCTCAGGCCCCACTCCTGTCGGGACTAGTGAGGGAAAGCCCTTCACTGTATGAATCTTTTAGCGCGTCGGGTGAAGCAGATGACAATTATTCTGGGTCAGTCTTCCTGACGCTTATTTTGGCGGAGGAGCTTCAGAATCAAGGATTTAGCGAGGCTGAAGCGTACAGAAAGATAATGAAGGATTTTTTTTGGGCAGGACCAAATTTAAATAACTGGGAATCTACGTTCGCGGAAGTGTTTTCATTAAGTGTAGATTCGTTCTATTCCAAAATAGCGAATTACAACCTTTCTTACGAAGGCTTGTTACCAAGTGAAGATCTTACAATTTCGACAATTTTCGCAAATCATTAGAGTGTTGATCTTTGGTTTAGTCTCCAGGCTATGCGCGATTAGCGAATTCATAAATCACCTCCGCTGCGAGTTAAGCTCTCTTATTTTTTCTGTGGACGACTGCCAAAGTCACTAACTAACGTCTAAGCATTATTCGACACATCTATCAGGTAACGACCTTAGGTAGCTGACAAAGCTCTCAACATATTGAGCATCAATGTTAGGTCGTAACTCACAGTTGTTGTACCAACTGGCTATACGATTTCTCGTTTGCCTCCAATATTCCTCAGCAAATAATCCGGTACGGTATTGGTACAAGTTATTTTCTAGCATGACACCTTTCCACTGATGAAGCAGAATCGCTACTTGTTTTTCTTCTTCAGTCAGGGCAGGAAAACTATAATTAGCGTCTGTGAACAAAGTATAGCCATCGATATTCCCTTCAATCGAACTTAAAAGCCTATCAGTTTGCATTTCGGCTCTCGCTTGCACCTGAGCGGCAAGCGCAATTCTTTGAGACTGTCTCATCTCCAGGCCCACAAAAACCAACCCCCCGAGCAGCCCAAGCATCCCTAATAGTTGAATCCATGTATCCAAGCTTACTTTTTTCATGGTTTACTCCGCGCAGTTGTCTTGCAGTGAATCAATAACTTTGACTAATCCATCTGGNAAAAATGCTTTACGGATGTTCAATATCTCTCGATACCTGCATTGATTGTAGAAAAATGACAGTGCTGCCTTTTTGGCTTCCCAAACCTCAATTGGCATCAGTCCTTGAGAGAATTGAAAATAGTCATTCTCATAAGTGAAAAGAACTGAGTGGTAGTTATTACGACCGCCTGCTATCCCGCTAGGGTAGGTGCCAGCTAATTCCGGTTGATCCAAGAAAGCTATTGAATGCCAATCGAGTCCAGCTTCCGTGAAAACAGAATTGCCCTCTATTAATAANGCGGTACGTTCCATTTGTTGACCCGCCATGGCGATTCTCTGNGATTGCCTCATTTCCAAACCAACAAATATGAGTGAGCCAATTATCCCTACCATGCCTAACAGTTGAATTAGATCTTCAATTGCTATCTTTCTCATTACTCAATNACCTCCCCTTTAATTAATTGAATCCACGTATCTAAGCCGCCCTTTTTCATGGGTAACTCTCTCACTGATTGGGTAGGGCCTCGACAATAAGACGGAAGTCTTTCGAGAAAATAGGGGCCCTAGGGTTGTAGATAGTCCTAACGTCACAGGAATTATATATAACACTGATTCCTCTTAATTTGACATCTCATGTCAACTCATCCATCAAACCTTGCTTGTATTGATAAAAGTCATTTNCATAAAGTAGCCAGCCTTTATGGACCATATTTCGATANGCAATTTCTTCGGTTAAGAGCTGATAGTTAAAATCCTTGTCAAAGTAGGTAGATTGAAAATCGACGTCAACTTCATAGAAAGCATTTATCATATCTACCGTAATGGCTGTCCTTTCTTGCTGCTGTGACGCAACAGCGATACTTTGGGATTGTTGCATTTCCAAACTAACGAATATGAGTGAGCCAATTATTCCTACCATGCCCAACAGTCGAATTAGATCCTCAATTGCTATCTTTCTCATTACTCAATTACCTCCCCTCCAATAGCCTCTTCTTCAGACCGTATAATATTAATCACAATGTTATTCTTTCCCGGTTATCCACTGCCTTTTCAAAGGTACTGATACGCAGTATACGATCCATCAGGAATTCTTGAGCCGCAACTTGATTCTTATGATTATCGTCCAGCGCGGTCCCTATGACAGTCTCTATGACCTTGGGAACGTCTGGATGCTCCAAAAGCGTTTGCTTTATTGATGATCTGAAGCCCCTCTTGGCGAGTGCGGTATAGATTTGATTGAGAAATGTCTGGAGGTTTCGACAGAAAGTGGTTAATTTCCCTGCCTCTCCTGCAGAGATGCAATTGCCACTAAGTGCGCGTAACTTCTTCTGCCAGTCTCTAGGTTGATTTGGTGCTGCTCCAGGTATCGCTTCAGCATCAGATTCTCCAGGGTAAGAGAGGCTTGTCTCGTGCGATCACTAACCGAGAGGGCCAGTAAATCACTCCGAACCAGAAGGTATAGAACAGAATATTCATGACTAGGTCCTTGCGGTTATTAAAGCCTAGGACCAAGTCGGGGATGTTTTTTAAGTCGGAAGGACCATAGAGATAAATCGAAGCCAGAATTAGGCCAATCCAAAGAATTGAGCTTGAGACACCTATCCAGGCGAAAATTTTCAACACGCTTCCATTGTTCTCTTTTAATTGCTTTTGCTGTTTTCTCATAAAGCTTTGTAGTGCTTCGACCGCTGATAGAGTGTGCGGAAACAGAGGGCGGTATCGCCTAGCCCATAGTGTGGAATAACATCATTCTCAAATATCAAAACTTCTGAAAAGCATAATTTCGGCAACTTTCCCCTCTCTCACCCTCAACGCTTCGTTTGAAATCACTTTAGCTAGCTAGCTGTACTTCTTGTTATCGATTACTCATCGAAATATTGCGATACGGTCTGTTCCTGCTATTCCACCAACCCAATATTCATCATCCACACTAATAACTACTGTGCCTACCGGAAAAAAATCAAGGACCGGAATGACTCGAATAGTTTCAATCTCTAAATTTACTGGGTTGGCTTTCAGAAGATGAGTAGCAGAACTGTCAGAGCAGCCTCCTGTTGGAGTGCAACCTCTATCATGCGCAGCAAGCAAAAGCTCTCCCTCGTCAGACCATCGAATATTATCTATTGAATAGATAGTTTCTTTTTGGATGGACTGTGATGAATCCTGTCGCGAGAGCTTTTTGAGCGCTGTCCCAAGGTATGCTGCAACGAATAGCGTAGAGCCATCTGATGAAGCCACTATCCCATTCGGCCCTGGCATTTGACTTCCTTCAACAATCTTCCAGCCTTCACTGTTTGACCATTCCCAAACTTCCCCAGAACCTCTGTTCGGACTGCCTACGGGAGGGAGATGCGTCACAGCAATTTTATTATCAGGGAGCACCGTTACTGCATTAAACCGTTCAACTCCATCAGGTGCTTCCACACAGCCCACCCATTGTAGAGTAGGTACATCATCATTGATTTCTAGCGAAAACACTTCTATCGCTTCTCGATATCCATGACCAACCACATATAGCAAATATGAGTTTCGCCCCGTCTCGCGAATCGAAATACCATGAGGCTGAAAGACATTAATTGAAGTGGGGCAATCACCGAAATTCTCTGAGTCATGTTTCGCTTCCAAGGTATTAAGCGGGAATAACTCGCTAACAATTCGTGAATTTTTATCAATAGCGTATATCTGACCCTCAGTATCTGATATTCGTCCTGAAGCAATCACAAATTTGCTATTAGGTACGCGGAGCAAATCTTCGGCCTGATTCACGCCACATATAAATTCTAATCCTTCAATAGCATTGCAGTTTTCTTGGGCATAAATAGTTGCCGAAGAAAAATACAGAACTAAGAAAATAGTAAATGATACTGCTACGGGTATTTTTGATGACATAACTCAGGCTCCAAATATCTTTCTCAATCAGACAAATAACTTTCATTAATATATGCTTCAAACGCAGGCAAGTAACCCCATGATTCTTCGCGCCTTTGAATTAAGTCATCCCAATAAATTNGTGCGTAATTTTCACTGCTTCTAAGGTGNACAATTAAANGGCTCAGCGTTCTTTGCAGCAGCTCTTCATCGATNATGCCATTTCGTATTGAAGGTANNCNAATTCTGCTTGCCGCTGGAGCATTCGCCAAAATCCACGATAACGCTCCTCCTCCGAGTCTGACAGCTCTTCGTTTTCCAATGCCGCAATTCTTACCCGATTTATTTCTGGTTCAGTTAACATGACCTGATTATACGCAGCTATTTGCTCTGTAAGAGCNTGATATGCGGAAACCTTTGCTATCTGTTGATTCTGTCGAAGCNCCAAACCGACAAAAACCAGAGACCCGATAATTCCGATTACACCAAGAAAATTGGCAACTCCAGTCAACGATATTGCTACGGATATTTTTGAAGATATATGTATTATCCCCTGAACAGCCTATTTGGCTGATATCTAAAGAGGAACGTACTTTACTCGTGAAATTAAGCTGGCAAATACAATTTTCATTGATCGGTTACCTCACCCTCTAATGTATGAGATTCTTTACCCATTACACTACTGCTTATCAAATGTACTTATGGGCAGAATCCTATCCATCAGTATCTTCTGGGCGACTGCTTGATTCTTGTGAATGTCATCAAGGGCGGTTCTAACGACCGTCTNGATGCTCCAATACTCCCGCCTGTATGCATCAAAAACCTTCGGCTGAAACTTACAGATTTCATTGAGCGTGTTCTCGCACACCTGATAATCATGGCAGAAAATATGAGTTGTTAGAGGTATCCCCTTACCTGTAAGCCATAAAATCTATAATTACCTTAATAGGTGTAAAGGGTGTAAATCTAAGTAAATCAAACCCTTTGTGGGTGTTACGGGTCTTATGTAGCTTACTCGTCTTACCCCTTATAGGCACACCCCCCAGAAGCAAAGTGATAAGGGATGCTTTGGAGTGGGCTGGTTAGGTAAGCCGATATATCCAAACCCGTTGGCTGGTGCAACCAAGAAGAGTGAATCTGAATAGGTGCCTTTAATGCCTAGGCTTTAGATTTCTGTCGCATATCCAAGATGCCAGGCAACAGAGCAATCATCATTACGATAGATGCAATGTACTCTCCGCCNAGTGATTCACCGGAAATGAACTGATAAATGCCGTATCCGAAAATCAACCANCAGGTGCATAAGTAACCAAATAGTACGGCTTGTCTGAATTTATTTTTCATAACCATCTTCCAAACTGTTATTTGAATATTAGGACATGATGCATCATGAGTAAAACACCCTTAAAACGTGGCAGGCCATCAGGAATGCCGGTAAGACAACTGGAGTTAAAGCAAACACTCTTGGAGTATCCTGACGCCCCCAATGTCATAGAGACTGTGTTACGGGCCGTTTTAGACGATAATCATAAGAATCAAGTTGCGACTCCAGAGTTCCTGATGGATCGTATACTGCCTATAAGTACCTTTGAAAAGGCAGTGGATAGTCGGGAAAAGATTGACATTGTGATTAATACCATACGATCTGAAGAAGAGGCTATTGAAGGGGAGGTAATTGAGTAATGAGAAAGATAGCAATTGANGATCTAATTCNACTGTTNGGCATGGTAGGNATAATTGGCTCACTCATATTTGTTGGTTTGGAAATGAGGCAATCACAGAGAATCGCCATGGCGGGTCAACAAATGGAACGTACCGCATTATTAATAGAGGGCAATTCTGTTTTCACGGAAGCTGGACTCGATTGGCATTCAATAGCTTTCTTGGATCAACCGGAATTAGCTGGCACCTACCCTAGCGGGATAGCAGGCGGTCGTAATAACTACCACTCAGTTCTTTTCACTTATGAGAATGACTATTTTCAATTCTCTCAAGGACTGATGCCAATTGAGGTTTGGGAAGCCAAAAAGGCAGCACTGTCATTTTTCTACAATCAATGCAGGTATCGAGAGATATTGAACATCCGTAAAGCATTTTTTCCAGATGGATTAGTCAAAGTTATTGATTCACTGCAAGACAACTGCGCGGAGTAAACCATGAAAAAAGTAAGCTTGGATACATGGATTCAGCTATTAGGGATGCTTGGGCTGCTCGGGGGGTTGGTTTTTGTGGGCCTGGAGATGAGACAGTCTCAAAGAATTGCGCTTGCCGCTCAGGTGCAAGCGAGAGCCGAAATGCAAACTGATAGGCTTTTAAGTTCGATTGAAGGGAATATCGATGGCTATACTTTGTTCACAGACGCTAATTATAGTTTTCCTGCCCTGACTGAAGAAGAAAAACAAGTAGCGATTCTGCTTCATCAGTGGAAAGGTGTCATGCTAGAAAATAACTTGTACCAATACCGTACCGGATTATTTGCTGAGGAATATTGGAGGCAAACGAGAAATCGTATAGCCAGTTGGTACAACAACTGTGAGTTACGACCTAACATTGATGCTCAATATGTTGAGAGCTTTGTCAGCTACCTAAGGTCGTTACCTGATAGATGTGTCGAATAATGCTTAGACGTTAGTTAGTGACTTTGGCAGTCGTCCACAGAAAAAATAAGAGAGCTTAACTCGCAGCGGAGGTGATTTATGAATTCGCTAATCGCGCATAGCCTGGAGACTAAACCAAAGATCAACACTCTAATGATTTGCGAAAATTGTCGAAATTGTAAGATCTTCACTTGGTAACAAGCCTTCGTAAGAAAGGTTGTAATTCGCTATTTTGGAATAGAACGAATCTACACTTAATGAAAACACTTCCGCGAACGTAGATTCCCAGTTATTTAAATTTGGTCCTGCCCAAAAAAAATCCTTCATTATCTTTCTGTACGCTTCAGCCTCGCTAAATCCTTGATTCTGAAGCTCCTCCGCCAAAATAAGCGTCAGGAAGACTGACCCAGAATAATTGTCATCTGCTTCACCCGACGCGCTAAAAGATTCATACAGTGAAGGGCTTTCCCTCACTAGTCCCGACAGGAGTGGGGCCTGAGCTTGTGAGAAATAGTCTACGCCGTAATGCTCTTGAACGTAGATCGACTCGAGGGTTGCTGCGGGCCCTTCCATAAGCCACTTCAAGCCCGATAAATCAGCGTGGCTAATCTGGTAGACATGAAAATATTCGTGTGGGACCACGCTATATCTGTGGATATCACTGTTCTCTATTTCCCATGCAGAAATTTCAAGGCTCATCCAATCGTACGAACCGCCCTCACCTCCGCCGCAAATACATGCACCGCTGATGAAAGGGAGAGGAGCTTCTGCGTCACTCTTCCATGCAAATACCGGCATACTGTACCAACCAGGCTTTGCGAATATTGGTATGTCCCGCTGCAGGTTGGCCATGATCTGCTCAAAATCATTTCTCCACTCAACTGGTAAAGATTCATCTAAGACATATCTGAACTTAAAATCTGACACACCCGCAGCTATTGATTCGGAATAATCAAAACCCAGCACAGAATCGATTTTGATTACGACATCTTTTCTCTCAATTGAACGGTCGGGCGTTGTTATGTAAGAAATTGTGAGTTCCTGATTTCTCGTATCGAAAAAATCTATCTCTGCTGGCCAAGGCAATGGGTGGATCAAAGGAGGCCAAGAGATACCCGCGCTGATGACTTCGTCAAAAGTAATCCTGACATTCGTTGCATAAATCGACTCTGTTTGACTGGAACCGTCCCCAGCAAGCACATGGGACAAAATAATAGTATTTGTATCGGGGTCAAAGATGGCATCAGCAAATGTCGTATTCATGGCAAATAGCCAGAAAAGCATTACGCGCAAGAGGTGTTTCAAATACATAGTTTTCCATTCGACATGAAAATGTGTGTCAAACGATTATAGAAAGATGCTGGTTCCCCAATCATAAATCGTGAGAGCGTTATAGGTACCGCCATCAAACACATCCTTATAGAATTAAGGTTAGCATTGTAGCCTCTTCAATTCACGTAAGTATTGTGTGGCTAGAAGGCTTTCGCTCCTCCACTATGATGCAGGAAGCTGCTAATTCACCTGCATACAGCCTACTTTTCTACAACCATCAAAAGCGGAGGTCGACCCATGCCCCCAACCAACCGCTAAGTCATCAAAGCCATCTCCATTAACGTCAATGGGTATCTGACTAGGAATGCTATTGTCGCCAGCGGAACCGTCATCGTTTCTCTTTCATGGCTCGACCCAATACACTTTTGCTTTCTTCCTGCCGCTGCGAACAGGAGAGATAGAGACAATTAACTTTAAGGCGAGAAACTGTCATGTGCACGAGGCATTCAGCTTCTGCGTGTTCATGGCCCTCGCTGCTCCAAGCATATTGGGATTAGTGTGAGTTTAACGCAGTAAAGCAGATAAACAGCAAAGACATCCACCAATCTGGTTGGATGATGTCGCCAAGGCCGAATGGGCCTGGAAAGAG
>NYWV01000042.1 GCA_002685195.1 Porticoccaceae bacterium
CACTGGGTAGCTATGATGTTCACCACAGCCATAGGTGCCAGTGTCATTGCNTGGGGNTTTGCAGAACCNATCTTTTANNTGCAAACNCCNCCTCTGGGTATCGAGGTNGGATCAACTAANTCCTTTGAGTGGGCTCACATGTATCCNCTNCTNCATTGGGGTATCGTGCCATGGTCAATGTATGCACTNCCNGCGGTGCCGATTGCCTATATGCTCTATGTAAAACGCTATCCAGTGCTTCGTATAAGNAGNGCCTGTGATGGTGCANTACCNAANCGTGGNCGTGATCAAATAAAAACAATCATCGATATTTTAATTGTCCTNGGTATTGTTGGTGGCGTGGCAACATCTCTTGGCTTGGGGGTACCTTTACTCTCCGCAATGCTATCTACCTTNTTTGAAGTCCCTGANAGTATGATGATTAAGATGAGCGTACTCTCGTTATGGACTTTNTTATTTGGCGCTAGTGTTTATCGAGGATTGAAATCTGGGATTAAAGTACTCGCTGACATCAATATTGTCTTAGCCATTTTCGCTATTTTCTTCGTCTTAATAGCGGGTCCTGGTGTATTCATTATGGACCTCACGGTTAATAGTATTGGATTAATGTTTAACAATTTTATTAGCACAGCTACCTGGACAGATCCCATTGAAAATGGCAGTTTCCCCGAGGATTGGACTGGATTTTACTGGGGGTGGTGGCTCGCTTATACCGGGATGGTTGGATTGTTCTTTGGCNGAATTTCTCGTGGNCGCACGATCCGTCAGTTAGTCTTGGGCGTGATCTGTTGGGGCTGCTTGGGTACGTGGCTGTTCTTAGCAGTGATGGGCGGGTATTCTCTGTATTTGGAAACCACTGGGACCCTTGCTGTCAAAGAAATTCTGAGCACTCANGGTATGTCATTTGTTAATGCGTTGGTTATACANAGNTTACCTTTTGGTAAATTTACTTTGTTTATATTTACCCTGTTATCAATAATTTTTTACGCTACTACCATTGATTCATCGGCCTATGTGCTCTCCAGTATCTCTGCTAAAAACCTACGCAGTGATGCCGAGCCAAAACGATGGAATCGCTTAGCATGGGCTGTTCTTCTGGCACTAATTACTGCCGGTATCTTACAGTCAGGCGCTCTGGACACTGTTTTGTCAATTACCGTTCTTAGCTCTGTCCCTTTAATTCCCATATTGTTGATACTGAGCATATCCTTGGTGCGATGGCTGAACCAAGATTTTGGCGAAATAGTCAGCCCAAAAGAAATATCTCTTACAGTTGAGGATGTAAAATCGAACTCATAGGTAACCACAGACAGCAGGTTTATTTTAAAATAGAACCCCTCCCATACCGAGGGGTTTTTTCATTGCTAGAAGAGCTGCCGTTGTATCTCTATAAAAAATAAATTAGCATANTGACTGNCAGTTTATTTNAATTTTCTATTAACTCTCATTAAATAGGTNAACTTATGAATTTTACAGCGTTTGCAGNGTCGCGAAAAAGNGTTCGCGGGTTTCAAGATAAAGCGGTCCCCAAGGANGTCATTGATGACATCATCAACTCTGCTAAATGGGCTCCTTCATCCTANAACACTCAGACTTGGCATATCCATGCAGTTGCCGGNGAGGTTCTTAATAAAATCCGAGAAGGGAATACCAAAAACACCTTGGCTGGTAAGCCTCACGTTCGCGACTTNCCTTACAAAGAAGAGTACGCCGNCGGGCATAGACAAAATCAAATTGATGTTGCCGTTCAATTATTCGAGGCAATGGGTATTGAAAGGGACGACAAAGAAAAACGAATGGACTGGATGCTAAGAGGTTTTCGTCAGTTTGATGCACCTGTTTCCCTCGTTCTAACCTATGATAAGTATNTGGAACCCGCAGCTATTACTCATTTCGGTTTAGGNTCGCTCGCCTACGGAATTGTACTTGCAGCCTGGGAACGCGGCATTGGATGTGTCATTAATGGCCAGGGAATCATGCAGTCTGATGTTGTTCGTGAGTACGCCAATATTCCTGATGATCAAAATATTATGATTTGCATCGCCATGGGATATCCAGATGATAGTTTTCCTGCAAATGATGTCCGTTCAGTGCGTGCCGATAATAGTACCTTTGTCCACTATCTTGGGTTTTGATACTTAAACAAACCTGATAAATTTTGCCCCTCAGAGAATCTTCCTCGTCAAGGCAGTTTGTAAACCATAGATACGAACCAATTAAACTGGTCATATTTTAGTTCTTTATTAAGCTATATTTGATTATGATTCACTGACTATTGAATGAGATCGTTCCCTATAATATGACGTTCTCTGATCGGCAGCAGCCTTAAAGTAAGCAAGTAACTTGGTTATCTTCCATGGACACTATTACTGAAGCATCTCGTGAAACACCAATCATACGTCACACAGACGTACTCGTGGTCGGAAGTGGGCCAGGCGGATTAGCTGCAGCTATTGCTTCATCAAGAGCCGGTGCGGAAACAACCCTACTTGAACGCTATGGGTGTTTTGGGGGTAATCTCACNCAGGTTGGCGTCGAGGGTTTTGCCTGGTATCGCCACGATAAAACTGTCGATAGTGAAGGCATCGGTGCAGAATTTGAGCATCGGGCGAAGTCTATGGGCGCTTCCAATCCAGAGCCGCAGTCCAATAGTCATGCTATTGATGGTGAGGCCTTTAAATATGTCGCCGATGTGTTGGTCGAAGAAGCCGGTATTACCCCAATGCTACACAGAACCATGGTCGCGCCTATTGTTGAGGGTGGCGTTATTAAGGGAGTCATAGTAGAGAGCAAAGCGGGTCGAGAAGCAATTCTGGCCAAACGCGTCATTGATGCCACTGGCGATGCTGATGTCGCTCATCGAGCAGGTGCTGTGACACATAAGACACCCNTAGAGGAGATGATGGCCGCCTCTGTAATGTTCTCGATGAATGGTGTCGACAAAAAACGTTTCATCGATAATGTAAAAGCAGACCCACATACCTATAGTGATTGGTGTGGCCCAGATTGGTCAATGGAAACTTCAGGGAAAGANGACAAGCTATTTTCACCTTACTTAAAAAAGCCGTTTGAAAAAGCCATTAAGTCTGGCTTAATTCCCGAAAATTTAAACACTATTACTGGCACCTGGGGTGCGATTAGCGATCAAGGTGACCTTAGTTATTTAAACTTAATTCACCTAGCTAGACTGGATGCAACCAACCCTGATCATTTAACAAAAGGAGAGATGGAAGGCCGCAGACAAGCCATGTTAGCCATTGAGGCCTTGAAACAATTTAATCCTGGTTGTGAGAATGCAAAACTAAGAAACTTTGGAATGACACTTGGTGTTCGAGATACTCGGAAAATNGATGCTGTGTATAACATGACTGCGCACGATGTCCGTGAACAGGGTAAGTTCGACGATAGTATCGGAATATTTCCAGAGTTTATTGATGGTTATGGCATATTAATCTTACCTACGACCGGTCGTTACTTTCAAGTGCCCTACCGCAGCATGCTCCCAAAAGGTATTCGCCACTTGTTAGTTACTGGTCGCAGCGTAGGTGGTGATCGTGACTCCCATGCTGCGGTTCGAAATATGATGTGTTGCGCTGTCAATGGCCAAGGTGCTGGCGTTGCTGCTGCTGTTTCAATACAAACTAATGTTGATGTCGCTGACGTTAACATTAANAAAGTGCAGAAAAAANTAATAGAACAGGGTGCGCGAATACACTGAATAGTCCTAACGAATTAAACCTGAAACAACGCCTATTGCGTTTAANCTTAGTATGCTTTAAAAAGAGAGGTAGAGTGTATTTAGCTCCTGAACTATAAACCCTTATTTTAATAGTCGAGCCTTGCCATGCCACTAAGTATTAATACCAATGTTTTTATCACCTGCGCTATCACAGGATCAGGTAGTACCCAAGATCGTAGCGCCGAAGTTCCTCGCTCACCTGAGCAAATAGCCAACAGCGCTATCGCCGCAGCCAAAGCAGGCGCAGCCGTTGTGCACTGTCATGTGCGTGACCCAGAAACGGGTGTGGCATCTAGGGATCCTAAACTATATCGAGAACTCACAGATCGAATTCGTGATTCAAAGACTGATGTGGTTTTGAACCTGACGGCAGGTATGGGTGGAGACATGGTATTTGGCCCACCATCGGCTCCACTGCCATTGCAAGATGGAACTGATATGGGGAGTGCGGAAAGTAGGATGGAGCCAATTGCCGAATGTTTACCTGAAATATGCACTCTAGATTGTGGAACGATGAATTTCGCTGAAGCGGACTATGTCATGACCAACACACCCGGAATGTTGCGGGAAATGGGTAGTATGATGACTGCTCTTGGTGTTAAAGCGGAAATTGAAGCCTTCGATACAGGACATCTTTGGTTTGCCAAACAATTAGTGAAAGAAGGAATCCTAGAAAGCCCTGCTTTAATACAACTCTGTATGGGAATACCCTGGGGAGCACCCAATGATTTAAATACCTACATGGCAATGGTGAATAACATCCCCAGCGACTGGAATTGGTCATCATTTTCAATAGGCCGAGATCAAATGCCCTATGTGGCTGCATCAGTCTTAGCCGGAGGTAATGTCCGGGTGGGGTTAGAGGACAACCTTTGGTTAGAAAAAGGGGTACTAGCTACCAATGAGTCTCTAGTTAAAAAAGCAGCCACCATTATAGAGGCTATGGGATCAACACTAATGAATCCGCAGCAAGTTCGAGATGAATTGGGTTTAACTAAACGATCCCCTCGATGACTAGCTCAAACCATAAATCAACCGAAACGCTAGCTAAGAAAGTACAATTTGCAGTTATTGGTGGCGGTGTTATTGGCGGTGGTTGGGTAGCTCGATTTTTATTGATGGGTTCTGACGTCAAGATCTTTGATCCAGATCCTGAAGCGCCACGCAAAATAGATGAAGTGCTTTCAAATGCTCGCCGCTCTCTCCCTGCTCTGTATGAACATGCTCTTCCACCTNAGGGGTCTTTGAGTTTTGTTAATTCAATCTCTGAGGCAGTAGATGGCTCAGATTGGGTCAGTGAGTGTGTTCCAGAGCAGCTAAAACTTAAGCATTCGGTGATGGCCGAGATTCAAAGTCACTGCCCCAAATCAGCCATTATTACCTCTTCCACCTCAGGTTTTAAGCCCAGCGAATTACAACAGGGCTCTGATAACCCTGAGCAAATTATCGTNGCTCATCCGTTTAACCCTGTCTACNTANTCCCGCTGGTTGAATTAGTTGGCAACATTACTACGGTGGACCGAGCAAAAGCGATGCTAAGTAGCCTAGGTATGTTCCCTTTGCACGTGCGCAAAGAAATCGATGCACACATCGCCGATCGATTACTCGAAGCTGTTTGGCGCGAAGGTCTGTGGTTGATTAACGATGATATCGCCACAACTCAAGAAATTGACGATGCCATTCGTTTTGGTTTTGGACTGAGATGGGCCCAAATGGGAATGTTCGAAACTTATCGTGTGGCNGGCGGTGAAGCTGGAATGGCACATTTTATCGCGCAATTTGGGCCCTGTCTTGAATTGCCTTGGACCAAGTTAATGGACGTACCAGAGCTTACTGATGAGTTAATAGANAAGGTTGCTNGGCAGTCTGACGAACAATCTGGNCATTACAGTATTCGTGAACTAGAGCGTCTTCGCGACGATAATTTAATTAGCATAATGCGTGGACTCAAAACCCAGAATTGGGGTGCAGGGGAGCTACTAAACCAATTTGATAAAGGTTTACACAAACCTCTACTAGATGAAAATCAATCAAATACTTCCTTAATTACGGTAAAGCGTGTCATTCCTGCTGATTGGACAGACTACAACCAACATATGAATGAAAGTCGCTACGGGCAGGTATTCTCTGATGCCGCTGACACCGTGATGATTCGTGTTGGTGCTGATGAAGACTATATCGCTTCCGGCTTAAGCTACTTCACAGTTGATTGTCANATCAAGTACATCGAAGAATGCANAGCGGGTGATNATATTTATGTCGCCTCNCGCATTAGTTTNGCNGAAGGTAAAAAGCTTAAATTGGCTCATCAAATGTGCAATGTCGATGGGCGTGTTCTTGCCGAGGCTGACCAGCTTTTAGTTCACGTAGATCTGCAGGCACGAAAATCGTGTATGCCGAGTGAAGAGGTACTACAGCGGATTAATAAGCTAGCCAAACAGTACGGAAATTCTGCAGGAGAAATAAAATAATGAATTTTCAATTAAGTGAAGAGCAACANATGATCGTNGNTACCACAAGAGCCTTTGTGGAAAATGAACTATACCCCCACGAAGCTGAAGTAGAAGCTACCGGTCATTTGCGAGATGATTTAGCTGAAGATATCAAAATTAAGGCGCTTGAGGCAGGCCTTTACGCTGCTAATATCCCAGCTGAATTTGGTGGTGCCGGCTTAGATACCATCACTTGGTTGCTTTATGAAAAAGAACTAGGGCGGGCCAACTATGCGCTTCATTGGCGTTGCGTGGCTCGACCATCCAATATTTTGTGCGCAGGTACTTCAGAGCAACATAAGAAATATCTCGAACCCTGTATGCGAGGTGAAAAATCAGATTGCCTGGCGATGACGGAACCAGGAGCGGGCTCCGACTTACGTGGGATGAAAGCCTCAGCNGTAAAAGATGGCGATGANTGGATAATTAACGGTACCAAGCATTTTATCAGTCATGCCAAGGAAGCTGACTTTACTATTGTCTTTGTTGCTACCGGNGANGAAGANACCCCNCGCGGTCCAAAAAAACTGATTAGNGCNTTCTTTGTTGATCACGACAATCCNGGGCTTGAGATCTTAGATGGCTATCAAAACGTTTCACACCGAGGGTATACCAATGCNACACAGGTTTATAGCAACTGTAGGGTACCCCAGAGCGCTATGCTTGGCGAGATTCATAAAGGATTTGATGTTGCAAACAGCTGGCTTGGCGCCACTCGCTTACAGGTGGCTGCGACCTGTTTAGGGCGAGCAGAGCGAGCCTTTAATTTAGCTGTGCAGTATGCAGCGGANCGTCAACAGTTCGGTCAAGCCATCGGGAAATTTCAAGGCGTCTCTTTCAAATTGGCTGATATGGCAACAGAAATGAAAGCCGCTGAGTTATTGGTAATGGAGGCAGGCTGGAAGTATGACCAAGGCACCTGTACTGATGCAGACATGGCAATGGCCAAGCTTAAAGCGACTGAAATGCTGGCGATGGTGGCCGATGAGGCAATCCAAATCTTTGGAGGTATGGGTTTAATGAACGAATTGCCATTAGAACGCATTTGGCGCGATGCAAGAATCGAGAGAATTTGGGAAGGTACGTCTGAGATTCAACGACATATCATATCCCGAAGTCTGCTGCGCCCTCTGGGCGCTTAAATATTTCGATGGCAAACCTAAAACGTTTCCTAACACCTAAATCGATTGCCATTTACGGTGGCTCTTGGGCTATGAATGTCATAGAGCAACTTCAAATATCAAAATATAACGGAGAAATTTGGCCGGTTCATCCAAATCGCTCTGACATTGGTGGGATTACGTGTTTTGCCGACACTCAGTCTTTACCTGGTGTGCCTGATGCTGCATTTATCGGCGTTAATCGAGAATTGTCGGTAGAAATTATTGGAGAGCTCAACTCTATCGATGCNGGTGGCGCTATCTGTTTTGCCTCTGGTTATAGAGAGGCCAATGAAGAACACCAAATCAAAAACTCAGGATACCTGGACTTACAGGACCAGNTGGTCTCTGCTGCGGGCAACATGCCAATGCTGGGACCTAACTGCTATGGGTATTTGAACTATCTAGACAATGTCACTCTATGGCCAGATCAGCACGGCGGTCATCAAGTAGATAAAGGCGTAGCGATTATTGCTCAATCATCGAANGTGGCAATAAATATGACCATGCAACAACGTGGGTTATCAGTAGCCGCTCTCTGTACTGTCGGCAATCAAGCCTGCGTCGGATTGAACGAACTNGCTGAGCACTTTATTGCAGACCACAGAATCAGCACGCTAGGNCTATTTATTGAAGGCTTTTCAGATATTCCGGCCTTTGAGGCAATGGCTCTGAAAGCTCGTTTGGCAGGTAAAAGTATTGTCGCCTTAAAGTTGGGTAAGTCAGAGAAATCTCAGCATGCAACCCTTTCTCATACTGCAACGCTGGCTGGTGGAGCGGCTGCATCTTCTGCGCTCCTGCAGCGTCTTGGAATCGTTGAGGTAAATTCAGTAAGCGAGTTTATTGAAACACTCAAAATTCTTGATGTCATTGGTCCTTTGACTGGCTCAAAGATATCTTCTATCAGTTGCTCTGGTGGTGAAGCTAGCTTAATGGCAGATGCTGCTCATAACTCAACTCTCGAATTCCCAGACTTAAATACCAAGCAGTGCAAAANATTAACCAGCGTGCTTGGTAATAAAGTGACCATCTCAAATCCGTTGGACTACCATACCTATGTTTGGGGAGATGTCCCCAGTATGACAGCCTGTTTTGCAACAGTAATGGAAGGAGATTTTGATCTAAACATCTTTGTATTAGATATTCCTCGACCAGATAAGTGTGAGACACAAGGCCACCAGTGTGCCATCGATGCAATTATTGCAGCTCAAAAACAAACTCATGCAAAAGTCGCTGTAATTACATCGCTACCTGAAAATATAGATGAAGCAAAGACCGATGAGTTTCACCGACACGGCGTAGTAGTCTTGCATGGGCTTGAGATTGGTCTAAAGCCNATTGAAGCTGCTGTAGCTGCCAGTAAATTATTAAACATACCACAGCCAGATCCGGTATGGCTNCAGACGCATGAACCCATTGGCAATCTGAGTACTTTGACTGAATCAAAGGCTAAGCGGCTACTATCAAAATTTGGCCTTGCAGTTCCTCAAACCAAAGAGATTGCCAATAAAGGTGATATAGAGAAGTCTGCCAAAACGTTGACTTATCCTTTGGTATTAAAATCTCTTGGTNTGGCCCATAAATCCGANTTNGGTGCGGTAGTCTTGAACATCGATTCTGATATTTCNCTGCGAGCGGCAATTGAGAANGTTCCAGTCTCTCCTGTGGGNTTTTTATTGGAGCAAATGNTAGATAACACNATAGTTGAGGTAATTATTGGTGTTTCNCGAGATACCTCGGGTATGCTGTTATTAACTATGGGAGCCGGTGGTATTCTCACTGAACTCATAGATGATAGTGTTTCTTTAGTAATGCCGATCACCAAATCTGATGTGATTCACGCACTGAGTCAATTAAAAATTAATCAGATCCTACAAGGCTATCGTGGCGCAGCAGCCGCAAATATAAACTCCATAGTAGATGCTGTGATGTCGGTGCAAAAATATGTTGAGGCGAACAAAGATTCAATGGTGGAGATCGATATCAATCCACTGATTGTACGAGAGCGGGATGCAGTAGCGGTTGATGCTCTTGTCCGACAATATACTTAATACAATAAGCTCAATAGTCCCATAGTGGAGAATCCAATGACTAATTCAGTAAAGATAACCCAAAAAGGNCCTATCATTGAAGTGATGCTGGATAGACCAAAAGCTAATGCAGTAGACCTGATAACCAGTCGNGAAATGGGAGNAGTTTTTAAGGACTTNAGAGATGACCCTGNGCTGCGTGTGGCAATTNTCACCGGCGCTGGTGAGAAGTTTTTCTGNCCAGGCTGGGATCTTAAGGCCGCTGCCGATGGTGATGAGGTTGACGGAGACTACGGTGCTGGCGGATTTGGAGGTATGCAAGAACTACCCGATCTCAACAAACCCATCATCTGNGCGGTTAATGGTATCTGCTGTGGCGGAGGTCTAGAAATTGCTTTATCCACNGACATTATCCTTGCCGCTGAGCACGCAACNTTNGCTCTNCCAGAGATTCGCTCAGGNACTGTTGCTGATGCTGCCTCCATCAAACTACCAAAGCGAATTCCCTATCANATCGCCATGGAAATGCTTTTAACCGGNCGTTGGTTAGA
This sequence comes from Porticoccaceae bacterium, assembly GCA_002685195.1. Classification (GTDB taxonomy): domain Bacteria; phylum Pseudomonadota; class Gammaproteobacteria; order Pseudomonadales; family Porticoccaceae; genus HTCC2207. The sequence continues at coordinate 9,973 of NYWV01000042.1, forward strand.
CGCTNAAGAAGCCAATCGCTGGGGTTTTGTAAANGAGATTGTAGCNGCTGATAAACTTAACCAAAGAGCATGGGAGATGGCAGANTTNTTAGCAAGCGGGCCACCGCTTGTCATGGCAGCAATCAAAGAAGTCGTGCGAGATGCTGAGAATTCAAAATTTCAGGATGCACTCGATCGTATTACGAGTCGAGAGTTGCCTACAGTGGATACTCTATATGGTAGCGAAGATATGCACGAAGGATTCAAAGCCTTCGCCGAGAAACGTGATCCTATTTGGAAAGGCCGATAATCGACAAAGGTCTAAAATATCTANTAACTGGTNTTAAATTNTATTANTTTTAATAGTTATAAAAAAAGGGCGCCNTGNGGCGCCCTTTTTNTATTGCTCAAGAGCTTAGAACTTCAGACTCATGCTAGCCCCTAAAGTACGAGGTCTATTTGTCATGATTCGATCATCCCAATTTACNGCGTTACGGAAAACTTCNCCGCGTTCATCGGTAACATTGCGAATATACAACTCTGCACGCCAAGTATCCTTATCTAAACCAACTGAGGCGTTCAGGATTTGATAGTCCTTTTGCTTATAACGCTTAGTCGGGAGACTTCCGCCGTCGAACAAGTTGTTGTAGGACGCTCCAGTGTATATGTAACTGGTTTGCANGTACCAACCGTCATCCATTGAGTATCGAGAGGATAGATTCCACTTNGTATCAGGAACACGAGGNAANGTCGTGCCACTAGCTGCNGTTGGTGTGGCCAAGCCATCGCTGGCATAGTAATCCTCACTCAATTCAGCCTCAATGTAAGAGAACCCTCCGGTAAGACTCCAGTTCTCAGAGATCATTGCACTAAAGTCAGCTTCNAATCCATCACTCTTTGCCTGACCAATGTTGTACGTCAAAGTTACTGGTGATATCGCAACATCCAGTCTCGAGAATTGGAAGTCATCCCACTCTTGCATAAACGCAGCAGCATTGAGCAACATACGGCCATCAAATAATGATGCCTTTACACCCACNTCATAGGANGTTAAGAAGTCAGGAACAAAATCACAGCCAGCTCCAGTGGNATCATCTCTCCCTTGACCACCATAATCAGCTTCATTACCCACTGAACAGAATCGATTCAGACCACCAGGACGGTAACCTTCGCCCCAAGCGGTATAGATCATGACATCATCAGTTGCCTGCCACTCTGCAGTGAAACGGTATACCTCGTCTTTCGAAGCTGTAATACGGTTNGAGTCAGCACAATCTGCACCGTAATTATTANTCGGCCTGTACACACCTGATGCCTCTTGAGCAGCTGCACTTGGGCCGCCGCCACAGGGCCACCACACTGTACCAGAGAACCCGTCGAGGTAACTTTCAGCATCAAAATGACGCATACTTGCAGCAACTGTTAAAGAGTCAGTGAGGTCATATGTTACTTCACCGAAATACGCAGTTTCTTCATAGCTTCGTCGGAAATCCGTTGTCCAGTATATGTCTGGCGCATCAATTGCAGTAACCATACCAAGATCAGCGAGACCCAAAACATGCCATTCAGCATCATCTCTGTTTTTTACGTCAACTGAATAGTAGCCTGCCTGCCAACGCAGTGGCTTACTAGGATCTGATGCATAACGAAGTTCAATGGTTTCACGCTGATAGTTAGCATGATCCTCATACAATTCACGTGGATCAGAACAACCAAAGTAAGCCGCGTAACAAGAATAGTATGGCTGAACATAACCGCCAGATACGTAGTAATCGCTGTACAGAGAATAATCAGCATCTACCTCGTAATCGCGATCAAGGTCTCCGTAGTTGAAGGTCAATGTTCCACCGGCTACATCTCCTTCAATTTTCAGAGAGTACTGTGTCCACTCATCTTCTAGACTGTCTGGCATCATTCGGAA
>NYWV01000043.1 GCA_002685195.1 Porticoccaceae bacterium
AGAAACTGTTTCAGCTCCACCTAAGCTCTGCCAGATGGACTCAACCTCGGTGCGGATATCTACTCTTCTTCGTTCACCCCATGCATTTAGTAGTATCGGAATGATTCTTTCCAGCGCCACCCGTCCGTAATCAGTTAGTTTTGCAGCTGAGGAAGACGCCATTAAATTTTGCAACTGCCCAAGAATCGCGTCCCCGTTGTAGGGAGTTATCATCGTGCTATTTGAAATTGTTAATAAATCCTCTAGACCAAGGCCGCAGAAGGGTGTTCGTAATAATGCTAGCCAAGCAATCCTATCTGCGGGGGACACAAGAGCACGTGTCAGCGACATCATATCTAAAACAGGCATTCTTGTTCCCAGAGGAGTGATATCGTGGGCCTCCCAGTTAAGCCTAGCTGTTTGAAGCGCAGGAATAATATGCTTTAAATGGCCTCGGCTACGAACCAAAATAGCAATTGATTGGGCAGGATCATCCTGATTAATCTGCAAACAGGTATTGGCAATATGCTTAGCTTCTTCGCTTTCAGCTAAATCACCGGTAAAACCCTGAAAATGAACGGCAGCGTGGTCGCTCTTAGATTTAAACGCTGCTGCAAGTGAGTAGGGTATCGCACCGCGGCTAATATCGGCTTTTTTTGGGAAGGCCTCCGTAAATGCGTTATTTACCCAATCGACAATTCCCTTTTCGGATCGAAAATTTGTAGTTAGGTTTATAGGTGTACATTGGACCGTTCCAACGGGGTGGCGCTGACTGTTTATAAACAAGCCTACATTGGCGTTACGAAAACCATATAAAGACTGCATAGCATCGCCTACTAGGAATAGCGTTCTTCCATCATCAGGCTGCCAGCCGCTGACCAATTGCGCGAGCAACTCTACCTGGGATCCAGAAGTGTCTTGAAATTCGTCAACTAATATGTGCCTTAATTGGTAATCTAAGCGCAGCGTGATGTCAGATACTACCTCGTCAGATGTTGGAGAAACAGCTTCTAACGCTGCTAATGTAATAGCGGAGTAATCACATTGATCATGCGCCTTGAATTCAATATCAAGTTCTGCCGCTAAACGCGGTAAAAGTTGAGCTAGGGCATTAAGAATCAGCTGTTCACTGATATTTATCGATTTACTCGGTAGGTGCAAAATGTTATTGATTTGACTGACAAGATCAGCCTGCGCTCTACACCAATCTAGCAGTGTCTCCATGCGAGACTTATGCTCTTTCTTGTCAGATGGAAAGCCACCATTTTTATCTACTTTCGAACGAATAGCTCCGTCCTTGGTAACCAACATCCTTAAGAGGGTTTGCCAATCAGCTATTCCTGAGAGACCTGCATCAGGAAGCTCGGTGATACCGGCCAATTGAGTTAAGCTTGGGTTTTTGCCCTCGGGTGCATGAGTCGCTGCAAAGTCTGCAAGCTCAATGAGTTCTCCTGCGACGGGCATTAGACGGTCTTGCAGATCAATGATATTTTCTGCGACGATTTCATCGATTACCTGTTCGAAATAATGGTGATTGTCCTTAATGCCATAGATGATCGGAAGCCACTCTTCACGCTTACCGAGCAATTCTGATAATAGCCGCTCACATCGAGCTAAATCGTTTCCCGTGTGAGCTAACAGCACAGTGAGATGAGGAGTCAATGCATCATCAGTTTCCAGTTTTTGTAGAAGTGAGCGACTTGCACTTTGATAGTGCACCTCCGGTTGATCGCTCGGCTCAGATAGGTCCCCAAGCTTAGTTTCTAGAGAAAACTGGCGAGCAATATAGCGACAAAAACTATCAATGGTCTGGATGCGCAACCGATTTGGCATGTCCAACAAATTCCAGTTTAAATTCTGGTCTTGTTGCAGTGCCTTCTGAGCGAAGTCCCAGGTCTGTGCCTCATATTGATTCTCAGGTCTTGGTTCGTTGGCAGCTGTTTGTAATGCTGAATGAACTCTTGCAGCCATTTCTGCAGCCGCTTTGCGAGTAAACGTAATGCTAAGTATCTCTTCTGGATGATTTACAGTACCCAGCAAGCATAAAATACGTTGAGTAATGAGTCCTGTTTTGCCCGATCCAGCAGGGGCGGAAACAATAAAACTCTCTTCAGGGTCGATGGCTTTAAGACGCTCTGTGTGGTCGACGACTAAAGTCACAGGGATCTCACTTTTGGTTTGAGAGCTTTAGATTCTATAGACTTATTAACCATTGGCTCTTCCGGCCAGCGGTTAAGTGGCAATAAGTGAGTTTGATAGATAACACCACTGGGGTGTATGACTTCCATTTGCGCAATGCCAGCTGTAAATTCACTAGCAAGGGCCTCCATTGACTCATGCCACAGGGCAACTGATTCACTCCAACTGCGATTCCCTTTTTCGCTGTCTAATAATTGACTGTCACTGATGCCAGAGAATCGAATATTACCTCCCTTAATTTGTGCAAAGGCGCAGCCATTCACTGGTGGGCGGCAAGCAGAAACATAAAGAGGCAGCTGCGGGTCCTTCGGGCGTTCACCATCCCAGTGGGATGGATTAATTAAGCCTGATTTATAATCAATAATTAACAACTTTCCATCTATTCTATCTATTCTGTCGATGCGAAGAGAGATATCAAGATTGCCAAAAGACGCTGTTTTTTTAACTTCAAGATCTTCGATAATAAAGTCCGGCCTTTTTTTCTCTTCTTCTATCCACCCGATTAACAGCTTGATGAGCCTATCTTTTTCAATCATCCGATAATGCTGGCCACGCAGAATTGGGTGGTGCATAGCCCATTTATCAAGTACTTTTGAGGCTGAAGTGTCAAGTTGGTTAGCAATAGATTTTTCGGATAGTCGTTGCAGCTCCGCTGAGCTTTGCCAGATATCCCACAACTCAAATAAAGTTTCATGGAGTATTGTTCCGCGATCCATGCCGTTAAGACCGTGGCTTGGTTGCTCTAGGGGTTGCGCTTTTAACCGATGAATGGCGAACGCATTAAAAGGGCAAGCAGCTTGATTTTTAAATAGGGCACTACCTGCACTGATTGACTCTATAGATTGATCAAACAGCGGAGCTTTGTCTTCATGAAGAGACGTTTGATTATCTTGCCTAAGCCAGTGAGGGAAGGCAGCAATATTTCCGATAAGATCTTTAACCTCGATGGAAGGCATATCTCGAAGTAGGGCACTTCGCTGGAGTACCTCTTCTCCTTTGGTACTTGAATAACTAAAAAATAATTCGCAACTACTATTGATATATCCAAGGAGTAATCGCCGAGCTATTTCAAGTTCTCTCTCAGGTAAGCAGTGGGGCATTTTCTGTAGGCGTTGGAACTGTGCCGGCAGCAATGGATTTATTACAACTGAGGCAGGGAATGACTGGCTATCCATACCTGAGATCCACAGGCTATCGAAAGATAGGCCCGAGGCCTCTAGAAGCCCCAAAAGTTGTAGAGGAGCGTCCGCTGTTTTCGGATGAAATATTGCGTCTTTAGAAAGATGGCGAAGATGCTTCAGTGCGGTGGCATATCCAATCTCAATTCCCAAGTTATCAAGCTCTGAAAACTCCTGTAGCACCCGATGCCAATGCTCCTTCTGCTGATACTCTAGACTGTTTAATGTTCGTTTTCCTGGCCAGCCCAGGGTTGTAAGATACGTGCTAAAAGACTTAGCCCACTGAGAAAAACCCTGCTGCTCACGATTGAAGTTTGTGTGGCCATCACGTAACTCAGCTAGAGGTTCTAGAATGTCAGGAGCTGATCCTGTTTCATGCTCATCTATAATTACGTGACAAAACTCGGAAAAACTGTGTTCAAAACGTCGTGTTTTTCTTAAGCCAAGTTCAGCATTGACTTTGGATTGTAGAGGCACTTCACTTAAAAGGTTGTGAGGGCTGTACATTAAGTCTAGCCATTCAGATAGAGGCTTCTTAACGCTTAAGCATTCGATCAATCCTAGGGCGCTATTAACAAGACTAGTTTGACTCAAAGGTGTGCCGGCTGAGATATTGACTAAAGATTCGACATCATGAGTTCGAAGAGCCTCATCAACAATTCGTGCTACCTTCGAGAGAGAATTACTAAGGTCTGGTACAACGATCCCAATACGTTGATCAGGATTAGATTTTAATTTTTGTGCGGCCCAGTTAGCAGCGCTGCGGAGTTCATGATCAGGGTCCTCGGCCGAAACTACAGAACCTAGAGTCTCTTTTGGTGTAGCCTCAATTGTTCTAACCTTGTCGCTAGCGCTATTGAGTAATTTCTTTAAAAGTGGGGGCGTTGATTGAAAACCATAGGTCAAGATTTCTTGTTCTTGGTGAAACAAGCTAGTTTCAAACGCTTTGATAACGGCTTGCCAGCTATCCGGAATCGTGATGAGAGAATTTCTGGCTAATAGCCGTTTATATGACTTAACCCAGCGCTTAAACAATACCAATGCCGGTGTTTCATCTTGAATCTGCTCAACAGCTAAATCCCATTGCTGAATCGACGTGTAGGTATCGCTGGCAATCTTTGCATATTTGCTACTAACTTCCGGATCATTTTCACTAATCGAGCGTTCCCAGTAGTAACGGTTTTGCTGAGATCCAACGATAGCTTTGCCAGATATTGCCTCATCGTTGTGATCTTGCAGCTCTTCCCAGCAGAACTTTAGCCAATGGTCGACAGAAAAAACCCGAGGTGAGTGCCATACACGCTGAGTTGATCGGCAATGAATTCCCCAGGCTTCAGTAATTTTTGCCGCCAATCGATGGTTGGGCGTAATAATGAGTCGATCATCATTAATAGCTTGTTGAAATAACGTTATATCGATGAGTGGCGGTAACATTAGCGGAAGATCTGCAACTTTATTTAGAAACACCCGTATATAATCGCAAAACATCGGTGTAATTAACAGCAGGCTGATACAATAAACTTTATGGATACTTCTTTTAGCGATAGTTTTGTTTTGTGGGTGTTGCTCGGTCTAGTGATCGGAGTCGTTATTGGCTATTTGTTTGGCCGCGTAAAGTCCGGAAGTGAGATGAACTCCGCGTATCCTGAGCTTTTAGCTAACAACCGAGTACTTGAAGAAAAACTCTCTAGCCAACAACAGCAATTCGAATCACAACTGAAACTTCTTCAAGATGCCAAGCAAATACTAACTCAAGAGTTTGAAAATCTTGCCAATCGCATTTTCGATGAGAAACAAACCAAATTTTCTGCACAAAGCAAGGAGGCTTTGGAAGTATCGTTGAGTCCGCTGCGCCGTGATATTGGAGATTTTCGTAAACAGGTTGAATCTGTTTATGACAAAGAGAATGCAGATCGTAATAAACTTGTAGGGCAAATTAGTGAACTTCAGAAACAAACGATGCAAATTTCAGCTGATGCGGTCAACCTTGCCAATGCGTTGCGTGGTGACAACAAGGCCCAGGGCAATTGGGGTGAGTTCGTGCTGGAGAAATTACTAGAGGATTCAGGCCTTACTAATGGACGAGAATATGATACTCAGGTCGCTCTAAAAGATAAAGATGGAAGACGTCGTAATCCTGATGTAATTATTCACCTGCCGGAAGGCAGAGATATTGTTATCGATGCAAAAGTGAGCCTAGTCGACTACGAGCGTTACTTTCATGCTGAGGATGAGGATACAAAGCAACAGTGCTTAAACCAACATTTAGCGTCTTTAAAAGCTCATATTAGAGGGTTGAGTGGCAAAGATTACGAAAGCCTTGAAGGTGTAAATAGTCTTGATTTTGTTCTTATATTCATCCCTGTAGAGTCAGCTTTCATGTTGGCGCTCGATCAGGCGCCAGACATGATGAGAGATGCCTACGACAGGGGCATTATTGTTGTCAGCCCTAGTACCCTCATGGTGACTTTGAGAACAATTAAGAACCTGTGGCGCTATGCGGATCAAAATCGTAATGCACAGGTCATTGCGGATAAAGCTGGAGGCTTATATGACCAGTTTGTTCTTTATATAGAAGCTTTGGAGGATGTCGGCCGACATTTGGATAAGAGCCGAGACGTTTGGGATACAGCACACAAGCGCCTTGTGAGTGGGCGTGGGAATTTAGTACGGCGAAGTGAAGAGTTGAAAAAACTTGGTGCCAAGGCAAAAAAGAGCATTCCCGATAATGTTCGTTCTATCGCAAGCCAACAAGATGTACTGGCCGATGTCAGTAAGGACGAGGACGGTTCTAAGTGAGTCTCATGTTGGTCATCCTATCGGGGGCAATCCTAGTTATACCCCTAGCTATTTATGCAGCTTATCTAGCGTATCAGTTAGTTAAAAAAAAGCGCAAAGAACGTGAACTGTCTGAGAAGGTAAATAGCGAGCGCTTAGAGGGAGACAAAGATGCCCGGCAATCCATTCAAATTATTTCTAGAGCGCTACTACAAAAAGATCTTTCCGAGACAGAGGCCGCAATGCGTATTGCTTTTCTCGCGCAAAAGCTGACTCCTAGTGCAGATGAGGCCACCGCCTTATTGATATTCCAACAGCTAGCAGAAGCTACAGCGCATATTCCCATCCTGGAGGATTGGAATGCCCTTGAACGAACCGAAAAACGCCGTTTGACTGTTGAACGAGAAGGCATTGAATCAAAGTATAGTGAGTTCGTCCAAGATAGTGCGGCTAAGTTGTCAAAGATACGACTGGCTTAAGCTTTGCGCTTTAAAAATATGCCTGTTTCGAGATGATCGGTCCAAGGGAACTGATCAAAAGCAGCGACCTTTTCGATACTGTGAGTTTTCGTTAATTCGCTCAGATTTTTGATTAAGCTGAGCGGATTGCAAGATATATAGAGAATACGATCAAACCTTGCACTTAATGCCTCTGTCCCCTGGTCTAGACCAGCTCTAGGTGGGTCAACAAATACCGTAGAAAAATTAAATGCATCTAAGGCCACATCTTTCAAACGACGAAATGGCCTGTCGCCGTTTAATGCCTGAGTTATCTCCTCACTAGACAAGCGCACCACGGTGACATTGTCGATTCCATTTAAGTCAAAGTTTGTTTTGGCAGACGCAACAGATACCTTGGATACCTCAGTGGCTAGTACCTTTTTAAAATGCTGGGCTAAGACGGCGGTAAAGTTGCCATTACCACAATAGAGCTCCAGTAAATCTGACTGGTCAGCATAGTCAGCACAGCAGCGACTAGCCCATTCAAGCATTTTGGAGTTGATATAGGCATTGGGCTGAGTGAATCCCGATTCCACCTGTTGGTAATGGTATAGCCGACCATCAACAGTTAAGCCTTCGGTCACAAAATCTTGGCTTAAAACGCATTTTTGCTTGCGACTCCGACCGATAATATAAATGGAAAGATCTGCCTGTAATTCTCGAGCCTCTTTTTCCCACTCCTCATTCAAAGGCTTGTGGTAAATCAAGGTAACTAGGGTTTCTCCGCTCTCAGTAGTTAGAAACTCGATGCTAAACAGGCGCTTGCTTAGCAACTCATTTTCATTAACAGCCTTTAAGAGTGGGGTCATCATTTCAGTGATAAGCGGCCCACCGATTGGAAAGCTATCAATAATGTAGGGTTTCTTTTCACCCGGACGATTCATCGCGTAGTGGGCGGAACCACTTTCATGCCAGATTCTAAATTCCGCCCGCATTCGAAAGTGCAGAGGTCTAGATTGATGAACTTCGATAGAATAATCACCAAGCTGACTGAGATCTCTTTTAAAGCGATTGAGCTTATTGTCCAGTTGCAGTTGATAATTTTTATCGCTGTAAAGATCATTGCTTGTATTCATAAAGTGATATAAATCTCATCAGTTTTCGCAGCCATCACAAAATCATTTAAATGCAGACCACCTATACTGTGACTCCACCAGGTAACGGTGACTCGGCCCCATTCAATCAAGAGTGCTGGATGGTGATCACCTTGCTCTGCAATTGTGCTGATTTGATTGGCGAATTCCATGGCCGTTAAAAAATTTTTGAGTTCGTATACTCGGCGTAGCGTCTCGATGTCCTCAGATACAATGACTTTCCAGTGAGGTACTTGTACCGATAATTCTGCTTGTTCTACGCTAGTTAGCTGTATTGCAGTTTTAGGAGTTGCTGAAATGTTTTGCTGGGCTAGTAAATGCAATGCAAGACTCCACTTATAAACAGTTCTTAGGTTTTGGTAAACCTGCTAAAAGAGCAACTAGCTTCGCAGGGCTACCGGGAAACAATTGATTTAGATAGAGACTCCGAGCTTTTTCAGAACCTAAAACGACGGCGATTGATTTACACAGGGGCCTCATTGAGGGAGAAAAACCATATTCATCGTAAAAAGCACGGGAAATATGCAATATTTCAATGTGCTCAGGACCCAATTCAATGCTTTCAGACACCGCAATATCTGCGGCAAGTTCAGTTGACCAGGTTGGTAGTAAGGATAAATGGTGTTTCACTTTTGTCATACGAAAAGGCTCATAAAAAAAGCCCTGTCATTAAACAGGGCTTTGAATCAAACGTACACCCATTTAATCAGTCATCTCCCATTATCCCAAAGATTTGTAATAGACTAAGGAACAAATTATAAACCATGACGAATAAGGTTACTGTTGCTGAAATATAGTTACGCTCACCACCGTGGATAATCGCACTGGTTTGCCACATGATGATACCCGCAGACAGTAGCGCAAAGACAGAACTCACTGTCAGTGATAGTAACGGTATCTGTAAAAAGAAATTGGCAATTGCGGCGACAAATGCGACGAGCATCCCGGTCATCAAAAAGCCAGTCATAAAACTCAAGTTCTTTCGTGTGGTCAGCACAAAAGCCGAGGCTGCGAAGAAGATTAAAGCGGTAGAACCTAATGCTAACATAATGGGCTCAGCGCCTTTCACTGCCATATACATATTAAGAATCGGCCCTAGAGTAAAGCCTAACCAACCTGTCAGCGCAAACACCCAAAACAGCCCTTTACTGCTGTTTTTATTCTTCTCGGTCATCCAAAGACACAAGAAATAGGGGAGTAAGGTAAATAAACCAAAGTGAGGTGCGGCCACTGCCATTGAGATACCAGCCATAATCGCACTGAATGCAATGGTAGTGCCTAAAAGCATGTAGGTGCTACGAAGCACTTTTGTCACCTCAGGGCTCAGTGCGGTAGACTGTATTCCACTTGTGGTAGTGCTGCTTCGGTATTTCTCAGTTTCCATTTTTTTGTCTCCTTTAAAACATAATGAAAATATTTTCTAGCGATTCTCGATACGTAATTGTTACAAAAAACATACGCATAATATACTACATGGGGTCTATTTTATGAATTTAAACTATTGTGAATGAAGTTTGATTTAACCCTTGTTCGTTCAGCGTTAGACACCAGCCTTTTTGATCCCAATCACCGAGGACGATTCGTCGGCCTATATCAATGTGATGAGTGTCTGGCCTGTGAGTATGTCCGTGAATAAGAGTGCTCACATTGTGCTTGGACATGACTTCAATGACAGCTTGCGAGTTAACATCCATGATCTCACTGGCTTTGTTACTATTGGCAGCCGCACTCTGTCGGCGCCAGTTGGAAGCAATATTTTGACGTATTTTCAGTGGTAGATGAATCAAGCACCACAGATAAATTGGATGTCGAGATTTTCGTCGAAATTTTTGATAATCCAAATCATCGGTGCACAGTGAATCTCCATGCATCACTAAAGCCGTCAATCCAAAGTAATCAATGACGTGTTCGTCATCAAGCAGTTGTGCGCCAGTTTGAGATGCAAAGTTTTTACCGAGAGTAAAGTCCCGGTTGCCTCGCTGGACATATAGTTTCACCCCTTTTTCTGAAAGAGCTTTCAGTGCATTTTTAACATTTAATGCCATTTCTGACGGATCATCGTCTCCAATCCAAGCTTCAAAAAGGTCACCCAGTATGTATAAAGCTTCTGTCTCAGTATGTGGTTGAGATAAGAAATCCAAAAACGCCCGGACAATAGCCGGGCGTTCAGGTGAAAGATGTATGTCTGAAACAAATAGTACGGACATTAATGGCAGACTCTATCTGTCGGCATAAGCATCGCTGATAGTCGTCTCAGTGATTTCGATACTGTCTACAGGCACATCTTGGTGTCCCCCACGGTTCCCCGTCGCAGTACCCTTAATGTTGTCAATGACGTCCATTCCATCAACCACCTTACCAAACACGGCATAGCCCCAACCTTGCATGTTCTTCCCACTATGGTTCAGAAAACCGTTGTCTGCTACGTTAATGAAAAATTGCGAAGATGCTGAGTGAGGCTCGCCAGTGCGGGCCATGGCCAGGGTTCCGATTTCATTCTTGAGGCCATTATCAGCCTCATTTTCAATCGATGCTCTACCAGCTTTCTGATTCATGTCTGAGTCCATGCCGCCGCCTTGCACCATAAAGCCATTGATTACTCGATGGAAGATAGTTCCGGTATAGAAATCGTCCCGTGCATACTGCAAAAAATTGGCCGCAGTTAAAGGCGCTTTGTCAAAATCAAGTTCGATTGAGAAATCGCCCATGTTGGTTCGAAATGTAATCATCAGTAGTCCTTTAGGTTTTAAAAAAGTTATACGGGTATTTTAGGCGCTATCGGTCGTGATTTAAACTAATCTTTAGTGATATTTATGCTTAATCTTGTAATACATAAATAAAATGGCTTGATCTTCGGCTTTTTGTTTATCGCAAACCGTAGGGTCGGTATACTTGCGCAGATCACAGAACTGCCTTAAGCGATATCATGACCGATTTAGATAAACCGACAAATTTCATTCAACAGATTATTAGCGCTGACCTAGATGCCGGCCGAGTCAATAACGTCATTACGCGTTTCCCCCCTGAACCCAATGGATATCTCCACATAGGACATGCTAAATCTATTTGTCTAAATTTTGGTCTTGCGGCCCAATATAACGGTAAATGTAATTTACGGTTCGATGACACTAACCCTGAAAAAGAAGATCAAGCATTTGTTGATGCTATTACAGCGGACGTTAAATGGCTTGGTTTTGATTGGGAGGGGGATGCTTGCTATGCCTCCAACTATTTTGATCAATTATATACTTGGGCCCAATATTTAATCGGCGAAAACAAAGCCTATGTTTGTGAGCTTAACGCTGAGGAGATGAGAGAGTATCGGGGTACTCTGACTGAGACTGGAACTAATAGTCCGTATAGAGAAAGGTCGGCTGAAGAAAGCTTGAGCCTGTTAGAAAAAATGCGAGATGGTAAGGTTGATGAGGGCGCTATGACCTTGAGAGCCAAGATTGATATGGCATCAGCTAATATTAATCTTCGCGACCCTGTGCTCTACAGAATAAAGAAAATGGCGCATCAGAGAACCGGTGACAAGTGGAATATTTATCCGTCTTATGATTTTGCTCATGGTCAAGAAGATGCCATAGAAGGAGTTAGTCATTCAATTTGCACACTTGAGTTCGCCGCTAATAGGCCATTGTATGATTGGTTTACTGCTAACTTGCCACTGCCGTCTGTGCCAAAGCAATATGAGTTTGGCCGTCTGAATCTCAACTACACAGTGATGAGTAAGCGCAAATTGAAACTGCTAGTCGATGATAATCACGTCGCTGGATGGGATGACCCCCGTATGCCAACAATATCAGGGTTACGCCGACGAGGTGTCAGTGCCCAGGCCATTCGTAACTTTTGTGACAGTCTAGCGGTGGCGAAAACTGATGGTATTGTCGATGTGGCCCAGTTCGAGCACTTCATTCGGGACGACCTTAATGTTAACGCCCATCGTGCCATGTGTGTTTTAAAGCCCCTGTTGTTGAGACTTTCTAATTTAGAGGAAGGCAGTTGTGAACTATTTAGCGCTGCTAACCATCCTAATAGAGAGGAGCTGGGCTCTCGTCATCTCAATTTCAGTAATAAATTGTTTATTGATCGAGCGGACTTTAGTGAAGATACAACATTGTCGCGCAAAAAGTTTAAGAGGCTCGTTATCGGTGATTATGTGCGTTTGCGCGGCGCCTATATTGTTCGAGCTGATGAAGTAATTAAAGATTCCACTGGTAATATTGTTGAAGTGGTGGGCTCTATAGTTCCCAATACCGTCGGCGCAGATGCTCCCGAGGGAATTCGCCCTCGAGGTGTTATTCATTGGGTTGACTCGGCCACAGCTGTTGAATGCACGATAAACCTCTACGACCGCTTGTTCAAGGAAGCTGCTCCTGATGAAGGCAACAAGAACTTCTTAGAACATATCAATCCAGCCTCTCTTATCAGGATCACAGGCTGTAAAGCAGAATCGAGTCTTTCTGATGCGGCAGTGGGCCATCATTATCAATTTGAGAGAGAGGGTTATTTCACTCGCGATAGCATAGAAAAAGATGCCTTAGTGTTCAATTGCACTATTGGGCTGCGGGATAATTGGAAAGCATAATATGACCGGCATAGAGAAACCAAAGTTGTTACTTTACAACACTCTAGGGAAAACGAAGCAACAGTTTCAACCCATCGATCCAAATCGGATTACTATGTACGTCTGTGGTCCAACGGTTTATAACCGCGTACATATTGGCAATGCCCGTCCAGTAGTTGTGTTTGACACGCTATACCGTCTGCTTAAAACCATGTATCCCAATGTGGTTTATGCCCGAAATATTACTGATATCGACGATAAAATCATGACGGCCGCAGCGGAACTCAATGAAGATATTTCGGTGTTATCGAAACGGTATGCCGAGGCTTATTTTGAGGATATGGCCGCTCTTGAGAATCTTGAGCCTACCATTACACCTTATGCGACCCAGCACATACCCGAAATGATTGATATGACTAGTCTATTGATCGAGAAAGGACATGCCTATGAGTCCCAAGGCCACGTGCTGTTTGCTGTACAAACAATGGAGAACTATGGGCAGCTCTCAGGCCGCTCACTGGATGACATGTTGGCGGGTGCTCGAGTTGAGGTAGCTGACTATAAAAACTATGCGGGAGATTTTGTTCTTTGGAAGCCTTCGTCTGATGATGAGCCGGGTTGGGATAGCCCCTGGGGTAGAGGCCGACCGGGCTGGCATTTAGAATGCTCGGTGATGAGCGAAAAGCATCTTGGAGAAACTATTGATATTCATGCAGGTGGCCAAGACCTTATTTTCCCCCACCATGAGAACGAGATAGCACAAAGCTGCTGTGCCCACGACGGCAAGGCCATGGCAAATGTCTGGATGCATAACGGGTTTATTAATTTTGATGGGGAAAAGATGTCCAAATCTTTGGGCAATTTTCGATTAGTTAAGGATTTGCTAGGACACTATCCAGGAGAAGTACTGCGCTTTGTTATTTTGTCTGCCCATTATCGGTCAGAGCAAAATTTCAGTAAAGATCTGCTTGATAGTGCTTGGCGCAGCCTGGACTCCCTATATGGGTATTTGCGGGGTATGGAAAGCAGTATACCGTCTTTAAATCAAACCGGCGAGGGTTATCAAGCACTTCTTGATGATTTGAATACGCCAATGGCGATCAGCGAACTGCATCGGATAGCTAAAAAGATGCATAGTGCCCAGGGTATAGAACAGCAGACCTTGCGGTCCGAATTGTTAGGCTTGGCTGGACTGATGGGTTTACTGCAGCAGGACCCCGAGAGCTGGTTTACTCACGCTCGAGGTTCTGATGACATAACTAAAGAAGAAGTGGAAG
Source organism: Porticoccaceae bacterium (assembly GCA_002685195.1). Classification (GTDB taxonomy): domain Bacteria; phylum Pseudomonadota; class Gammaproteobacteria; order Pseudomonadales; family Porticoccaceae; genus HTCC2207. Next base: position 13,576 of record NYWV01000043.1, read on the forward strand.
ACATGATAGCGAAGCGTCAGCAGTCAAAGATAGACAAAGATTACGCCGGTGCTGATGAGATTCGCCAGGCGCTACTTGACCGCGGTGTGGTGCTTGAAGACAGTCGCGAGGGTACAACATGGCGGCGTAGTTGACGGTAACTCGCCGCTAATCAGAGGCCATCATGGCCTCTATCTCATAGGTTTCCAACATATCAACGCCCCTAGCGAGGAGGGCATAACCCAGAGATCGACTGCCTACTTCGTAAGCCACAAGCGTTGAATTAGCAAGAAATTTGCTGGCGGGGAGATCATAGGTTTTTGGAATGATCTCATGATCTACATATATGAAGTCAGGTTCAATTTGCTGAATTTTGTCTGACTCAAGATCCTGCCATGCTTCTAAGACAACACCTACTAACGGCCAGTCAGACGCGCGGGCCATAGCGCAGAGTTCATAATCAAAACTCATAATCACCGTTTGTTTCGCAACTGGTTCGAGAATTGTTTCGATCGTTTGTAGCATAGCCTCTCGGCCACAGTGAGCTATGGACTCGTCTTTTATTTCGACGAAGGCAATAACAGCTGGATTACGCACCAGAACCGCCACCAAGGCCTCTAAGGGAGCTATAGTCTCATCAGCATACCTGTCCCCCAGTCTATCGGGTTCATAGGCAGATATCTTGAGGAGTGAGGCTCTGCTCATTTGAAACACTGACATTGCCTCTCCGCTGACTCGAGAAAGTTCACAGTCATGATAAATAATGGGTAATTTATCTTCACTGAACTGAACATCTAGTTCCACAAAGAGGGCACCAGCTTCAATAGCTTTGGTGATAGATAAGATAGTATTTTCAGGGTATTTTCCACGAAATCCACGGTGTGCTACTAATTCATTGGCGTTAATGGGTGATGCTGAGAATGTCTCTAGATCCATTGATTAATTCCTCGCTGGTACAAAAATGACGGCATTCGATGTTATCCTTAAGACACTTTAACAATAAGGACTAACTCATGTCTCTGGTGCTGTTTGAAATACGTGACAATATTGCTCTACTAACACTAAATAATCCAGACAAGCGCAACATGTTGACCCTCGAGGTCTGTGAAATGATTGTTGATTACGTAGATCAAGCAGAGAAGCATCCAGATGTGAAAGCACTAATAGTTACCGGAAACGGGCCTACTTTTTGCGCGGGAGGTCAACTTAGCGATATAACACCCGACAAGCTCATGCTTGAGAATATCTACAGTGGCTTTCTGTGCATAGCACAATGTGAATTGCCTACCATAGCTGCGGTCAACGGCCCTGCAGTAGGGGCAGGATTTAATATGGCGGTGGGCTGTGATGTACGAATCGTGACAGATAACGCTCGTTTTGAGCCAAGATTCTTCGGCCTTGGCCTGCACCCTGGTGGAGGTAATACCTGGATGTTACGTCAACTTGCGAACTGGAATACTGCTGCTGGAATGTTGCTTTTTTCCCAGTCCATCAGTGGACAAGAGTCTGTCGATAAAGGACTTGCATGGAAGTGTGTACCTAGTGATGAGCTAGTCGATGAGGCCTTTGCTTTTACCAAAAATATACGCTCCTTACCTAAAGAACTGCTACTCAGGACTAAACAGACATTGCGCGAGGCGGGCTCTACAAATAGTCATAGCGAAATTGTTGATCTTGAGACGGCACAGCAAGTCTGGTCTATCAAGCAACCCTTTGCTCGAGAGGCGATAGATGCAATGATGAAAAAAATCAGCAGCTCTAGTTAACTCAGATTGACACAGGACATCATAACCAGAGATGACTGCCGAGAGGTCTTGTTAAAATGGAATATAAATGTACTTTGATCTAGGTTCTATTAGTAAAGAATTTGAAAAGTTCATTACTAGAAAATCAACTATCCAATTCACATTTGTACTCTATGTTATATCGACGCTGTTATTTGCAGCAGCTATGTATTATTGGGATTTCCAAATAATTGATGAAATGTATGATGCGGATGAAATACTAACTCACTTAGCGATGCTGAGCTCAGAGCAAAAGTATGTACACATAGTATTGACCACAACCTTGGATGTCGTTTATCCGTTTATATACGGTTTTTTTCAAGCTGGTATGGCTTATNGATATTTAGGAAACCTAGGTCGCTGGGCAGCCTTAATCAGTATCTTCTGCATTCCCGTCGACCTTATAGAAGGATTTTCTCAGGTTATGCTGCTTTTAGGCCATGAAAGTTTCATGACGCTGAAAATACTAGTTACACCAATAAAGTTTGGTCTTTTTATACCGGGATTGTGTTGCGCAATAATAGCTGGCTGTCTAGCTCTCTACAGTAAAGTAACAGGGTAGACCGCAGTCCTGCAATAGAGTTTTGGCGAGCTCATCTGCTTGGATGAGCCCTCTGCTCCATTAAAGGCTCTTTTCAGCCGCTATTACCGATTGTTGAATTAAGGTGTTAATGGTCATTGGGCCAACGCCACCTGGCACTGGTGTGTAGGCTGCAACGCGTTCTACCAGCGGGCCTAGCTCAATATCGCCCACCCCACCTGGGTGATATCCCGCATCAATAACAACTGCACCATCTTTAATCCACTCAGCTTGAATGAATTCAGGCCGCCCAACNGCTCCTACAACAATATCGGCCTGTTTGATTAGATCAGGCAAATTTTGTGTTCGCGAGTGGCAAATGGTAACAGTTGCATGACCATTCAAGAGCATCAGGGACATTGGCTTACCAAGAATTGGGCTTCTGCCCACTACCACAGCATGCTTTCCGGTGAGATCAATATCATAGGCTTCAAGAATTCTCATAATGCCTTGAGGTGTTGCTGAGCCATAGGCNTCTTCGTCCATCGCCATTCGACCAAATCCGTGGCAGGTTACGCCATCGACGTCCTTTGCAATATCAATTTGATCAAAACAGGCGCGCTCGTCAATCTGAGATGGAACTGGGTGCTGCAGCAGAATCCCATGACAGTTAGGGTTGATATTGAGTTCGTCNATTTTTGCTAGTAGCTCTCTGGTTGAGGTAGTTGAAGGCATTTCTACGGCTATTGATTCCATGCCGATACGCTTGCAAGCATTCTGCTTCATCTTTACGTAGGTTGCCGATGCGGGATCAGCACCAACTAAGATGGTTGCAAGAATAGGCGCTTGACCGTTATTTTGTTCTTTGATCGCCGCCACACGCTGTGTGAGATCAGCTTCTGACTCTAAAGAGAGCGCTTTACCATCAAGGATGAGAGCAGACATTTTAGTTCCTTTTTCAGGGGTTTCATTTTTAGGTGCACAAAATAGTCAAGCCACGACCAGAACGCAACCTTTTTTATAGGCTAGGAGGTGATATAAGTAACCATTGGTCGGATGCTGATAAATATCTCTTGTCATGGTTTTGTGTTCATATAATTTTACTGCCCCAAACTGCCCCAAACTGCCACACTAGCTGGCCACACCTAAAGATCTACATGTAGATCATTGTGTCTCTGTGGTAGACTTCTTGTACCTTAGGTAGAGACGTTTTCATGGCCATCACAACTAATAGCACTAGCCATTTACAACACCTTTTAGCAAGTTGGTATCCGCAAAAAGACGACTGTTTGTGGGTGCTTGGCACTGTCTATAAAACTGAAGGCCCATGCTACCGCAAGCCCGGAGCAATGATGCTTTTCAATAGCATAGGGCAGCAGTTTGGGCTCTTAAGTGGCGGTTGCTTAGAGGCAAACATTCAACAGAGAGCTGCTCAGGTCATGAGCACGCAGAAGTCTATTACCCTATGCTACGACGGAGCCGATGAGGATGATATTTCATTTCAGCTCGGTATTGGTTGTGGGGGCGTTGTTCACATTATTCTGCAAGCTGTGTTACCTGAAAATAACTATTTGGATCTAGCCACAGTCTACGAAAGTCTAGTGAGCCGAAATCAGGGTTATTATTGGCAGTCAATAGAGAATGGCGAAGAGGCACATGCCTCTTGGAAGAGTGTTGAAGCACACCAACAGCTGTTAACTGATGATGGTCTTGCAGGTTCGGATTCGCGAGCGNNGTTAATGGATAGTCATGATAAAAACTGGCTTGTAAGCTATCAAACGCCAGCTCCACATATATTAGTGGTAGGTGGTGGCGTTGACGCTCGGCCTCTAGTTGAGATGGCGAAGATAATGGGCTGGATGNTTACCGTATGGGACTCACGGCCGGCTAACGCGCGACGCGAATTTTTCCCAACAGCTGATCAAATTATACGTTGTCCTGCTGAAGACATTCACGATCAGGCGGATGTACAGTCAGTGGATGCGGCAATTATTATGAGCCACAACATAATTATGGATGCTCAAGCTTTAAGAAGCATGCAGTCAATTGACCTTGGCTATATTGGTCTTTTAGGGCCGATTCATCGTCGTGCTGAGGTACTGGAGAAGGCCGGACTGACAGAAGATATCCTAAGAACCCATGTGTCTGGACCCGCAGGCATTCATATTCAAGGTGAGTTTCCCGAGGAGATAGCGCTGTCAATTCTTACAGAATGCCACATGGTGCTCTATAAACGACGAGAATTAGATTGCGCTGAAGCTTCGAAATGTTAAGAAAAGCTATTCTTATTTTGGCTGCTGGCGCCTCCTCAAGATTTGGATCTCCGAAGCAACTGGCTAGGATTAGATCAAAGACTCTAATTCAGCGAGCCTATGACTGTGCTACACAGCTTTTTCCTGATGATACTTTTGTGGTACTTGGTGCTCATCGTGATGCAATCTTAGAAGAGCTCACCGTCGCCAATAGTATTCCTCAGTCAAGGATTCTCTATAATCGGAATTGGGCCTTTGGTATCGGTGAGTCAATTAATTTTGGGATTCAGGTCTTGGAGAATCAATACGATGAGATCATGATTATTTTGGCAGACCAGGTACAGATCACTCCTAGAGATATTCAGAGCCTTTTAGATTCATGTGTTGGAGATGCCATAATCTGTGCGGATTACAACGGAAGTAGGGGTGTACCTGCTATTTTTCCAAAAAAGTACTTTGAACACCTGACTAGACTATCGGGAGATACAGGTGCTAAAGCTTTGTTGCAGCGCGAAGATATTAAGATAATAGCCGTACCAATGCCCAATGCGGCAATTGACGTTGATTATCCAGATGACTTAGTAAATATCGAATAAATCGCTGTATTAAAGTCAGATAATATCGGCCAATGCATCAATTAGGCGTCTGATCTCCTCTTTGCTGGTGTAATGGACAAACGACAGCCTCACGACGCCTTGCTCAGGGGGTATACCAAGTGCTTCCATAAGACGGTAGGCATAGCAATTTCCATTGGCGATTCCGATGCGCTGTTTTGCTAGCTTCTCAGCAATAATCTCTGGATCAACGCCATCCACAGTAAAGGAAACCGTTGGTGCTCTATTATCAGTTGTGGGTTTACCGATTAAATTAATACCTTTGCGTTGCTTCAAAAAGTCTAGCAGCGGTTCTAAGTTCTCTGTTTCAGCACGATGGAGGAGAGCCCCCACACGACTGGTTTTAGTTGAATCAGCGCTAGCGTCAAAATGGTGGGCATNTATTGCCTCAAAGTAATCAATCACACCATTGACTGAGGCAATCTGGGCATGATCCGGTCCTGCAGGCGTAAATCGACTCGTAGCGTGATCTACATTGAAAAAATGGCCTTGGTTAGGCAGTAATTCGTTGACTGCTTGACGCATTACCATGACCCCAAGGTGCGGACCATAGACTTTGTAAAGCGAGAAAAAATAGATGTCAGCGCCTAACGCATCGACATCGGGTAGCCCATGACCCGCATAAGAAACCCCGTCAACAAAGGCAAGCGCACCGACAGCATGGATTTTATCTGTCCACTCACGCACTGGGTTAATACTGCCTACAATATTGGAGCAATGCGTAAAAGCGACAATGCGGGTGTTTTCATTCAGTAATGCATCTAGCCCTTCGATTTCAAGTTCAGCAGTTTCGGGGTTAATTTGCCATTCTCTAATGACAATACCCTGTGCCTCCAGCTTTCTCCAAACACCAATATTGGCCTCGTGATCTTGATTGGTAACAATGATTTCATCGCCGACGTTGAGGTGATCTCGCAGAGCTTGAGCGACAACATAGCTATTTTGTGAGGTAGAGGCACTGAAGTGTACCTCCTCAGCATCAACATTGAGCCAAGACGCCATACGTTCCCGTCCTCGGGTCATTTCCATACCTGCACCATGGGAGGGTTCAAAACCATAATAGGGTTGAACTTTAGTTGCCGAGTAGTAGTGATGTAGAGCGTTTATCATCTGACTACAGGCGTAGGAGCCTCCAGCATTCTCAAAATGTGCAAAGCCTTCAAGCGTGGGTTCACTAAACGCTGGAAATTGATTTCTAACAAACTCTATATCTAATGTGGTCATAAATTGTCTCTCTAGATGTACTTAATGCATAGTCTCATTCCATTTGTGCATTGGCAACCTCAGGCTGTTCAGAGTTTGATTAGACTAGTTATTCAGCTATGATTATGAAAACACAGGAATAATGATATGCAGGAATCACAACCCAATAATATTCGTAAAGTCGCGCTCACCTCACTCGCTGGTACTAGTATCGAATGGTATGATTTTTTCCTTTATGGCACCGCCGCCGCTATCATTTTTCCTAAGGCTTTCTTCCCTGCAGATATGCCAGCAATGGTTGCGCTTATCGCTTCGTTTAGCACTTTTGCGGTAGGTTTCTTAGCTCGGCCGTTAGGTGGAATTGTTTTTGGTCATTTTGGCGATCGTGTTGGGCGCAAACAAACCTTAGTCATTGCCTTAATGATAATGGGTGCTTCAACTACGTTAATTGGGCTACTTCCCACCTATGAAACCATTGGCTATTTAGCCCCTCTCATACTGGTATTTCTTCGTTTCGTCCAGGGGTTAGCTATTGGCGGGCAGTGGGGAGGTGCAATGCTTTTGGTAACCGAAAGCGCACCTCCAGAGAAACGTGGTTGGTACGGAGCATACGCTCAAGCGGGCGCACCTATTGGTGTCATTCTTGCTAATTTGGCGTTTCTTGGTGTGAGTGGTGGGTTGAGTGAAGAAGCCTTCATGGATTGGGGTTGGCGGATCCCGTTCATCGCCAGCATTTTATTGATTCTTGTTAGCTTGTATGTCCAATTAAATCTTGAAGACACAGAGGCATTTAAAAAATTAGCAGCTAGCCAAGATAAAGATTCGAGCACAGATAAAGTGGTTGAGAGGTCACCTATTATCGAGGTGCTATCCCGACATCCAGGTCGAATCTTTCTTGCTGCAGGGGCGTTTCTTTCCATTCAGGTGACTTTCTATATCTTAATAGCTTTTATTATGGCTTATGGTGTCAACTCACCCTCAGTTATGCTGTCTCGAAATACAATGCTCGCCTCTGTACTTATTGCGGCTCTTATAATGATTCCCGCTCAGTTTTGGGCCGCTGGGTTATCGGACAGAATAGGACGTAAGCGAGTTTATCTCTGGGGTGCGGCTCTATCAGGTATCTGGGCCTTTGCTTTGTTTCCACTGGTCGATACTGGTAATGTCTACATTGTTACGGGAGCGATTAGTCTGGGACTTATTTTTATCGGTCTTCAATATGGTCCTCAGGCTGCTTTTTTTACTGAACTCTTTAGTACCGAGGTCCGTTATTCAGGAGCATCTTTGGGGTATCAATTAGGCGCCATTCTCGGAGGAGCACTTGCTCCTACTATCGCTGTAATGCTGTGGAATACCTATGGTATTTTTTACGTTTCCGTTTATATGGCAGTAGCGGCAGTGGCGACGATAGCTTGTGTCTCGTTACTCTCAGAAACATCAGGTAGTGATTTAGAGTAAGTAAATTCAGGATGCCTACGTATGGAGCCTTATGGTTTGGTTACCGCGGAGAAGATTTGTCTTGTTGCGCTTCATAATGCCTCAGAAGGGCTTTTCCAGAACTTGCGATAACAACCGCAACCACAAAAGGAGCCCAACTCTCACCGTAAAATGAGGCTTGGAAAAATAAGACAACGCCCACAAACGATCCAATTATCCACATTGAACCAAACACACTATCTGCAGATTTAATATCCATTAATTTTGTTATTATTTTCATATCTTAATCCTCTGCATCGTTTCGTCAGTTTGCGACTGAACGCATTACTCGCTGGGCGTCGGTTTCAGACCGAATCGCCTTAAATTCAGAGCTGGACTTCAACTGAGGCCACCGGGTCGAATCACCTAAATCTCGCAAAATCGTATGAAATAGCTCTATATCTTCCACAGCTCCGCGTAAATCCCACTCAGCGCTCCAGGCGTCGCAGGTTTGGTGGTAACAGTTACCTGTATACTCAGCGATCCACTGATCACCCGCTACACGACCTCCCTCAATTAAATCGGCCCCACCAGCAATTCCCATTAGCAAAAGCACCGGTACTCCCTGTCTTGCCAGAGAAAAATGGTCAGCGCGGAAGAACAATCCATTTTCTGGAAGGTTTTCTGGTGTTACCACGCGCGACTGTAATGCAGCGGCTCGCATCAGGTCCTCTTCTAGGTCACTTTGTCCTTCACCAACTAAAATGACATCTTTTGCCAAGCCAGCGGTCTGGAGGATGTCGAGAGTAAAATTAGCGACAGTAGAATGTAGCGGATAAATCGGTTTAACTGCATACGCGGCTGAACCCAGAAGACCAGCTTCCTCTGCCGTCCATGCTGCGAATACAACACTACGTGCCATAGGTTCGCCAGCTTTTAGCACACGCGCCAGTTCAATTACGCCAGCGGTACCAAGGGCGTCATCGTTCGCTCCTGGACGAACAGTTCGGCCCGATGAATCTGGCTCACNCTGACCATAGGCGTCCCAGTGGGAGGATACCATCAAAATTTCGTCTGCCTGACTATGACCGGGCAATCTTGCAAGAACATTTTGTGATTCAATTTTTTCCATGGAAACATTAAAGCTTGCACTCAATGAGGTTTGAGGAAGCTCAAACGCACTAAAGTCATCACTTCTAGCTAATCGACGTTGTTCCACAAGATCCATGCCGGCCGCTGCAAACAACGCGCTCGCTGCATCATAATGCAGCCAACCCTGCAATATNGGTGGTGTAGGGCCACTAGACTCAGCCAATGCAAACTGACTTCCTGGGCCAGATGAGGCAACATTCCAGCCATAGCCAGCAGCTTTGTCCTCATGAATAACAAGTGCTGCAAGCGCGCCTCGCCTCGCAGCCTCTTCATATTTGTAAGCCCAGCGACCGTAATAGGTCATGCGCTTGTTACCAAATCGTCCCCATACAGGCTCGCTTTCGTTTGCTGAGAAATCTGGGTCATTCACCAAAAATATGGCAATCTTTCCCGTTAAATCAATCTCTCCATAGTCATCCCAGTTTCGTTCTGGAGCGCTGGCACCAAATCCGACAAATACAAGTGGAGCAGATTGAATATCTATCTTATCTACGGGTCGAACTGTGCTCACAGCAACGTCAAGTCCTTGCACCCAATTCTGACTCATATCGCCCACCGAGACACTTAAACGACCATCACCTGCCAGCTGAGTGTGTATAAGGGGCACAGCGTGCGTCCAAGTCCCATCGGTACCTCCAGGTTCGAGACCCAGTGACTGAAACTGATCTATTAAGAATTTAATGGTTTTAGCCTCCCCAGGCCCGCCAGGGGCGCGGCCTTCGAACTCATCTGAAGCTAAAACCTTTACAATNTTCGACAAGCGCTGGCTGTCAATGCTTGTTGGTTTTTCATATGAGCTAGTTACAATCTGATCATTATCAAAAGGTTTTTCAACCTCAGAACAGGCACTTAAACCAACAAAAACGGTCAGAGTTAAGATAATAAAATTAAAGTGATTCATAGTAGGGGTTTCCGTTACGTTTATGAGCCGAAATTGGCGACAGAACCCTTCACAATCACACGAAAAATATCCTGTGTATGCTGAATATTCNCAATTGGGTTTTGGTTTAATATCAGGATGTCGGCTACCTTTCCTTCATCTAGGGTACCCATGGTGGACTCTAAGTTAAAAAATTCAGCAGGAGACAGAGTCGCCGCTCGGAGCGCAGCCTTCGCAGATAAACCAGCTTCCACCAATAACTCTAATTCTTTGTGCAGACTGAATCCCGGTGTTAAATAGCCGATGGGAGTGTCCGTGCCAGCTAAAATTTTCACCTCATTATCATCAAATAACTTAACTAACTTCATACTCCATTCTTGGAAAATAAGCCCGTTTTCACTCACCGGTTCCTTTGCCGCCAAGATGGATTCCTGCTCCCAACGTTTCCGCACTGAATCCGGTAGGNNGTTGTAATTCTTCCGCCAGTTGGGGTCNGCAAAATAACGTTTGGCATCCAAGGTATTAATGGTCAGTGTTGGTGTTTGGTAAACACCATAATCTGATAATAGCTGGATTATTTTTTCNCAGCGGNCTTGATCATAATTGGCAATGGAGGGNAATCGTTGCGCCTGATGAATCGCTGTTCGAAGAGCCGAGCCTGGNATANCANCTTTGTTTTGAAGTTTTACTTGGCGGATTTCATGCATAGACTCAGCATTATTTGAACAGGCTAAATCCATATTCCTTATATGCTGCATACCTCCTAGTCCTGCTTTGACTGCTTCGGTAAGGTCGATACTCAGCGGTATGTGCCCAGTGACACGCAAGTTTTTCTTTTTAGCGATGCGCAGCAGTTCGAGGTAAGTGGGCTGAGATAACATTTCATAAGATTTCAAGAATGTTGCGCCATCCGATACTAAACGATCCACAGTATCTTCAACGTTGTCCTGCTCATCGATACCTATGGATAAATTGGGAAAGCCCGGTTCCTCACCCTTATAAACTCGATCCTTTCCATCTATTAATGGACCTGAGAAGAACAACCGAGGTGTTATACCAGGGTTGGCCTCTACATAGTCAATTGCGGGTTGTAGCTTTGTTATTAAGGCACCAGTGTCTCTGATGCTTGTAATGCCTTGACTTAGAAATAGACGATAACTAGTGACATAGTCCAGATCGGGGATAAACGTCAGATGGACATGGGCATCCCAAAGGCCAGGAATAATAAATTTGTCGGTAGCATCGATGAGATGATCGTCAGGCTGAATGTCAAAAGCCTCTGNACTNGNCTGTATAGATAAAATTTCATCTCCAGAGATTATCATTGTCATATTCGGNCGATCGGGATTATGGCCATCAATTAAGGTTCCATTGCTGATAATCACTCTTGCTTCAGCAAAGGTTTGAATGTGCAGTAAAGATAGAAACAGTAGGGTCAACCAAGTTTTCATAGCATCTCAACTCAAATTAAATAATCAAAAATTTTAGGTTACAAAGATCCTTTTTAGCTTGCAAGAGCTTTAAGAACCCTCGATGACAAGTATTCTTTTGTTGGTCTCGAGATATCGAATATATTCCATCCATTAAAAACCATGACGAGATTATGCTCAGGAATAATCAGCAGGTATTGGCCGCCGTATCCGCTACCACTAAACATCCATTTCTCTTTCCCACCTTCGTAGGGGGCAAGCCACCATTGAAACCCATAATGATTGCCACTAAATCCAGTATCAGTGGCCGGTGTCATGGTGGCGGTAACCCATTCTTTTGGAAGTATTTGTTGATCTAGCCATCGGCCATTATTGAGGTATAAAAGCCCGATCTTTGCGAAGTCTCTNGTAGATAGGTACAGCCCGCCTTCGGCATCGGTTAACCCTTTTGGCGTTTTCTTCCAGTAGAAATCTTGGATGCCCATAGGGTCAAAGAGATACTTCTGGGCATATTCATCAACTGGCATACCTACTGAGGTCTGAAGAATATGGGACAGCAAAATAGTGATACCACTGTTATAAACAAATTGTTGNCCNGGCTNCGTCTCCATTGGTAAAGACAAGATAAACTTCAACCAATTATCACTGCTTTCCATACTTGCNGCATCGTTTGATGGGTCGGTGTATGCATGGGTAAATTCATCCCACTTAATACCTGAGGTCATGGTTAGTAGATGCCTAATCGTAATTGATTGCTTGATGGGATCGTTGAACAGAGACTTGTATTTCGGGAAATATCCTACGATTTTTGCATCTAGATCAGTAATTTCACCACGACTAATTGCAATCCCAAAAAGTGCAGAGGTAACACTTTTTGTAACGGACTGAATAGTGTGGAGCTTCGTGTTTCTGTAAAAGGGGTGCCAATCTGGATCATGATAATTGTATTGGGCGATAGCAAGATCGCCGTAATTCTTTTGCATGATTCCTGCTTGCTCTAGCTTGCTTAGTTTAGTAAGAGCGATGTAATCAACGTCGTAATACCGTTCAAAAATGATATCTCCCTCTTTAACAACCAAGAAGCTATTTATATATCCGTGATCCCCATTCTCAAACTCTTGATGTAATTTTTCTAGGTCTGCGGCGCTGACACCTTTAGTTTCTGGTGANGAGATACTCCATTCACTCGTGTGGTTGGAGCTATCTCTAATTTCCACAGTATTTGCAACCGTACTTTTTGCAACCGTACTTAGAGAGAATAGAACTGATAGTAAAGTAAAAAATAATACATTTTTCATACCGCTGACCTCTATGGATCATAACTTACCAATAGATATGTTAATTCAAAAATTTGAAAACTATCATAGATTAATAAGTAGTCTAATCAAAGCGGGCGNGGGCGATATTTGAGGGTCGAGAAAAGAGATGTCTGCATCCGATAGACGTCTTGCTAGACTGAGACGGATACACCCCCAGGTCAAAGAATGATGTTTCTTACTTAAAAATAAAAACAAGCTGACTTTCAGAGGGAATAATGGGGTGGACGACGGGGATTGAACCCGCGACCACCGGAATCACAATCCGGGGCTCTACCAACTGAGCTACGTCCACCATTAA
>NYWV01000004.1 GCA_002685195.1 Porticoccaceae bacterium
AGTTAATTATGTGGCCGCTCAAGATGGTACCAAGAATTATACTTATGCTGAGCACAAATTTGATGAGGGCTTTGGTTACTATGGCGCTGCTAGAAATGCTCTGGACTACACAGACCTCGAGGCGCGAGCAAAGAGTGGACGTGAGGGATGGAACAAAGGCTACCATGACACCGACGCCGATGGTATGATTGATGTTAGAAGCGAGTACCACTTTGGACATGCTCAAAACTGTGCCAAGCGAGATGCCGGATCTGCATCGGGCCCTAATCCCACTGACTTCACTACTGAGGTTATGACTGCTGTGCTCGCATCGCGACAGATCATTAGCAATGCAGCAAACAAGGCCAATCCTGAATTGACTGAGGCTGAAAATACCAAGCTGCAGGAGCATATTAAGATGGCCTCTGTTGCCTGGGAGAAGTGTATCGCCGCGACGGCCGTTCACTATGTGAATGATGTTATAGCCGACATAAGTGAGTACAGTTCTGGTGCCCCAGCAAGTTTGAGCAATTTTGAGACAGTCGCAAAGCACTGGTCAGAGCTAAAAGGGTTTGCCATGAGTTTACAATTCAGCCCTGCATCTCCTTTTAGAGATGAGACAATGACTGCAGTTAATCTAGATGATTTAAAGATGATTCTCGATCTCATAGGTGATGCGCCAGTCTTGGCTGATGGTAGTCAGAATGGCGTGGCAGCCTCAGGAACTGCTGAGGATGCAGTTTATGCTTACATAGGAAAGCTCACTCAGGCGAGAGCCAAGTTGCAGGACGCTTATGGGTTCTCTGATGCGAACACGCTTTCATGGTAGTTTAAAGTCTGGTTTTGGGCTCTTGGATGGTGATCTAAGAGCCTACTTCATAAGTAACAACTTGGACCAACTTTTTTGTTTGTCCATATTGGGCTAGCCTTCGGCGGCCCTTATCTATTAGGTATTCAACAATGAATCGTTTTTATTCCCTACTCCCTGTTCTAATGGTTGCTCTCCTAACTGCATGCGGAGGTGGTGGAGGTGGTGCCTCTGCACCAAATGATCCTTACCAGCCACCGGCAGATACCACAGCGCCAGTTATTACCCTGACCGGTGATAACCCAGCTACAGTTGAGATCAACAGCACTTATACTGATGCTGGAGCAACATCTGATGGCGGTGAAACGGTTTCTTCCTCAGGGGAAGTTGATACTGGAACTGTCGGAGAGTACACGATTACCTACTCGGCAACAGATGCGGCAGGGAATACGGGAACTGCGACTCTGACCGTCAATGTTGTCGATAGTGGGCCTGGAGATACAGCTGCTCCAGTCATAACGCTCAATGGAGATAATCCTCAGACCGAGGAGTTGAATGCTACTTATACCGAAGCTGGAGCCACCACTGATACGGGAGAATCAGTAACCATTGATAGTTCGGCTGTAGATACTTCAACAGTCGGTTCCTTTGAGGTTATATACTCCGCTGTGGATGATGCGGGTAACACAGCGATTCCTGTGGTTAGAGTAGTCAATGTTGTTGACCCATCAGCTAGTGCCACCAAGCTATCTGTCTTGACAGCAGTCGTAGATGAAATTGTTATTCCCAACTACAATCAGCTTGCGACACAAACTGCTCCTCTAGCCGGCTCTAGCAGTCCTATCGCAGCTTACTGCTCTTCAATCGGCACAGATGACGAGGCGGCAAAACTAGAGGCAGCCAGAGAGGACTGGAAGTCGATTATGAAAACGGTCCAGAAGACAGAGATGCATATCTTTGGTCAGGCGGCGCTAAATAACCTGTCTTTGAGAAATCGGGTTTATTTTTATTTAGAGAAAGATAGATTAGTGGAGACAGTTTCTACTTGTGCGACAGATGTCGCAGTCGTTAATGCATGGGCTGATAATCAGTACCGTGTTTCAGCATCATCTGCAAATCAACGCAGTATGTCAGCGCTGGAATATCTGCTGTTCAATAATAATTTGGATCATACGTGTGCGGCAAATGTGTCTGCGGTGTCTGATTGGAATGCGCTTTCTGATACAGATCGTAAGGTTCGGCGCTGTGGGCTAAGCCTTCAGATCGCAAATGATGTTGCTATGAATGCAGAACAGATTCATGCCACCTGGCTTGGGTCGAGAGATGATTTTTTAGACCCTAATGAGGTTGGTACTCGATTTGAGTTNATGACCGATGGNCTGTTCTATTTTGANAAGCATACAAAGTCNGCNAAGCTCAACGGCCCNATNGGNATTGATGNCTTATGTCCAGANGAGCAACTAACCTGCCCAGAGTTTATTGAATCNCCATTCAGTGAGACCTCACTCCAAAATATCAAAGNTAATGCNGAGCAACTCTTAGAAATATTTGATAAAGGTCTGGATGNNTTNGCAAATGAAAGTGCACCAGANGACTGGTCCTCATCCTTCAAAGGNCTNATCTCTGCTGTTATCAANAAGATCGCTATGATGCAATCCGCAGCNCCCAATGATTCNCTAGTTCAGCAGGTTGCCCGNATTAGCTCCGCTAATGACTCTGCGGCCTGCCAGAGCGCTTTTAATAGNCCNGAAGTTGATGCTGACTTAACAATATGTAGCCTNGGGGGCCTTGTTAAAAATGTTACCGACGATCTAAAGATTGAATNTATCACCTACCTTGGCGTTGATTTGCCCGAGGGTGCTGGGGGAGATACCGANTAAACACTTAAAGTATACTTTAGGCTGCCTTAGCTTAATCGCCTCGCCCCTGATAATCGCTACCGATCTATCTGATGCTCAGATTAAGGAGGTCTTGATAATTGGCACAAAAGAGGAGAAGCAAAATTTATCTGGCTCTGGGTTTCAGATTAGTAATGCTGATTTAAGCAAGCATGGCTATACCGATCTTAATCAAATTGTTAGTTCCGTCCCCGGTGTTTATGTCCGAGAAGAGGATGGGTTTGGACTCAGACCCAATATTGGCATTAGAGGGGCCACTTCCGATAGGAGCCAGAAGATCACGATAATGGAGGATGGTGTGCTCGTCGCTCCTGCGCCATACTCAGCCCCTGCGGCCTATTATATAACCAACCCATCGCGTCTACACGCTTTGGAGGTTCTAAAGGGACCCTCAGCAATTCAATCAGGTCCCCACACGGTGGGTGGCGCTATCAATTTAGTCACAAGACCTGTGCCCAAGGAAGATCTTGCAGAGCTGGATATCATTGCCGGATCTGATGGATATAAAAAAATAGCAGGTACGGTTGGATACAATTTCGACTCTGTTGGAATTCTTTTAGAGGGATTTAGATATGGCAGTGATGGCTTTAAGGAACTAGACAGTGGAGAAGATACTGGTTTTGTTCGCAACGACATCAATATTAAATTAAGGTGGGTACCACAATCAGAATTACCACAAACTTTAATGATCAAGGCAGGATTCGCTGATGAGGATGCTGACGAGACCTATCTTGGTTTGACTGACTCAGATTTTTCTGAGAATCCCCATCGCCGATATCCAGCGTCTCAACTTGATCGGTTTCAGTCTGAACACAAGCAGTTACACGTCCATCATTCGGTTGCCTTTAATACCGATACGGACTTAAAAACTAAGATTTACTACAACGAATACCATAGATCTTGGAATAAGTTTGATGGCTTTATGGATGGNCCAAAAGCACAGGATGTACTNGCTGAGCCCACAGCTTACACNAGNGCATACAGAGTGCTTCAGGGGATCCAAGATTCTAGTGTTGGGGATTTTACAGATTTAACCATAGATGTTACTGATAACGATCGCGAGTACACTTCACATGGTATTCAATTTGATTTAAAAAAGCGGTTTGCCCTTGTTGGTCTTGATCATACTTTAAAGGTTGGCATTCGATACCATGAGGATGATGTAAGACGTCGGCACCAGACTCGNAGTTATCTAATGCGCTCAGGNACTATGCTATCTGACGGCCTCGCTAGGCCATTTAAGACAAACAACTACGCGCACACTAAAGCCTATGCCATATCCATTTCAGATGATATAACCTGGTCAGATTGGACTTTAAATCTTGGTGTAAGGCATGAAGATATTGAGGGCAGCGTAGATAACAAGTTATTAGATGTGATAATAGAGAACAGCCAGTCTATCACCGCCCCAGGTCTTGGGTTACATCGGCAGGTTACTGAAAAAATGAGTCTGTTGGCAGGCGTATATGTGGGATTTTCTCCATCAGGCCCAGGGAAATCGGGTGCTGAATCAGAGGAAAGTGTAAATATTGAGTATGGTGTTCGATATGATGATGGCCAATTCTCTGGTGAGATNATTGCGTTTGAAAGTGATTATGACAATCTCCTAGGTCGCTGTAGAGCCTCAGATTCTGATTGCCAGGTTGGTCAAGAATTCAGTGGTGGAAATGTTGAAGTTTCTGGGGTAGAAGTTTTTGGCCAATTTCAGCGTAGCTTAAGTGGTGGAGTTATATTGTCCTCGCAGCTTAACTACACATTTTCGGAGTCAAAATTTAAAGATGCATTCTTCTCTCAATTCTCTCAGTGGGGACTTGTTGAGAAGAGTGATGAGCTTCCTTATATACCGAGACATGCGGGAAGATGGCAGCTTGGTTTAGAGACAGATCTTTGGGCTATAGATGTGGCATTAAAGTATCAGCATGGAATGAGGGAAGTACCGGGTTCTGGTCAGGTAGCTGATGACCTTCATACTGATAATCTAACCACTTTAGATGCATCCCTCACCTGGTTTGTGAGTGAGCAAATTGATTTGAGGATTTTGACTAGGAACCTGACTGATGAAACAGCTATCGTATCGCATCGTCCGTTCGGAGCTCGACCCAATTTCCCGCGCACTTTGATGGCTCAAATAAAGTACCGTTTCTAATGTTTAGGGGATCCCATTGCTCGATTTACTAGTTGCTCCCGCTGAGAAGTTTTTGGATCCCTCTGAGAGGGTCTTCTGGGGCTATATGCTTAGCGCCATGGTGATCGCATCGATTGTTGTTTCGTACCAGGAGAAGCGATTCAGGCCGATAGAGCAGTTGCAAAGATTGTTTAATCCTAAGTATTGGCTGTCTCGATCTAGCCTCTACGATGTATTTCTCATGATCTTTAATACGTTTATGAGATTAACCCTACTAATTCCTTTTGTTGGTAGTCATGTCTTTGTTACTGTTCTTGTGGGTGGGTTTTTACAAGAGCACTTGGGTGACGCACCAGATCTGAATATTGGTTGGTTTTGGATTGCAGCTATATTCAGCTTATGCTTTTTAGTGCTTGATGACTTAAGCCGATTTCTGCTTCATTTCTGCATGCATCGGTTTGATTTCCTGTGGTATTTCCANAAGACTCACCACAGCGCTACCGTCCTAACTCCNCTGACTATTTTCCGTGTACATCCAGTGGAGCATGTCTTGTATTTTTCCCGCAGACTGGTTGTGTTTGGTTTCGTCACAGGCATCTTTATTTGGCTNTTTTCGCAACGTCTTTCTGGGCTGCAGATCTTAGGTGTTGACATGTTTGGAGTTCTATTTAATTTCGCCGCGGCGAATTTAAGACACTCACATATCTGGATCTCTTTTGGACGTTTAGAAAAAATATTTATTAGCCCAGCACAACATCAAATTCATCACAGTGTAGGTAGCAGTAACACTAACATGGGTAGCATTTTTTCTATTTGGGACGGAGTGATTGGGACAAGAGTTTACTCCGGGAAGAAACGGCCTTTAGAATTCGGGCTAGGTCAAAATGGAGGAGCGATTCGTACTGCTAAGACCTCTGTAAATGGTTGCTTTGGTCGAGAGACGCTCAATAGAGCAATATAGCCTAGTTAGAGGCGTGTCTACTCTTCCAAGGACGTCTTATGTCTTTACGTTTTACTAAAAACTCCCCAGTTTTTCGATCTTCCAGATAAAAGTCTAGTGCTTCTTCCACCATTGGGAACGCTAATTCAGACCATGGTATATCCGCTTCATCAAATAAAGCGACTTCCGAGGATTCGAGACTAGGGCCAAAAGAAGGCTCGGCCAACTCAGCTCTATAGAATATATAGACTTGATTAATTTCAGGGATATCAAATATTGCATATAAGTGAGGGTTCACCATCGTAGCATTCGCTTCCTCCACGCACTCGCGCAATGCTCCGTCTAGCGTAGACTCTCCGTTTTCAAGAAAACCGGCGGGTAACGTCCAATAGCCAACTCTAGGTTCGATTGACCGTTTACAAAGGAGAATTTGATCACCATAGGTTGGCAGTATTCCAGCAATAACCTTAGGGTTTTGATAATGTATTTCCTCACAGGATTCACAGACGTAGCGCAGCCTGTTGTCTCCCTCTGGGATTTTCCGTGTGACTGGGTTGCCGCAAGTGGAACAAAATTTCATGAAATATCCAGAAAAACATTCAGACTGCGTATAATGCACAAATGCTGACAATGATTGCAAATCACTTAGACAAATTTCCTCTTAAAAGGCCAAAACCGGATCCAGACAATACTCATATAGCTGCTGCAGTATTAGTGGTATTGCATGGGCGCGATGATGATCCGCAGGTGATTTTGACCCAGCGAGCTTTTCATCTAAAGAGCCATGCAGGGGAGGTCGCTTTTCCCGGAGGTATGTGGGATCAGATTGATGAAGATTTAATGCAAACGGCGCTCAGAGAGGCTCAGGAAGAAATAGGCCTGGCTGCAGATTCAGTAACTCTCCTAGCTACTATGCCGACTTCATCTCCCAGGCGCAGAGATATTAGCGTGACTCCATTTGTGGCTGTGGCTGACAGTATTTTGGAGCTCAACCCGGATGACGGTGAAATAGAAGCAATTTTTAATGCACCGTTAAAGGCATTTATGCATCTTGACCACTATGAATATTTCGACATGCAATTAGATGCTGAATATGGCGGTGGCGTGATTCGATTTCCATTCTTGATGTATAAGAATTATAAGATCTGGGGCTTCACCCTAAACGTAATTACGGACCTACTTAATGCAACCTTAGGGGCGGGAATTGATTTGGAGTACCCGACCCACGAAAAACTCGAGAAATTGGCTAAAGAGGCGTGATAAATGATTTATTCAATCGGTGACGATATCCCACAAATTGACGATACTGCTTTTGTCGCTCCAAGCGCAGATATCATGGGTAAGGTTATCCTTAAAGAGCAGTCTAGTGTCTGGTTTAATGCAGTAATTCGAGGTGATTGCGATATTATTGAGGTGGGGAAGCGTAGTAATGTACAAGATGGTGCTGTGCTTCATGCAGACCCTGGCCAACCAATGAAAATTGGTGAAGACGTGACTATTGGGCATCAAGCAATGGTGCACTGCAGAGAGATAGGTGATCGTACTTTAATTGGTATTCAGGCAGTAGTTCTTGATGGGGCTATTGTTGGAAGCGATTGTCTAATTGGTGCTAATGCTCTGGTCAAGGCAGGGTCAGTGATTCCCGACGGTTCAATGGTAGTTGGTTCCCCCGCAAAAGTTATTAGAAAAACCGATGAGAATATGCGACTAGCTATGCTTGCGGGCGCCACAGTTTATGTGCAGAAGGCTGCGCACATGGCCTCAAATTTAGTTGAGATAAAGCGTTGATAGAACGACATACTCCATCGCCCTGCATTGCTGTTTGTTTTCTGGATGAAGATGATGTCTGTACTGGTTGCCATAGAAGTAGTAGGGAAATTCAGGACTGGCAATTTATGGGAAGTGAGCAAAAGTACCAAGTATTGTTGTTGTGTAACGAACGCAGTCTTATAAACAAATAAATTTAAATAGTTTCTTCTACTCTTCTGGCTCGACTGGCTTTTTCATTTGAGTAACAGAAACCTTTTTGACCATTGCGCCTTTAATTTCTTCTGTCTCAAATCGGTAACCTTCGACCATAAAGCTCACGTTGCCATCGGGTATGCTCTCCAATTGCTCTAAGACCAAACCGTTGAGGGTTTTGGGGCCATCAGTCGAGAGATCCCAGCCGGTCGCTTTGTTGATTTCTCTAATAGTGGCGGCACCGTCAATAATATAACTGCTCTCACTCCGAGCGATGACTTCATCTTCGTCATCTGCTGTATTGGTCGTGAAGTCACCCACAATTTCTTCTAGAATGTCCTCCAGCGTCACAAGGCCTTGGACCTCTCCATACTCATCTACAACAATTGCGAAACGCTTTTTAGTATTTTTAAAATTAAGAAGTTGGGTGATAAGAGTTGTGCTCTCGGGAATAAAGTAAGCCTCTTCAGCAAACTGCTTTATTGTCTCTTGAGTAATAGTCCCAGCCCGCAAAAGATGATGAGCCTTGCGTCCGTGAAATACGCCAATAATATTATTAATATCACCTTCAAAAATAGGTTGGCGTGTATACTCAGAATCTAAAATTGAGGCTGTCAAGCTATCAATAGGGTCCTCCAAATCTAATCCATGGACCTCATTTCGAGGGATCATGATGTCTTCTATTGTAATATTCTCTAGGTCCAGAATTCCTTTCAACATTCCTTGGTGGCTGTCTGAAAGTTTGTGGCCAGAGAGATCCACTAGAGATTTAAGTTCTTCTGAATCCAAACCATCGTCACGGTCTTTCTTGGGATCAAATCCGAGCAGGGAGATTACAGTATTAGTCAGTTGGTTGACCATCCAAACTAGGGGTGACAGTAACTGCAACAGCGGTTTTAAAATGTGACTCGCTCTGAACGCAAACCACTCGGGATTCTGAGCTGCTATAGTTTTTGGCGTGACCTCAGAGAAAACCAACACCGTAATCGTTAGTGATGCAGTTGCAACCCAAGGTGCAGCGGCCTCTCCCACATAAATAATGGCTAACATGTTGGCAATAATAGCAGCGAGAATATTGACCGCATTATTACCTATTAAAATAAGACCGATCAATTTATCAGGCTTGGCTAATAGTTTGGCCGCTCGGCGAGCCCCTGCACTCTTTTTGCGCTGGTGACGAAGACGATAACGGTTTAACGCCATCATTCCAGTTTCTGAACCCGAAAAAAAAGCTGATAGTACCAGCAAGACAATAAGTACTATCCATAAGACCAAAGGGTCTGAACCGTCCAAAAATGTATGCCTAAAAAATTTGAGGACAGGTATGTTGAATTACTTCGAAAGGTTTGGCAACTGTCATTTTAATAAAATTGGGTTAAAAGTTAGGCAAGAATGAATTCTAAGACAATTTTACTTCCTATATAACCCATTAAGATCGCAGAGAATCCGACCAGACTCCAACTTATCGCCTTGATACCTCGCCATCCACGACTGTGGCGACCCCAGAGTAAAATTCCATAAACACCCCATGCAACGATACTGAGAGTAACCTTGTGCAATAACTTTTGATCAAACAGGTCTTCGTAGAATAGAAAGCCAGAAATTAAAGACAGAGTAAGCAGAGCCTCGCCCGCCCAGATCAGTTCAAAAAGGAACTCCTCCATGGTCTGCAGTGGGGGAAATGTGCGCATTAACAGATTTTGACGCTTATGCTTAAGCTGCCAGTTTTGATAGCCAGTGAGTAATGCTTGGAGAGCCGCAAAGGCTAGTAAACTATAGGCAAGAATAGAGGCTAAAACATGAACTTGAATGTACGAGGACAAAGTTATCACTGGTTTAGTGCTAGGAGTAATTAGCGCCAGCGCCAAACTAATAGCGGAAATAGGGAAAAGAGCCAGATACATACTGTGCAAAGGTTTGTTTTGCCCGCTGATAAACACAATCACATTAATAACAAATGCGATTAGCACTAAAATTATAAAAAGGCTTAAATCTAGGCCCTGTCCAGTAAATAGCAAGTTCACTGCAGCTGAACCATGGAGAATAATTGCCAGTAAGGCTATTTTTTTGAGCAAAGATTGGTTGAATCCGGTTTCTTTGAGTAATTTTGTACCTAGATAGATGAAACCTATCAGATACGCAATCATTGAGAAAATCCCGCTTACAGAACTTAACATTTTAAAATTCGATCCANATTTTTAAAGAGTTTGGCATATTCAGGCCTCAGGGTGAAGAGGATGACGTAATTATTGCTATAATGCTCGCCAAAACAGATTGATTAGGAATATTTGCATGGCCATGTTTGAGAGTTTAAGTGATCGCCTTTCTTTGAGTTTAAAGAAAATATCAGGTAANGCGAGTCTCAGTGAGAAAAATATCCAGGAGACCTTACGAGAGGTCCGTATGGCTTTGCTCGAGGCTGATGTTGCATTACCGGTAGTAAAAGGATTTGTAGAGCAGGTCAAGACTAGAGCATTAGGTACAGAGGTCAGTAGTAGTCTTAATCCTGGCCAGCAGTTTCTAAAAATCGTTCAAGCCGAACTTGAAGCTGTTATGGGGGATAAAAATGAATCCCTCGATTTGGCAGCGCAGCCGCCAGCAGTGGTTCTAATGGCAGGTCTCCAGGGTGCTGGTAAGACAACGTCTGTGGCAAAGCTATCGCGTTATTTACGTGAGCGGGAAAAGAAAAAAGTGATGGTCGTATCAGCGGACGTCTATCGACCAGCAGCTATTGAGCAGTTAAAGACACTTGCTGTGGAAGTTCAGGCGGAATTTTTCCCCAGCAACCCCCAACAAAAACCGATACAAATTGTAAATGATGCTATCAAGGCGGCAAAAAAACAATTTGTTGATGTACTCATTATTGATACTGCTGGTCGTTTGCATATCGATGGCGAAATGATGAAGGAAATTAAGGAGGTTCATGGGGTAGCTAAGCCGNTAGAAACGCTGTTCGTGATTGATGCCATGATTGGGCAGGATGCGGTTAATACGGCCCAAGCTTTTAATGAATCATTGCCTTTGACGGGCGTTATTCTGACTAAGGTAGATGGCGATGCGCGAGGCGGTGCTGCATTGTCTGTTAGGCAGGTCACAGGTAAGCCTATTAAGTTTTTGGGAGTGGGGGAAAAGACTGACGCCCTCGAGCCTTTTCATCCTGAACGAATTGCTTCGCGCATCCTAGGAATGGGAGATGTTCTCTCTTTAATTGAAGAAGTTGAGAGAAAGGTTGATAAGAAGAAAGCTGAGAAATTAGCTAAGAAAGTTGTCAAGGGAAAACGATTTGATCTTGAAGATTTAAGAGATCAGTTACAGCAAATGAAAAATATGGGTGGGATGGCGGGAATGATGGAAAAGTTGCCCGGCATGGGTAATATGGCGCAGATGGCTCAACAGAATAATCCGAATAGTCAATTCGATCGAATGGAGTGCATCATTAATTCTATGACCCCAAAAGAACGGAAAAACCCCGATATTTTAAATGGTTCGCGAAAACGTCGCATTACTATGGGGTCTGGTACTAGTATACAAGACCTCAATCGACTGCTAAAACAGCACAAGCAGATGGGCAAAATGATGAAAAAGATGAAGGGTAAAGGCATGCAAAATATGATGCGCGGCATGGGTGGAATGATGTCTCCCGGGGAAGGATTGCCTCCAGGCGGGTTTCCCAAATTCTAAAGAGTTGTAACGCTCGCTTTTACCCCACAAACATTGGGGGACTAAACCCAGTTTTTTTACCTTAAATTAGTTTCATTTTTGACTCTTTTGGCGTACCATACCGCGCCTTCCGGGAGAGTCACGCATCTTGTGTGGGACTTTAATAAAAGCATCGAGTTTGGCAATAGTGCTGCTCGAAAACAGGATTTAGTAAATGGTTACAATTAGATTGGCTCGTGGTGGCGCAAAAAAACGTCCCTTTTATCACATAACAGTCTCTGACTCGCGCAAAGCGCGAGATGCTCGTTATATAGAGCGCATTGGCTTTTTTAACCCAGTTGCACGTGGTGCTGAAGAGCGACTTCGCGTAGATCTGGAGCGCGCTACATATTGGCAGGGTCAGGGCGCTCAGGTTAGTGACCGTGTTTCTGCTCTGCTCAAAGAGGCTGCAAAAACAGCAGCTTAGTCGAATAGGATGTGCCTATGACCAGCAAAAACGGCCTTTCGGAAAAGCTAGTTGTTGGTCGAATAACTGGGGTGTTTGGTATACGAGGGTGGGTCAAAGTATTCTCTTACACTGAACAAATAGGTACTTTGTTTGATTATCAGCCTTGGTGGGTAGATACCACCGAAGGCTTAAAGAAACTAGTTGCCGATGACTTCAAGAGGCATGGAGATGGATTGGTTGTTCATCTTCAAGGTGTAGATGATAGGGATGTTGCTAAGGGTTGGTGTCAGTGCGACATCCTAGTGGACAAGGCTCTGCTGCCAGACTTAATTGGTAACGAATACTACTGGCATCAACTAGTTGGGCTTGAAGTCGTCAGTGTTCTGCAGGACAGAACGAGTCGACTTGGTGTTGTAGACTCACTGTTGGAAACCGGTGCCAACGACGTATTAGTGATTAAAGGTGATTTCGATAGTCTTGATCGAGAAGAGAGATTAATACCTTACTCAAATGAATTTGTTAAGAGTATAGATTTAGAAAAACAGAGAATTACTGTAGTTTGGGACCCAGAATTTTAGTTGTTGAGTGGTGCTAACAGAGGTGAGATGAATGAAAATTGCATTGATTACTCTGTTTCCGGAAATGTTTAAGTCAGTCACAGATTTTGGTATTAGTGGCAGAGCGGTAAGAAATGGGTTGCTGGATATTGTTTGTTTTAACCCTCGGGATCTTACTGATGATACGCACCGCACAGTAGACGATCGCCCCTATGGGGGAGGTCCAGGCATGGTGATGTTGATTGAGCCACTGCGCAAGGCGATATGTAAAGCACGAGAATGGACTGGTCCTGAGGCCCTTGTCGTTTACTTGTCACCTCAGGGTAAAGTTTTAGATCAGGCCTCAGTGAACAGGTTTGCTCAAAAGCAAAATTTAATTTTGATTGCTGGTCGCTACGAAGGTATTGATGAGCGGTTGATAGAGTTAGACGTTGATGAAGAGTGGTCCATTGGCGATTATGTGCTTAGTGGCGGTGAGTTACCAGCGATGGTATTGATAGATGCGCTGATTCGTCAACGGCCGGGAGTGCTCGGGCATGAAGATTCAGCAGATCAAGATTCATTTGCTGCGGGATTGTTAGATTGTCCTCATTACACGCGTCCAGACTCTTACGAAGGGAAGAAAGTCCCGACTACATTATTATCGGGAGATCATGAAAAAATAAGACGTTGGCGTTTGCAACAATCACTACAGCGAACCCAGCAACGAAGGCCAGATTTAATGGATCGCTTGGAGCTCAATAAGGAGCAACGGGCGCTACTTAAGGAAATGAGTAATGCGCTGGCAGATGATGGCAAGGGATAATGTCCATCCTCTCTGTACAGAGCTCTAAATCAGGTGGTTTACCACCAACCAATGAAAATTGAGGAGCAAGAAATGACTAATAAAACATCAATTATAGCTGCGATTGAAAAAGAGCAGATGAGCAAGGAGATACCTAACTTTAGCCCGGGTGATACAGTGGTCGTGCAGGTTAAGGTCAAAGAAGGTTCTCGAGAGCGTCTTCAGGCGTTTGAGGGTGTCGTGCTCGCTAAGCGCAATCGCCAGTTAAATTCCGCATTTACTGTCAGAAAAATATCTAATGGGATTGGGGTTGAGCGTACTTTTCAAACTTATAGTCCTTTAGTAGAAAGTATTCAAGTGAAGCGCCGCGGTGCTGTTCGAAGAGCTAAGCTTTATTATCTTCGTGACCGTTCTGGACGATCTGCTCGAATCAAAGAAAAGTTGAGCTAAGAATCCTCCAAAATAAAAAAGGCGACCCACTAGGTCGCCTTTTTTTTGATCTCTAATTTTTCCCTAAATAACTGCGTATTTAATTAACACTTGTCGTATTCTTTTTATTATCTTTTTTACAACAACTCTTGCATGATATTCTCGGTTTATCCGGTCTCTATGGAATGACACAATTTAGAGAAATGGTATTGTCTTTTAAGATGGCCTATGGCGGATTGTCTGCAGAAGAAAATCTGGTAAAAATCGAGTCAATACGACATCACGTAGCTGAATTTTTTGCCGCGGATTCAGATATTCAAGTTTAAATTCCTTTTACTCCTTCGAAGATAACACATAGACTGCAAACACGTGTTAGCAGACTGTACAAGCTATGCATGACATTTACCTATAAATCGCGCCTCAGTAGTGAATATGAAGAAAAAAAACAAAAATCATGATCCTTTTGCCTCTAGGGAAGCAGGTAATTATGAAAAACCAGTCCCAAGTAGGGAGTTTTTACTCGATTACCTATCTGAGAGTGTTGGCCCACTGACCCATGAGGAAATATGTTCGGCATTAAACCTCAAAGAGGACGATCAAATCGAGGCCATGCGCAGACGACTTCGAGCGATGGAACGCGACGGTCAAATTGCTCGTAATCGCAGAGACGGTTATGGCACCTTGGATAAGTTGAACTTGGTTAAAGGAAGAATTATTGGCCATCCGGAAGGGTACGGTTTCGTAAAACCTATCAATGGAGATGGTGAGGATATTTATCTTTCTAGTACCCAGATGCGTCGAGTATTTGATGGAGACATTGTGCTTGTAAGGGTTGCAGGCTGGGATCGTCGCGGGCGGCCAGAGGGAAGTTTGGTTGATATCGTAGAACGAAATACATCGCAGCTGGTAGGTCGTTACTTTAATGAGAGTGGGATTAATTTTGTAAGAGCAGATAATCCTCGTATTAGTCAGGATATATTAATCCCACCTGAGGGGATTGGTGCTGCTAAACCAGGACAAATAGTGGTTGTCGATGTAACAGAGCCACCTTCTCGACAAAGCTTACCCATTGGAGCTATCGCTGAGGTATTGGGTGACCATCTTGACCCAGGTCTAGAAGTAGAAATGTCTATCCGCAACTATGGTATCCCATACCAATGGAATGATGAGGTCCTAGCCGAAACTGGGGAGATTCCTGACCATGTCACTGAGGTGAAATCGCGAGTTGACTTAAGAGCAACACCACTAATTACCATTGATGGTGAAGATGCTCGTGATTTTGATGACGCTGTGTTTTGTGAGGAGAAACCTCGCGGTGGCTGGACGTTAATAGTAGCTATTGCTGATGTTTCTCACTACGTTAAGGTAGGTTCTGCTCTTGATATAGAAGCATTTGAAAGAGGAAACTCAGTCTATTTCCCTAATCATGTTGTTCCAATGTTGCCCGAAAAACTGTCCAATGGGCTTTGTTCTCTAAATCCAGCTGAAGACCGTTTGTGCATGGTTTGTGAAATGCAAATCAATGCTCAAGGCGATATTACCGGATATCGGTTCTCTGAAGCGGTGATGCATTCCCATGCTCGCATGACTTACACCCAAGTTGCCCAGATTATTGCTCAGCAAGAAGA
Source organism: Porticoccaceae bacterium (assembly GCA_002685195.1). Classification (GTDB taxonomy): domain Bacteria; phylum Pseudomonadota; class Gammaproteobacteria; order Pseudomonadales; family Porticoccaceae; genus HTCC2207. The sequence goes on from NYWV01000004.1 coordinate 15,219, forward strand.
GGGCTCTCAATCCGGCATTAGGAAACAGTTTGCATCCATTGTGGGGCATATTGACGCTCTAAATGATTTATATAAAGTGCTAAACAAACGCAGAGCTGGGCGGGGAGCGATTGACTTTGACTCCCAAGAAACTCGTATTCTTTTTGATGGGCAGCGAAAAATTAGCCAGATAATTCCAGTGGAGCGGACCGCTGCGCACCGTTTAATAGAGGAGTGCATGCTTTGTGCCAATGTTTGTTCGGCAATGTTTCTTGAGAGAGTGAATATACCCGCTCTGTATAGGGTTCACGAAGGACCAAGTGAGGAAAGATTAACCTCCGTTAGGGATTTTCTAGGAGAGTTGGGTATTGGGCTAGGAGGCGGTGAAGACCCGCAACCAGAGGATTATCAGAGAGTCTTGAGGTCTATCAAAGGTCGTGATGATGCCTCTGTAATTCAATCCGTGATGCTGAGGTCCATGAGTCAGGCGGTTTACCAGCCAAATAATCGTGGTCATTTCGGCTTGGCATTCGATGCTTATACTCACTTCACCTCCCCCATAAGACGGTATGCAGATTTGTTGGTTCATCGAGCTATTCGAAGTCTTATCAGAAGTAACAAAAAGATAGCTAATATACTTAGAGTGGATGGATTTATTCCCATACCAACACATCTGATCTATCCCTATGATGGAGATCGTTTAGAGTCTACTGGTGAGCATCTGTCCGTCACAGAGCGCCGCGCTGATGATGCTACCAGAGATGTGGTTAATTGGCTGAAATGCGAATACCTTATGGATCGAGTAGGAGAAAAATATACAGGTGTTGTAAGTGCAGTCACTGGGTTTGGATTGTTTGTAATGCTCGATGAGCTTTATGTCGAGGGATTGATTCATGTAACAGGGTTGCCAAAAGATTATTATCATCATGAAGCGTCTCAACACAGGATGGTTGGAGAACGCACCGGAAGAGTATTTCGTTTGGGTCAGAAACTCTCGGTGAAACTAGTTAGAGTTAATCTGGAAGAGCGCAAGATTGATTTTGAATTGATTGGTTCGCCTACGGATGAAACAAAAGCGCCAGAAAGGAGCAAAAAAAACAAGCATGTCCAAGTTTCGACGAAAGCCAATCAGTTAGCCAAAGAATATGAGAAAAAAAGAAAATCACGAGGTAAGTCTTCAAAGACTAAAAGTACGGCTAAAAAGCGTAAACCAGGACCTAAAAAATCTAGAACAGGATCCCCTAACTCAGTGACCGGTAAGGCAAGTACTAAGAAGAAAAGACCTAAAAAGCGCTCATAAAACCACTAGCTTTTTACTTCCAAATGCTGGGAAAGAAGTCTACCAAGTACATCTGCAACATAGTCTAAGAAGAGTGTGCCCATGTCACTGCTATAGAACTCAGGGTCAGAATTACCTAAAGATAAAATACCGAACGTAGTTTCTTTTCTTATAGTCACAGCGGCGACTGACTTTATCGGTTGATGGGATTCTCCAAAGAGAAAATCTACTTCTGAATCCTGGCGTGGACCACATATTGATCGGTCTAAATCAATTAATGCAGGCACTTGGGTTTTCGCATCTTCAAAGGAAGTGACTTTAGCCATCATTTTTTTAAGTTTCTTTTTATTCTCAAATAGAGTCAGGCTAAAGGATTCAATGCCAAAATCTACACCTAGGCTTTCATATAGTGTCTCTACAAGGGCTGGTAAATCGGGTGCTTCCAGTAAATTGATGACTAGTTGTCGAGTTTTTTCAAACATTAGCTCGTTGTTTTGCGCTGTTTCTACCAATAGATCCAGTTGATCTCCAATTTCTTTGTTTCGATCACGCAAAACGGAGAGCTGTCGTTCAATTAGCGATACTGCGCCATCGGTTTTATGATGAACAATCATTGTTTCAAGAATATCTGGGTTTTCATCTAGGAAAGTAGGGTGATCACGAAGATAGCCTCTCACTTGCTTAAGCGTTATGTCCGTCAAGTTATCGTTACTCATATTTTTATGCGTCCATGAAAGCTGGTTACTGCAGGTCCAGACATCATAAGCGATTGCCCCTCACCAGACCAATCGATGCTGAGGTTTCCACCTTGCAACTCCACAGTCACTGGTGAATCTACCAGCGACTGCTGAATTGCTGCCACGGCTGCCGCGCAGGCTCCTGAACCGCAGGCTCGAGTCTCACCAACACCGCGCTCATACACCCGCAGTTTTAGATGGTTACGATCAAGGACTTGGGCAAAGCCTACATTTACTTTCTTTGGGAAGCGACTATGACATTCCAACTGAGAACCCATATCTTTTACTGGAGCCGTATCTGTATCATCAACAAATACGATGGCATGAGGATTACCCATTGATACAGCAGATACTTCTACGGATTGATCTTCAAGATCAATAACATAACTTAAATCTCTCGCATCAGCGAGTATTGGTATTTTTGAGGGCTCTAGTAAAGGAATACCCATATTAACTGAAACTGAGTTGTCTCGATTAATTTTTAAGCTAATAACACGATTCATGGTTTTAACATTGATTTCTGGTTTGCCGGATAGTTTTTTATCTCTAATAAATCTAGCGAGGCAACGCGCGCCGTTACCACATTGCTCAACTTCAGCACCGTCTTGATTGAATATTCTATAGTTGAAATCCACATTATGATCATTGGGGGGTTCTAAGACGAGCACCTGATCACAGCCTACTCCCGTATGTCTGTCGGCAATACGCTTCACCATAGCTCTTGAAATACGAACGTTCTGGGTCACAGCGTCAATTACAATAAAGTCGTTCCCAAGGCCATGCATTTTGCTAAATTTCATCAACATATATTTGTCTTGCCACCCACCGTTTATTTAACTGGCAGCCCTTGCTCTCCTTTTATGAGGTCCTCAAAATTCTCTCGAGCACGAACAACATGGGCTTCATTGTCTGCAACCATAATTTCAGCAACCCTGGGGCGACTATTATAGTTTGAGCTCATAACAAAGCCGTAGGCTCCCGCCCCAAACAGGCACAAATAGTCCCCTTCGGCTATGGAGAGTTTGCGATCCTTACCCAAAAAGTCGCCACTTTCGCATACAGGGCCAACCACATCATACTGGCGCTCCGGGGTATTATTAGTGGTGATTGGTTGTATGTCCATCCAAGCTCCATACAAAGAGGGACGTAACATGTCATTCATTGCAGCATCAACAACAGCAAAATTTTTGTGATCATTAGATTTTAGATATTGAACCTGAGTCAACAGAATGCCTGCATTGGCGGTCATTGAACGTCCTGGCTCTAGGACCAATAATTCACTTCTCTCACTAAATAGGGGGAGTAATTCCTTCATGAGGGCATCGACCGTTAAAACCTGTTCATCGTGGTAGCGGACGCCCAAGCCACCGCCGATATCAATATGGTTCAGTTGGATCCCCAGCTCTGACAGCTGATCGACCATGACGAGTAATCGCTCAGTAGCGTCAACAAAGGGCTGTATCTCTGTCAACTGGGATCCAATATGGCAATCAATACCGATTAAATTAATGTTCGACATTTGAGAAGCTTGTTTGTAGACATCTATCGCTGTATCAAAAGCGATACCGAATTTGTCTTCCTTTAATCCAGTAGAAATATAGGGGTGAGTATTAGCATCAACATCTGGATTAACCCTCATCGACACAGGTGCCTGAAGAGAGAGCTCTGCAGCTGTTTCATTGAGTAAAGCTAGTTCTGATTCTGATTCTACGTTAAAACAATGTATGCCCACTTGCAGCGCTCGACGCATCTCAAAACTAGTTTTTGCTAGACCAGAAAAGACGACGTTAGCTGGATTACCACCGGCTAAAAGTACTCGCTCTAGTTCACCAACAGAGACAATATCAAATCCGGCTCCAAGAGCCGCAAGGGTCTGCAACACTGCAATATTAGAATTGGACTTTACAGCGTAGCAAATTAAATGTGGCTGATCGGACAGAGCATTTTTATAAGCGATGAAGTTCTGTTCGATCGCTTTTTTGCTATAGACATAGCAAGGAGTCCCAAATTGCTTAGCAATGGTGCTGAGAGCGACTTGATCGATAAAAAGATCGCCATTATTACGTTGTGTGGCACTATGCATACTTTTTTAGGTCTCTTGAATTTTTGTATCATTAGAGAAGGTTTCCGCCGTATCTTCTGGCAGGTACAGGTCACCAGTGTTGCCACATCCGAGAAGTAAGCCAGCGAGAATAATAATAAAGAGCCGTGAAAAGCGAAATTTCATTTTGATAATCCAAGGATAGAGAGTGTAAGTATAACGGTAGTGCCAGATTACTCCCAAACAATTATAATAGTGATTCCAAATTCATCTAAAGTTTAAAGATGGTCTAAAACCATGAAAGAAGCCGAGTTTAATCAAATAGCCGATGATTTAATGTTCTCTATAGAGGAAACGATTGATGACAGCGGAGTAGATATTGATTATGAAAATACTGCTGGCATGCTGACGTTGACTTGTGATCTCAATGGCTCTCAAATAATTTTATCCAGACAGCCAACCATGCGTGAAATCTGGTTGGCGGCACAGTCGGGTGGCTTTCACTTTAAATTAAACGCCGATCAACCAAACGGGCAGGTTCAGTGGCGGAATACTGTAAACGGCGAGCTTCTATCAACTATGCTTGGTGATGCTTGTGAGAGCCAATCTAATCAGTCAATTAAGTTCGATTTCTAGCTAACGAGAGACCAATTTTTCTAAAGCTCTTGCCGCCGCAGCCTTCACCTGATCAGGCGCAGTCCCACCGATATGATTTCTAGAGCAGACAGACCCCTCTAAGGTCAATACTTCGAAGACATCCGCAGCGATCTGAGAAGAGAATATATTTAACTCATCAAGGGTCATTTCAGATAAATCCTTGTTATTTTCAATGCCATAAGCAACCGCTTTACCAACGATCTCATGGGCATCTCTAAATGCAATGCCATTGCGGACCAAATAATCAGCCAAATCAGTGGCTGTGGAAAAGCCGTTCTTGGCTGCCGCATACATTTTTTCTTTATTTGATTCAATGGCGGGGATCATATCGGCGAAAGCGCGCAAGCAATCCTGAACCGTATCAACCGTATCAAACAGGGGCTCTTTGTCTTCCTGATTGTCTTTGTTATAGGCCAGTGGTTGAGACTTCATCAGAGTCAACAAACTAATCAGGTGCCCTGTAACTCTGCCTGTTTTCCCTCGAACCAGCTCGGGAACATCAGGGTTTTTCTTCTGAGGCATAATGGAAGACCCAGTGCAAAACCGATCGGGTAGATCTATAAATTGAAACTGTGCTGACGCCCAAAGAATTAACTCCTCTGACATACGCGACATATGCGTTGTCAACAGACTTGCAAAAGCGCAGAATTCAATGGCAAAGTCCCGATCACTCACTGAATCCAGAGAGTTTTCGCTGGGGTAATCAAAGCCTAATTGATTAGCGGTAAAGACGCGATCTATGGGATAGGTCGTCCCTGCGAGTGCTGCAGCACCAAGAGGGCTCTGATTTAGCCTCTTTCGGCAGTCAAGTAACCGGCCAAAATCTCGCTCTAGCATTTCGTTCCAAGCCAGCAAGTGGTGCCCAAAAGTAACGGGTTGAGCGGTTTGCAAATGAGTGAAGCCGGGCATAATTGTATCGTGTTCCGCTAAAGCGAGCCCAGTCACGCCCTTTTGAAGGTCCGTTAAAAGTATGGAGATTTGATCAATCTGATCACGTAACCAAAGTCGAATATCTGTAGCTACTTGATCATTTCTTGAACGTCCAGTATGAAGTTTTTTGCCAACATCACCGATACGTGCGGTTAGGGCTGATTCGATGTTCATGTGCACGTCTTCGAGTTGCTGCGACCACTCGAAATCGCCAACCCTTATCTCAGCACCAATCTCGTTAAGACCATCAATGATAGATTTTTTCTCTGATTCAGAAAGGACCCCTACTTTTGCAAGCATAGTGGCGTGGGCAACTGACCCTTTGATGTCGTGTTCGAAGAGACGTTGATCAAAACTCACAGAGGCAGTAAAGCGCGCGACAAATTCGTTGACGGGTTCATTAAACCTGCCGCCCCAAGACTGATTAGTCTGAGCCTTTTTCGCACTATCAGATGATGTCTTTTTTGACTCACTCATCGCAGTCACAGCCTAGTTAAAATGATTAAGGTTGAGATTATAGCCAAACATTGCAGGAATAACTTAAAACTTAACGCTATTAGCTATATCCATTTTATCATCGATACAGATTGTTGATCTTACTATGGCTGGCTAACGATGCTTGATAAAGCTAATTCTTGCGGATCTGGGACAAAACAAGATAAATCGTCGATAATGGATACATAGTAATTGATTTAGGTTTATACAGTGGCCCAAACGCTCAAAATTGCAACTCGAAAAAGCCCGTTAGCTTTGTGGCAAGCGGAGTTTGTGAAATCAAAATTGCTTGAATATCACTCTGACTTGCAAGTTGAACTTATCGGAATGACAACCAAGGGAGATAAAATCTTAGATACTCCCTTGGCTAAAGTTGGTGGTAAAGGTTTGTTTGTTAAAGAATTAGAGTTATCTATTCTAGAGGGCGCGGCTGACATTGCTGTGCACTCGATGAAAGATGTACCAATGGAATTTCCACCTGGTTTGCAGTTAGGTATTGTTTGCCAACGTGAAGATCCTACTGATGCATTGGTAACAAATGAGTATGCCAACTTGGCTGAACTGCCTAACAACGCAATTATTGGTACATCAAGCCTACGGCGACAGTGCCAAATTCGAGCGGCATATCCAACTCTGCAGATAAAAGAGCTGCGTGGAAATGTTAATACCAGATTAAGCAAGTTAGATAATCAAGAATACGATGGGATCATACTGGCTACTGCGGGTCTCTTGCGCTTAGAAATGCAAAATAGGATTACTCAAAGACTGCCTATGGATATTTCATTGCCAGCCGGCGGTCAAGGAGCAGTGGGCATTGAGTGCAGGAGAGACGATGAGCATGTTATGAGATTACTAGCTCCGTTGCATCATGAAGCCTCAGCGGTTTGCGTTCTTGCGGAGCGGGCATTAAATCGTCACTTGGAAGGCGGATGCCAGGTACCAATTGCTTGTTTTGCAGTCTTATCTGGCAATGGACAGACGCTTCATCTTCGCGGCTTGGTAGGCAGTGTCGATGGCACAGAGATACTGTGTGCAGAGATGGAAGGACCAGCTGATGAGCCCGATAAGTTAGGCGTCGAGGTGGCAGAACAGCTTTTAATACAGGGTGCTGGAAAGATACTGGCTGATGTATATGGCAGTTAATGAACTGGCCGGGAAAAGACTTCTCGTTATTCGGTCGAGCAGAGACCAGGATAAATTCTTAAATATGAGCAAAGCAGCAGGTATCGATGTGAAACATGTTCCAATTATCGATATCAACCCAATATCTAATGATGCCCGGGTTAGGCAAAAAATTCAGTTATTAAATGAGTTTGATTATGCTATTTTCGTTAGCGTTCATGCCGGTAAAATTGCGCTAGAATTACTTGATGAGAGCTGGCCAAAGCCACCGGAGGCATTAAGGGTTTTTACTATTGGAAGGCAAACTGCTGCCCTGCTTAGGCCCTACATCAGTTCAGTACGCTACCCCGAGTCTAACGCGGACACTGAAGGTCTTTTGGAGCTGCCAGAGTTTCAAAATCCTAAAAATAAAAATGTCATTATCTTTCGTGGTGGCCATGGACGGGAAACGTTGAGAGATGAATTGATTTCTAGAGGTGCTCGAGTGGAATACTGCGATCTTTACCAGCGAGTCGTGAATCAACAGCAGGTTGAGAAGGCTTGGGAACAATTACATAATATAGATTATCTTGTTGCACACAGTGGTGAGTTAATGAGAGCTATGGGTCCTGTAGCAAAAATTACTCGGTTCATTAGGGATAATAAGTTCTCCGTTATTGTTCCCAGTCAGCGAGTGGCTGAAATCGCTCACCAGCTGGGATATAGTTCTATTATAGTGTCAGATAATGCGTTGCCAGAATCTATGTATGAAGCATTACAAAAAGGTATTTAGACGTAGTTGTATCTCATTTTTAAGTGCTAGGTTACTTAGATCTTTAGATCTGGATATTGGGAGTTGAAATTGGCTGAATCAGGAAAGAAAACTAAAGCGGCCTCGAGTCCAGATTCTAAGTCGCCGGCTACAGTAACGCCTAATGAGTCTGATAAAGACACCTTATCTCTAGAGAAGGGTTCTAATGCCAAAAAATTTCCTCTAATAAAGGTTATGGTGTTTTTAATACTATTGTTATTGGTCTCAGGTGCAGGCTGGCTCGGGTGGCAGCAATGGCAAGTTCAGGCTCGTCAAAGCGATCAGCTAGCTTTAGTTACGATGGAACTCAATGAACAATTAAAACGATCTGCAACAGTTGATTCGGCAATCGCTCTGACTCGGCGGAATCAACAAGAACAAGCTGACCTTTTTATAAAGAAAATAAATGATTTGCAACTACAGGTCACAGCGCAAGGAGCCAGGATTGCTGAGTTAGGATCTACTTCGCGCAGCGATTGGTATCTATCTGAGGCGACCTATTTAGCGCGCTTGGCTAGTCAGAGACTCCAAACAGAGAGAAGCACGAAAAACCCAATTGCCTTATTACTTCAAGTGGACGCTATTTTAGTTAAACTTGATGAGTCTGACTTGTTAGCGGTGCGTTCTGCTATCGCTGAAGATATCAGCCGACTGCGCTTAGCGGGTGAAGTAGATGTCGAAGGAGTGATTTTGGAATTAAATGCGCTTTCTAGGCAGATAGACCAGTTAGAGCTCATAGAGTTTGCAACGAAAGAAGCCTCAGTGAGTGAAAAATCTGAGGGTACTGCGTTGGTAGGAACTGAAGAAGAAACGCTTTCTCAGCGATTTTCGAACTCAATTAGTGAGTTCTCCCAGGGGCTTAGCAAGCTAATAAAAGTCCGTCAACGGGACAGGCCCATAGAACCTATATTACTGGCAAGTGAAGAAGTTATTGTACGCAATAACCTTCGCTTATTTTTGCAACAGGCGGCAAATGCAGTGCTGCGTGAAGAACAAGATATTTATACGATAAGCTTAGGCGGCGCCCAAGAGTGGTTAACAACGCATTTCCAGATGAATCCGTCTTCAACTTTATTACAGGACCGCTTAGCTTACCTTGAGAAGAAAAACATAGTCCAGGAGTTGCCGAACATTAACCGCTCTATCAGAGCCCTTGAAGCTTTTTTGGTTGTCCGTGAGAGTCGAATAATTGGTGTTTTAGAAAACGACCCCGTGCTTGACTCGGAACCAACACGACCATGAGGAGGTTGCTCCTAGTCATTGTCACCGCACTTTTACTCGGTGCATCTAGCATTTGGTTAATGCAGCAAGACAGCGGCTACATTCTATTTAGCTTGAATAATACAACCGTTGAGATGACAGCTTGGGTCGGATTACTATTATTTTTACTAGTCACAGGTATAGCTGTTTGGCTAATTTTACTCGTCAGATGGTTATCGGATGGCGGTGGACTGCGCCAGTGGTGGGGTTCAAGAAGAAGCGAACGTCACGCTAACAAGACAGCTCAAGGACTTATTCTTTTCGCAGATCACGATTGGCAAAAGGCGTCTGAAATTTTGGCAGCCTCAGCGCCCAAGTCATCAATGCCTGATGTTAATTTATTATTTTCTTCTCGTGCAGCAGCAGAAAATAATCAAATAGATCTTGCCCATGAGTTACTAGAGAAGCTCAAGGAAAGTAAACCCAAAGCTAGCTTGTTAGTTGATAAAACATTCGCTGAGATTCTTTTGAGAGAAGAGCGATTTGCAGAGGCGCTGGCGCTTTTACAACCCATTGCACAAGAAAAACCGGAGGATCGAGGTGTTTTGCGGTTGTTGTCGGATATTTACTATTTGACCAATGACTGGGTAGCTTTGCAAAAATTATTAAGCGATATAAATCGGTTTAAAGCGCTTAATAAAGTGGATTTTGAAGAGTTGGAAATCGATGTTTATGCAAACTTGCTAGGTGATTTTACGCTAAATACTGAGGTAACGGCCCAGGAGCAGCGAGATCAAGTTGGAGATTTATGGGAGCTGATACCCAAACATCTACGACATAACGCTGTTCTGATCTCCAAGTACTTCGATGCTTTAAAATTAGTCAATGATGCTGATAAGCTGGCCGTGTTGGCGATCAAAAGTATTAATTCTCGATGGAACTCCGATCTAGTTCGTGAATTCGGCGAAGCAAAAACCTCGACCCCCGAAAAACATTTAATGACGGCTGAAAAATGGCTCATTAATCACCCAGAAGACCCTGCATTACTCATGACATTGGGTAATCTTTGTTGTCAGCTTAAGTTTTGGGGAAAAGCCCGTGATTATTTTTCTAGTGCTGTGAAACTGAACCCCACACCGACTTTATTACTTAAGTTGGCCAATGTATTAACAGAAATGGGTGAGCACAAAGAGAGCCAAAATTTGTATCGACAAGGTCTTTTACTGAGCATTAAGACTCAAGACAATTAAAATTGGTGCTCACCTAATCAATAACCACTCGCTGTGCATGTCATAGATCGCTCTGGGTCAAGGTTAAATGCGTTTCTTTTTTAGATCTCGTATGAGAAAACGAGATGGATGCATAGCCAGGCGAAGTTCGAGCTCGACTGGGGATAACTGCTGGTTAATCTCTGCGGCCAATACTTCAGCAGTCAATGGTGCATAGCTGAGCCCGCGGGAACCCATTCCGCAATTGACAAACAAATTAGGTAAATAACTTCCCATAACAGAGGAATTCTTCCGAGCGTCTTGGCGTAAAAAACTATAGTTAGTGATCATCTTGGCGACATCGGGAACTGGTCCAACAATAGGTAAATAATCTCTTGTTGTGCAACGAAAATTAGCACGTCCAGTGAGACTCTCCAGATCAAAATCCCCCAAAATGTTTGCGATACCCTGGTCAGTTTGGATCATTTGATCAATATTGGTCTGGTGATCTTGAGTTCTTAGGTCAGTTGTCGAGACATTTTGGTTATAGGTTGCACCACAACTATGTAGCTCGTTCAAAGGTGGTGTTATATAGCCTGCACCGCAGATTACCGTACTCAGTTTTGCACTATCACTGGTAATCGGTAGCTCACTGATCTGGCCTCTCAACTTCCTGACACCTAAAAACTGGGTTTGCTCAAAACTTTCACAATCTTGTGCATTCGCAACAACTAAAATATCAGACTGTATTATTGGATTACCTTGATCATTAAAGAGAGTCCATTGATGATTGTTTGGCTCTTGATCGAACCTGGATACATTGGCACTAATAATGGGAATATCCCATTGTTGGAGCAAATTTTGGCAGATCACCGCAGGAGGAAGCCAGCCAAGCTGCGGAAAATAAAGACCTTGAGTTGCATGTAACTGAACACCACTTTTTTCAAACATCTCGGTATTATTTAGTAGTTGAACCAATCTTGGGTGATTTTTAAATCGCTGGCCGATTAGGCTAAATTCTTCTTCATTTTTCTGATTTTCAGGAAGTACCAATACGCCGCATTGCTGCCCTAAGCCCTGTTGCCAAAAGTGCTGGTAGTAGCGAGACGCATACATTAATGCACTGAGATTAATCCGTGGCAGGCTATCATTTCTCAGAGATAATTTAGGATAGACGACTGCTTGATTATTACCGGATCCTTCTTGCCCAGGAATTTGGTGTCGATCCACCATAGTGACCTCATAACCCTGTTTTGCAAGGGCAGCCGCACTGGTGCATCCGGTTATGCCTGCACCAATAATGGTGACAGTAGGACGTTTGTTTCGTGCAGGTCTAATTAGCCGATCTAAGTGCCATTGATTGGTACCAGTAACCGTAGTGATCACAGGCTGTTTATTGGTAAAAACAGCTTGAATCATTTCCCTCTTTTTACCAAAGCCAGCTATATGTTCAACTTTAAATCCTGCTCCATTTAGTCTTTTAGATACTTCTGTTGCTGCACTATAGGTAGTTAAAGTGGTTGTGTTAGAGGATAGACAAGCAATGGTATTACAGAGTTCGGATGACCAGGCAGAGGGGTTCTTAGCTGGCGCAAATCCATCCAGAAACCAGGCATCTATAGATGCTTTGTTATAACTTGAGTGCCTGATATCACAACTTTCTCCCAGTGAATGTAGCATCTCAGTAGCATCACCAAACATTAGGCATAGTTTGATGCGCCCCCCAAATAGCTCAAGATTGTGAAAACCTTTTATAGCGCTTGGATAATGTTCAATAAGTAATTTTGCAGAGTCATTGTGGACCGGCCACAGGGCATGTATTCCGGCTAAATCTGACTTTTTAAGTGGTGCCGATTCTGCTGCAAAGTAATACAAAGTGCATTCAGATGGTGCTGTTCTTAGCCATAGTTCGCAACAGTTGAGGAAATTAACACCTGCACCAAAACCAACTTCACCAATGCTAAATATAAAATCTTCTGTCGTGAGGTGTTGCCAACGACGCTGCAAGTCATTTTTTTCCAAAAAAACATAGGAACTCTCTTGCAACCCATTGGCCATTGAATAATAAAAGTCACCATGGTCCAGAGAATATGGAAGGTTTTCTCGCCACTCTATTTCTGCAGCATTAAGAGTCACTACACGAGTCCAAATTCACAGATAATTTGATCGCACCACTGATCGATATAATCATCAGCAACCTCAAGCTGGTTCTCATCATCCAAGGGCAGTCCTACAAACATTTTCTCGTCTGAGGAAAGTGCTTTTGAGTCTTCAAATTCAAACCCTTCGTTAGGCCAAGCGCCAACGGTACTTGCCCCTTGAGTTCTGACTTTAGCCCAGAGATAACCCAGTGCGTCTTGAAACCATTTTGGATAACCCACTTGGTCACCAAGTCCATAGAGAGCGACTTGCTTTCCAGTCAGATCTAAATTGTCCATGGCATCCCAATGAGACTCCCAGTCCTCTTGCAACTCGCCAAAGTCCCAAGTAGGGATACCTAGTATTAAATATTGGTATTCAGCCATTCGAGCGATTGGAGCCAGAGCGATGTCATGAAGAGTGACTGCACTAAAACCAAGGCTTAGGTTAATAGTATCGCGAATTTTCTCTCCCGCCATCTCGGTATAGCAAGTGGTACTACCGTAAAACAAACCAATTTTTGTCGTCATCTGTAATGTGTCTTGAGCTATGTTTGTCATTTAATACTACCTATAAATCCTAGTTGTCGCCAAGCCTCATAGGCCACTATGGCAACCGTATTGGAAAGATTGAGGCTTCGACTATTAGAGAGCATAGGTAAACGCAATATATTCTCAACGCCAATGGAACTCCTAATGTCATCTGGAAGCCCTCTTGTTTCAGGGCCAAATAATAATGTGTCACCTGGTTGATAAGCCATGGATGAATAACTAGTCGTTCCTTTAGTGCTTAGTCCATAAATATTTTTCGGCTTTATTTTGTTCACATAAGAAGGCCAGGTAGGGTGGACCTGCAGGCTTTGGAATTCTCTATAGTCAAGCCCTGCACGACGTAAGCGTTTATCATCAAGTTCAAACCCGAGTGGTTCAATGAGGTGCAGGCGAAAACCAGTATTTGCGCAGAGCCGTATAATGTTACCGGTGTTGGGAGGAATTTCCGGTTGATAAAGAACGATATCTAGCATTTTTGTTCGTCTAAAAAATTGAATTAGGAAGGGATTTATTTTACAACAATTATTGTGCCTTTAACTAAACCATATTACTGTTTGGGGCTTCTTCCCTTTATAAAGGACTTTGAAAGGTAAAACATATGAAAAATTTCGATAAAGCAAAAGCGATTGAGACATTAAATAGAATCATGGAATTAGAACTTTCAGGTGTAGTTCGTTATACACATTATTCTTTGATGGTGTATGGATATAACCGAATACCGATTGTTTCATGGTTAAAAGCTAATGCACAGGAAGGTCTTGATCACGCCACTAAGGCTGGGGAGTTAGTGACAATGTTGGGGGGGCATCCATCACTGAAAATTGGTGCACTTTTAGAGACAGAGCAACACGATATTGGGGATATTCTCAGCGAAAGTCTTGAGCATGAAGCAGTGACTGCTGAGGTGTATTATGACTTACTAAAATTGGTAGAAGGTGAATCAGTGGTTCTTGAAGAGTATGCTCGAGAAATGATCCACTTAGAAGAGCAGCACTTGGATGAAGTCAATAAAATGCTTCGTACCCCAGGAGATTTGGCGCCGTTTGAAGTTTAAGGAAGTCCTTGAAGATAGCCTTTAGGTTAGTGTCAGGGTTGCAGAGAGTCCGATGGTCTCTGCGACACAATGAGTTTTTGCTAATTAATAATCTCAACCATAAGATCGCTGGATAGTTCCTCTAGCAAAGCTCTTAGTTGGTTGTCACTCATGCCTGCAGGAAGCCTGACACTAGCGTGCGCTCTAAATAGCATCGACGCTGACATTGGGGCACTTTCACAGCAAGACTCTAGAGACTCAAGATTTATATTTTTGTTGGCACAGAGAGTTGAAATTTCACCAATTATGCCTGAGCGATCATTAGCAACAATCTCAATTTGAATTGTTTTTTGTTCTTTTGCCTTAGTAGCTAAGGCACTTTCTATCGTTACTTTAATGCCTTGATTATTGAGATTTAACAAGGCTTCTTGCAAGGAGGAGTCATTCTGTGAATTAATGTCGGCCAGTAAAATTCCGGCAAATTTTCCGCCCAAACGTGACATGCTACTTTGCGTCCAATTTCCCTTGTGATTTATGATGATGCTTGCTATCTGCTCTACGACACCTGGTTGATCATCAGCTAAAATGGTTAAAACAAGTTGTTTCTGCATGGTTTGACCTAACGGTTTATGGATCTATCTAAGATCTATATTATGGCACTATTGTTCAGCGCTGTTATAGTCTTAACAGTTTTAGCAAAAACATAAATTAATTTTTAAAAGGACACCTAAAAATATGCAACTTAAACAAAATGAACGACTGGACGTTGGCCACCATTGCTCTGGTGGAGCTAGTATTGGTTTGAAAACATTACTCTTATCCGTATTCTTCGCATTTTCTGGTCTGGCGACCGCTGAGAGGGATAGCTCCAGGGATCAGTACAGGCACCCTGCGGAAACGCTTGAATTCTTTGGCATAACGCCAGAGATGGATGTACTCGAAATCTCTCCCGGAGGCGGTTGGTACACTGAGGTACTAGCTCAATATCTGAAGGGTGATCTGTTAGCTGCACATTATGATCCCTCATCAGAGCGCTCCTATTATCGAAATTCCCAAAATAGATTTGCAACTAAGATGGCTTCGGATCCTGAGCTTTACGGGAATGTAAAAATACAGATTTTCGATGCGGCTGCAAAAAAGTTAACCACAGAGGATGAGTCAGTGGATGCAGTTGTTACCTTTAGAAACGTCCACAATTGGTTGAGTTCGGACACTGAGGCCTCTTCATTCGCGCTGTTTTTTAAGGCGCTTAAACCCGGAGGGCTGTTAGGTGTCGTTGAACATCGTGCTCCAGAAGGAACAGATAGAGCTAAGATGCGGAAAAGTGGCTACATGACACAAAATTATGTGGTCGAGTTAGCGCAGAGTGCTGGTTTTGTTTTTGAGGAGTCTTCGGAAGTTAATGCCAATGAGAAAGATACCGCTGACTACTCAGGGGGGGTATGGACGCTACCGCCTAGTTTGCGACTTGGTGATGAGGATCGGGAACGTTATTTAGCGATTGGTGAGAGCGATCGAATGACGCTACGATTCAGGAAGCCGCAGGAGTGATTGAAATTCCTTCTGAACGCCTGTCCAGAGATGTCCTAGGCGCAGTGATTGAAGAGTATATTCTGCGTGAAGGAACGGATTATGGCGTTCAGGAGGCTAGTCTTGAGAGTAAAATCAAACAGGTTTATCGTCAGATTACTCAGGGTGATGTGCTCATTACTTTTGACCCAGCGACTGAAAATTGTACCTTGCTAACGCGTAATCAATTCAACCGTTATAGGAACGATCTGCAAACCAATGAGCCAAGTGATCTCTGATGGCTAAGCTGCCAACTTTGACACCTACGCGGGTTTTTGAATCTTTGGGTGATCAACTTAGTAATGCCCAGCAGATTGTGGTTGGATTCAGTGGAGGCCTAGATTCCTCCGTGCTTCTGCATTCGTTATCTCAGAAAGTTGAAGCTCATCGCATAATGGCCATTCATATTAATCATGGATTGTCAGAAAATGCGGACTATTGGCAAGCCCATGCAGAAGGTTTTTGCCAATCTTTGGGTGTTAAATTTCTTAGCGAAACTGTTAAGTTGGTGGGCGATGGTAGTGGACTGGAGGATGCCGGTAGAGTGGCGCGATATGAAGTCTTTGAGCGATGCCTCGATGAAGATGGAATCTTATTGCTTGGGCACCATCAAGATGACCAAGTCGAGACCTTGCTATATAGATTAATGCGCGGCACTGGACCAAGAGGCTTGGCCGGGATCCCCAAAACACGTTCAGTAGGCAAAGGTGTTCTACACCGACCTTTATTAAACTGGCCAAAATCCTCTCTTTTAGATTATGCAAGGGAAAACAATATTCAATGGATTGAGGACGAGAGTAATGAGTCAAATGATTTTGATCGCAACTATTTACGTAATAAATTAATTCCTCTTATCGCTGATCGATGGCCGGACTATCGTCACCGTTTAGAGGGCGTTGCCAACATAAGTCGACATAGTGATCTCTTGTCTCACTCAATAGCAATTGAGGATATGAGAGGCCTAAAAATTAGGACTGAGAGAGGAGGCTGGTCTCTTTCTCTTCGCCCTTTTGGCCTTTTGCCTTCTCTAAGGCAAGCTAATGTATTGCGGTATTGGGCGGAGTGTTATGGACTGAGTGCCCCTGGGCTAAAAATCATTAATGAAATTGGTTCTTCTGTTATTGGTGCTAGGGTCGACGCTTCACCCAAAGTGGTCTGCCAAGACGTTGAGTACCATCGTTACTCTGACCGGTTATATTTATTAGAATCGACTAGGGTTTTAAACGATTTCGACGAGACAAGCTCTAAAGTGCTGTGGGATTTGAATGCCAAATCGAAACTCGAGGCACCAATGATGTTGGCGGCTACAACAGTGATTGGGGAAGGTATTCGAACACCAAAAGATGGTTGTTTAAAGGTTAGCTTCCGTCAGGGAGGAGAGAGGTGCAGGCCATCAGGTCGCGCTCACTCAACCAGTCTTAAAAAATGCCTGCAAGAATTTGGTTTAGAGCCGTGGTGGAGAGATCAAGTGCCCTTAATCTTTATCGATGAAGAGCTTGTTGCTGTTGCTGATCTTTGGGTGTGCGAGGGCTGGGAGGCATCAGTCCAAGAGAAGGGCATTAAAATCCATTGGCAAGACAACTCTTTGTAGAATCGTAAGATCCTTTCTGTTAATCTGTTACACCATCTTCATCAGGATGGACGAAAGCTGGTCTCTCAGCTTGCAGACCTCCAAAAGATAATTTTCTCAGTTTAAATTCTGATCTTTACAGGATCCTTATGACACGTTTTATTTTTGTTACTGGTGGTGTTGTTTCCTCTTTGGGTAAGGGTATCGCCGCTGCCTCCTTGGGTGCAGTGCTCGAGGCTAGGGGTCTAGATGTCACTATGCTGAAGCTAGATCCGTATTTAAATGTGGATCCAGGGACTATGAGCCCTCATCAGCATGGTGAGGTGTATGTCACCGAAGACGGAGCAGAGACTGATCTTGATCTTGGTCATTATGAGCGTTTCTTGCGATCGAAAATGACACAAAATAATAACTTCACCACTGGCCAAGTATATGAAACTATTTTGCGTCGAGAGCGCAGGGGCGATTTTTTGGGCGGTACCGTACAGGTCATCCCACATGTTACCGATGAAATCAAACGCCGTATTGTTGCTGGCGCCGGTGATCATGATATAGCCGTCGTTGAAATTGGTGGAACCGTGGGTGATATCGAATCCCAACCATTTCTTGAAGCGGTTCGCCAGATGAGAGGTGAATTGGGCTATCAAAAATCTCTGTTAATACATCTTACCCTCGTTCCATACATCGCCACTGCGGGAGAGACAAAGACTAAGCCGACTCAACACTCTGTAAAAGAAATGCGCTCACTGGGGTTGCAGCCAGATGTGTTGTTATGTCGATCTGAAGTGGAAATTGAAGAAGATCAACTTAAAAAGATATCCCTGTTCACTAACGTGGAGGAGCGAGCTGTTGTTCCAGTGATGGATGCAGCTACTGTTTATGCAATTCCAAGAATGCTCCATGAGCGGGGTCTCGATCAATTTGTCTTAGATCGTTTTAACATCGATAGGCCGGCTGCAGATTTAACACAATGGGACAAGGTGGTGGAAAATCAAATGCTTTCTGATGGCGAGGTAACAATCGCAATGGTTGGAAAATATATGGACCTTCTGGATGCCTACAAGTCGCTCACCGAAGCTCTCGTTCATGCTGGTATTCATAATAAAACAAAGGTAAAGATCCGCTATATTGATTCAGAACAGCTTGAAGTTGATCATGGATTGTTAGATGGGGTTGATGCGATCTTGGTTCCAGGAGGATTTGGTTCCCGTGGGATAGAGGGGAAGATTCATGCGGTAAAAGTTGCGCGGGAAAATAACATTCCATATTTGGGTATTTGTTTGGGTATGCAAATAGCTGTGATTGAATATGCTCGTAACGCATGTGGTTTAGAGGGTGCAAATAGTACGGAATTTAACTCGGAGACAGAGCACCCAGTGGTGGGGTTAATTGAAGAGTGGATTGACGAGAAAGGTAATAGAGAACAGCGCAGCGCTGACTCGGATCTGGGTGGCACCATGCGTTTGGGAGCCCAGGTATGTCACCTTGTTCCTGGTTCAAATGCCGAAGGTATTTACGGTGCAGATCAAGTTAAAGAACGCCACCGTCATCGTTTTGAAGTGAACAATAATTACCTTCCTCAGTTAAAGGAAGCTGGTTTAGTAGTGGGCGGATTGTCGTTTGATAAAAATCTAGTGGAAACTATAGAATTACCCGATCACCGATGGTTTTTTGCAAGTCAGTTTCACCCGGAATTTACCTCTACACCAAGAGATGGACATCCGTTATTTGAAAAATTTGTAGATGCAGCAGCAGGTTACCAGCAGCATAAATAGAAGTTCAGGAGAAAGCAGTGACGTCATTAGTCATTCAAATAGGAAATATTAAGGTGAGTAATGATGCTCCTATGGCGCTCTTTGGTGGAATGAATGTCCTTGAGTCTCGAGATATGGCAATGCAAATCGCTGAGTCTTATGTTCAGACCACTGAAAAACTTGGTATTCCTTATGTATTCAAAGCTTCATTTGATAAGGCAAATCGTTCATCGATACATTCTTTTCGGGGTCCTGGCCTCGAAGAAGGGTTGAGGATATTTGAAGAAATTAAATCTACTTATAATGTTCCAGTCATTACCGATGTTCACGAGGTTTCACAAGCGGCACCAGTAGCAGAGGTCTGTGATGTTATTCAATTGCCTGCCTTTCTTGCGCGACAAACAGATCTTGTTGAAGCTATGGCTGCGACAAATGCGATTATTAACATTAAAAAGCCCCAGTTCTTGAGTCCCGGGCAGATGGGGAACATTGTTGAAAAATTTCGCGAATGCGGTAACGAAAAAGTGATGCTTTGCGAGCGTGGGGCCTGCATGGGATATGATAATTTAGTTGTTGATATGCTTGGATTTAGAACCATGAAAGAGGTTAGTGGAGGGCTACCACTGATCTTTGATGTAACACACGCTCTTCAGTGTAGGGACCCCCTGGGTGCGGCATCAGGAGGACGTAGGCATCAAGTTGCAGAGTTGGGAAGAGCGGGAATTTCTGTAGGAATCGCAGGGCTATTCCTAGAAGCACACCCAAATCCCGACCAAGCTCTTTGTGATGGCCCTAGTGCGCTCCCTTTGGACAAGCTAGAGCCCTTCTTAACACAGATGAAGTCTTTTGATGATCTAATAAAGTCTCAACCCGATTTGGGTATAGTTTAATTAGAACTGCATTATCTTTAGCCTATTAAAAATCTAACTTACCGCAACCTTAGTACTCGCACAGAGTCATGATTAATATAAATGGAGATCTACCCCAATGAGTAATATTGCTGACATTCGCGCCTTTGAAGTATTGGATTCAAGAGGAAACCCGACAGTTCAGGCAGATGTGATATTAGATAATGGAATTGTGGGCACCGCGTGCTCTCCTTCGGGGGCCTCCACTGGTTCAAGAGAAGCACTTGAACTCAGAGATGGAGATAAGACTCGCTACTTAGGTAAGGGAGTTCTAACGGCAGTAAAAAATATCAACACCACTATAAGAACTCTTTTACTAGGGTCGGACCCGTCAGATCAAAGAGCACTTGATGACGCTATGATTCTTGCAGATGGTACTGATAATAAAGCGGTGTTGGGAGCCAATGCTATTTTGGCGGTATCTTTAGCTGCTGCTAAAGCCGCAGCCCAAGACAAAAAAATGCCTTTGTATGCTCATATTGCTGAACTTAATGGGACTCAGGGTGTATACAGCATGCCAGTTCCAATGATGAATATTATCAATGGCGGTGAACACGCTGATAATAACGTTGATATTCAAGAATTCATGGTTCAGCCAGTATCGGCGAAGAGCTTTGCAGAGGCATTGCAAGTGGGTGCTGAGATTTTCCACTCATTGAAGAAAGTGCTTAGTAAAAAAGGCCTCAATACAGCTGTTGGTGATGAGGGGGGCTTTGCGCCTAATCTATCTTCTAACGCAGAAGCTCTCGCTGTGATTCAAGAAGCAACAGAAGCCGCGGGCTATGAATTGGGAACTGACGTAACTTTAGCATTAGATTGCGCTGCATCTGAATTCTATAAAGATGGGAAATATGATTTATCAGGAGAAGGAAAGGTATACAGCGCCGAGGGTTTTAGTGATTTCTTAGGAGAACTTTGTGATCAATACCCGATTATCTCGATCGAAGATGGCCAAGATGAATCAGACTGGGAAGGATGGAAATATCAGACCGAAAAGTTGGGTGAGAGGGTGCAGCTTGTGGGGGATGATTTATTTGTTACCAACACTAGTATTTTGAGTCGCGGAATTGAGATGGGCGTTGCTAACTCAATTTTAATTAAATTTAATCAAATTGGCACCTTATCGGAAACCCTAGATGCTATTGAGATGGCTAAGAATGCTGGGTATACCGTTGTTATTTCTCATCGCTCTGGAGAGACAGAAGATACGACTATTGCGGATCTTGCGGTTGCTACAGCGTCGGGTCAGATAAAAACGGGGTCCCTATGCCGGTCCGATCGGGTTGCAAAATATAATCGCTTGCTGCGAATTGAAGCTGAGTTGGGTCAAGGACTGGCACCTTACAAAGGTCGAGCTGAGTTTAAGTCCTGATAGCGGTAAGCAGTAACGGAGCCGCAGTTCCTACAATAGAATAGAATAGACTTATGCGTTGGTTGCTTATAATACTTGTTTTATTGTTGCTTGGTTTGCAAGTCCGTCTTTGGGTCGGAGAGGGCAGTCTTGCTCATCAAGCTGAGTTAGATGGGCAGTTAGCGCTTCAAAAAGCTGAGAATGAAAGACTAAGACTGCGTAATGAGATCATTGCTAGAGATGTGGAGAGCCTAAAAACAAATCTTGACGCTATCGAAGAAAAGGCTCGCAAAGATCTAGGTATGATTAAGCAAGGAGAGGTCTTTTATCTTGTAACTGATGAGGATTCTGGTATTTCCAAGGAACGGCGTTTTTCTGAGGAAAAGGCACCATGAAGAATGTGGAAGCAAATTACTGGGCTATAGTCCCTGCAGCGGGAATTGGTAAACGATTTTCAGCGGACATTCCAAAACAGTTTCACCAGTTACAGGGAGAACTTGTTGCTCAACATACTCTACAGCGTCTTTTGGATGTTAGATTAATAAATCGAATTATTGCTCCCTGTGACTCCGCTTCAGGTTATTGGGTAAGGGTTGACGCTACTAAAAACCCTAGAGTCCAGCTTATAGAGGGCGGTGAAACGCGGGCACACTCTGTTTTAAGTGGTCTCAATGCGTTACAAGATCTAGCTAAACCCAATGACTGGATTCTGGTCCATGACATGGCTAGGCCTTGCGTCACTTCATCTGATATTTGTAAGCTCATCGATGCGTTAAAGTCTCATCCAGTAGGAGGATTACTGGCCACGACGGTAAATGAAACACTAAAAATAGTCACCTCCGATCAGAACGTAGAAAAAACCGTGAATCGTGAACATTATCGAGTTGCACAGACTCCACAGATGTTTCGGTACAAAATTTTGTATGATGCAATTTCAAGAATGCTTGATAACCAAGAAATACCTACGGACGAGTCAACCGCGATTGAAAATACCGGAAGGAAAGTTTGTGTTGTAGAGGGTCGGCAGGACAATATCAAGATTACTCGACGAGAGGACTTGATGATTGCCGAGGCTATTCTACTAAATCAGGAGAAGCATTAATGCGTGTAGGACATGGTTACGATGTGCATGCTTTTGGAGAAGGCGAAGCGCTTATTTTAGGTGGCGTCTCTATTCCCTTTGAGAGGGCCTTCATTGCTCATTCAGATGGGGACGTTCTAACTCATGCCCTTATTGATGCGATTTTAGGCGCTTTGGGTTTGGGTGATATAGGTAGACACTTCCCTGATACCGATTCCCAGTACAAGAATAGCGACAGTCTTCAATTGCTACAAGTTGTCGTTCAAATGATGTCTAGTAAAGGTTACTCTTTGGGTAATGCGGATCTTACTATCATCGCTCAGAGGCCAAAGATGTCTCCATACTTAGAAAATATGTGTAAAAATCTTGCCTCTGTACTTGGATGTGAAAGCGAAAAAATCAATATTAAAGCAACGACCTCAGAGGGATTAGGGTTTACCGGAAGAGAAGAGGGTATTGCCTGTCATGGATCAGTTCTTTTAGTACCTTCAACCAGCTAACTTAATCAGCGAGACTTAGATTTATCGATACGCGTACCCTTGAATTTGGGAAATTACCCTATTTACACGGACAACCACAAGAGACGGCTGTATTTCGCTCTTGCCCGGAAGACTTTCTAGTTGATGAAATTATGGATATTGAGTCCTCTGGTGAGGGTGAGCATCTGTGGCTGTTGATTAGCAAAAAAGATCAAAACACAAGCTGGGTTGCAGGGATATTGGCAAAGCTGGCAGGAATAAAGCGGAATGACGTAGGTTATTGTGGGATGAAAGATAGATTTGCTATCACCACGCAATGGTTTAGCTTACATGTTCCCGGTCGAGATTTAGATTTGGACACTCTTATCCATAATGACTTCACAATTTTAAGAACAGCGCGCCATAATAAAAAGTTGCGTCGAGGAATGCATCAAGGCAACCGATTTAAAATAGTCTTAAGAGAATTTGAGGTTGAGGAAAAATCTTTTGATGATCGCATGAAGTTAATTAGTCGTCACGGCGTGCCCAATTATTTTGGCGAGCAACGATTTGGTCATCAGGGTAATAATCTTCATGAGGTTCAGAAGCTTATTATGGCAGATAAACTAAAGGGCAACAGGCATGGCACAGGCCTATATTTATCAGCAGCTCGCTCGTGGCTGTTTAATCTTGTGTTGGCTAGGCATATAGACAACGCAGATGGATCTCTAGATCGACTTCAAGACTATACTGGACCACTTTGGGGAAGAGGACGGTCATCTGCTGACAGGAACGCGGCAAGTGTTGAAGAGCAGGTTCTGAAGGATTGGCAAGACTGGTGTTATGCGCTCGAGCATGCAGGTTTAAAACAGGAGCGAAGAAATTTAATATTGCGTTCGGACAGTGTTCTTTACGACTGGATTGAGCCTAATCAGTTGAGCCTGGAATTCAGTTTGTCCAGAGGATGCTTTGCTACAGCATTACTGCGAGAAATAGCTCAATTATCCCGCCCGAGCTATGTCCCCATATGATATATTAGACTCTCGTTGGTGATTGGTTTGGGATTGAAGCCAATTCATTTTTGGAATATGCACGATAGGAGATTTGGGTGAATTCGGTTGAATTAGCGGGTATCGGGATGACTTCTCAACGAACCCGAGAACGGTTAATTAATCGATTGACCGAGCAGGGCATCACTAACCAAAAGGTACTTGATGTTATTCGCAGCACGCCGCGGCATATTTTTCTTGATGAAGCTTTATCACACAGGGCATATGAAGACACTGCTTTGCCTATAGGGTTCTCCCAGACACTATCACAACCCTATATCGTAGCAAGAATGACAGAAATCTTACTCTCAGCGGGGCCTCTCAGTAAAGTATTAGAAATCGGCACAGGATCTGGCTACCAGTCGGCGATTTTAGCTCAGTTAGTTACAGAGGTTCATACGGTAGAGCGGATTGAGCCCTTGTTAATTAAAGCAAAACAGCGCTTTAGGAAGCTAGGTTTAACTAATGTATCTGCAAATCTTTCAGATGGATGTTTTGGCTGGGAAAAGCAAGCACCCTATGATGGAATAATTACAACTGCGGCGCCCCAGGCGATACCCGAAGATCTTTTAAGTCAGTTAGCGCCTAATGGGCTATTAGTTATTCCAGTAGGTAGTGGTGAGTCTCAAGACTTGCGTTTAGTTAAACGTATAGAAGATTCATCGGAGTTCGACCAGATAATCGTCGAGAAGGTAAAATTCGTTCCTTTGCTAAGTGGGCTTTCCCGCTGATATCTCAACAGGATTTCCTATGGAAAAATTCACAGACAATCTGCTGTTATACATAAAAGGCCTAGCAATGGGAGCTGCAGATGTTGTTCCTGGTGTTTCAGGTGGAACTATTGCTTTTGTCACTGGTATATATATTGAACTGATCAATACTATCAAATCCCTAAATTTAAGAGCACTCCAAACACTTAAGTCTGAAGGTATAGGGACTGCATGGAGGTTCATCAATGGTCGCTTTATTGTTATTTTACTAGCGGGAATCTTGACCAGTTTATTCTCGCTGGCTCAGGTTATGCAGTACCTGCTGGTTGAGCATCCATTGCCATTGTGGTCTTTTTTTACAGGTTTGATCGTTGCATCTGTGGTCTACCTTATGCGGCAAAATCCTTTGCGTAGTACCTATGAAAAACTAATCTTCTTTGTTGGAATAGGCATAGCTTATGGAATTTCTATAGCTCCGCCAGTGGTTTTGGAAGGAACCGTAGTTACCATGTTCCTAGCGGGATCCATTGCCCTGTGTGCAATGATTTTACCAGGGATATCTGGCTCCTTTATTCTTGTGCTGTTGGGCCTTTATCCTGTATTCATAGGTGCGATTGCCAATCTGCAGATTGACATATTGGCTGCATTTGCTCTTGGAGGAATTATTGGTCTGATGTTGTTTAGTCGTTTATTATCCTGGCTATTAGCTCGATTTGAAACTTTGGTAATCGCAACTATGTGTGGATTTCTTATGGGTAGTTTGAGTATTATTTGGCCTTGGAAATTAGTAACCTCCTCTATGACGACTGAGTCGGGAAAGATTTTAGTGCTATCCACCGACAATCTTATGCCCTCAGAGTTTTTAGGGCTTACAGGTGGAGATCCACAAACCGTGTTGTGCACGGTCATGTTCGTGTTCGCTTTGAGTGCGGTGATGGGGTTGGATTATTTCGTAAAGTCAAAATTAGAATCTACTCAATAGGGCCATTGCAGTGAGAAAAGAAATCTTTGTTTGGTTGGTTTCTCTGTTAGTTGTTGGCTGCTCAAACAATCCTGCATCGGTAACTGATCGTAACCAACCTCCCAGTATTCGAATTAAAAGTCATCAAGTTGACATTGGAGAAACGCTCTATTCTATTGCTTGGCGCTATGACTTAAATGTAGTAGATCTTGCAAATGCTAACTCTCTTTATGAGCCATACATTATTAATCCTGGTCAAGAGCTGACCCTTTCGATTGGCCTTAAGAAGTTTTCGGGTACTCCAAAGAAACGATACAAAGTTAGGGCAGGAGATACCCTGTTTTCCATCGCCGCACAGCATGGTTTGAATGTGAAGACTCTGGCAAATATTAATAATCTTGATTCACCTTACATTATAAGCCCAAATCAAATTCTCTCTGTTGATGGAAAAAATATAGCTGTAACACAGACAAAAGAGCAACTGACATCTACTGCCAAAGATCAGAGAGCTAATCCGGTGACTCGACCAAAGTCAGCAGTCTATGCCAAGAATTGGCAGTGGAAGTGGCCAGTGAAAGCTGAAGTATTAGAACCTTTCAATCCAAAAAAATTACAGAAAGGAATTAATTTAAAAGCATCAAGTAATGCAAAGGTGAATCCCGCTGCCCCAGGAAACGTAGTTTATGCTGGAGAGGGTTTGCGCGGCTATGGTAAGTTGATTATCATCAAGCATAGTGATATGTTGCTGAGTGCTTATGCGAATAACGACAAATTATTAGTAAAGGTAGGGCAGTCTGTAAATCAGACTGATGTGATTTCAAGTTTGGGCGTCGACGGAACGATGTATTTTGAAATCAGAAAAGACGGGAATCCTGTCAATCCAATTAATTACCTCAGGTAGATTGATATTTTTTAAGAGGAACATAGGGTTGGCGTCAGGATTGACCTCAATATTATTGCAAAGGAGTTGCAAAAAATGGTTGAAGATACATTAGTAGGTGACTTAAAGGTTCCGCCCTTAGTCGCCAAGCGCAGTAAAAAAGAGCAGGATCCTAGCCGTCGAGTAATCGACGCGATGAGTATTTACCTAAAAGAAATAGGCTATGCTCCCCTCTTAAGTGCCGAAGAAGAAATTCTCTATACTAGACAGTTAAATGATGGATGTGAGCGTTCTCGACATCGAATGATTGAGAGTAACCTTCGTCTGGTTGTCAAAATCTCTCGTCGATATATTAATCGTGGATTAGATCTTTTGGATTTAATTGAAGAAGGTAATATTGGCTTGATGCGAGCAGTTGAAAAATTTGACCCCGAGTTGGGATACCGTTTTTCAACTTACGCCACATGGTGGATCCGTCAAACCATTGAACGTGCGATAATGAACCAGACGCGCACTATTAGACTACCCGTTCATGTTGTCAAAGAGCTCAATGTATATTTGCGAGCCTCTCGCAAGTTAGCTCAGCGTTTAGATCATGATCCAACACCCGAAGAGATTGCGGTGGAAGTAAACAAGCCAATTAAAGATGTTCTTAAAATCCTTAGCCTGAGCGAACGAATTACGTCGATTGACGCGCCCGTGGCAGATCAAGAAAAAAGCCTGGTCGATACAGTTGCTGATACGAATAAAGTAGGTCCAGACACGCAAGTAGAAACCGATGATTTGTCGTGTGTATTAGTTGGCTGGTTACAGCAATTGCCTGAGAAACAAAGAGAGGTTTTGGTCCGCCGATTCGGGTTAATGCATCATCAAGAGGAAACCCTAGAGCAGATCGGCCTGGAAATCGGCTTAACCCGGGAAAGAGTGCGTCAGATTCAGGTAGATGGTTTAAGGAGATTGAGAGACATGCTTCATCGACACGGTCTCAATAGTGATGATCTATTTAAGGAATTGTTCAGCCAGTGATTTCACCCCAGCTAGAACTCTGTGTTTCAGCGGAGCTCTGACTCAGACATAGTATCTTTGTAACTAATCCTCCGAACATCGATAGAGGACGCTCGTGAGTTTGAAATATACCCTTTGAAAGGATTGATCCAGAGATGATTCTCTGGATCAATCGTAGTAACGGATGATTAAAAGAAGAACCCGTTGAGAGGTAATAGACTTGAGATAACAAGACTTACCATGGCCATAACATTGATCAAAATGTTCATAGCTGGACCAGAGGTATCCTTGAACGGATCACCAACGGTATCTCCGACAACAACCGCTGCATGAGTGTCTGAGCCTTTTCCACCCAGATTACCCTTCTCGACATATTTCTTAGCGTTATCCCATGCTCCACCGGCATTCGCCATAAATAGAGCTAATGCAACACAGCCTAAAAGACCACCTGCTAACATACCGCCTAAAGCGATTGCACCTAAACCAAAACCAACAACTGCAGGCATTGCCACGGCAATGATACCTGGCAACATCATTTTCTTAAGAGCAGCTTTAGTCGCAATTTCCACGCATCTTTCAGAATCAGGATCCGCTGTTCCTTCCATCAGACCAGATATTTCTCTAAATTGTCTTCTAATTTCATTAATCATTTCAAATGCTGCATCACCCACAGCCTTCATTGTGATTGAGGAAATTAGGAATGGGATACAGATACCAATGAACATACCCACCAGAACCATAGGGTTGGTTAAAGACAGAGAAAAGTCGCTGCCATATTTCAAAGATACCTGTGCAGAATAGGCCGAGATAATCGCCAAGGCCGCTAGAGCAGCAGCGCCAATAGCAAATCCTTTGCCGATTGCAGCAGTTGTATTTCCCAACTCATCTAGCGAGTCAGTAATATCTCTAACTTCTTTGCCCATGCCTGCCATTTCTGCAATACCACCAGCGTTATCAGCAACAGGACCATATGCATCAATTGCCATGGTTATCCCTACTGTGGATAGCATACCGACGGCGGCAATACCGACACCATATACTCCAGCAATATTGGCTCCAGTTGCAATTGAGGTGGATACCAGAATAATGGTCGCAAGAATCAAAATAGGGATAACTACCGATTGCATGCCCACAGACAATCCTGAAATCATAACAGTTGCAGATCCAGTTTCACCTGATTCAGCAATCTCTTTAACTGGTTGACCGCCTGTATAGTATTCAGTGATCAATCCAATTAATACACCACCACCGGCACCAGCAACAACACACCACAAAACAGCCATAGGTACATCGCCCATGGATTGAATGAGGAAGTAAGCCATCACAATAAAGATGACTGGGGCAAGAAGTGTTCCTGATCTAAGAGCGCTAGCAGGAGCCTTTGCGGATTGCATCTTAACGATGAAAATACCAATGATGGATGCGATTAAGCCAGTTGCTGCAAGTCCGAGGGGCAAAAACATTAGGCTCTCCGAGCTCATTGTGTATGCAATTGCGATCGAAGCGATCATTGAACCGCAGTAGGATTCAAAGATATCAGAGCCCATTCCTGCAACATCGCCCACATTATCACCCACATTATCTGCGATCACACCGGGGTTTCTTGGGTCATCTTCTGGAATTCCTGCTTCAATTTTCCCTACCAAATCAGCACCAACATCTGCGCTCTTGGTAAAGATACCGCCACCTACTCTCGAGAACAGAGCTACAACCGAGGCGCCCATGCCAAACCCTTCTAGAGCGTGAACATGAGAAGCACCATTGGCCGCGTAGAAGTAGTACAAGCCACCTAAGCCAATTAATCCTAGAGACGCAACACACAGTCCCATCACTGAACCACCGTAAAAAGAGACAGATAAAGCTGCAGCAGCACCATCCTGTTGAGCAGCAGTTGCTGTTCTCACGTTTGCTTTGGTCGCAGCATACATGCCAATAAAGCCTGCTAGAGATGAGCATGCTGCTCCAACGATAACGGCAATGGCAGTTTCTGTGCCCAAAAATACCTGAGCAAGTACAACGAGGACGGCAATAAAAATTAATAAGTATTTGTATTCTGTTTTCATAAAGGCAAGTGCGCCAGTATGAATTTGATCACCAATTTTTTTTACCTTATCTTCACCATCGGGATATTTCATTACTAGCCCGTAAACAACGAATGCGGCTAGCATGCCAAATAGACCCAACAGTGGCGGAAGTAGTGAATTGTTCATTTAGAAGACCCTTTTATTTTTGAACGCGCATTCTATCAAAAAAAACTGTTAAAAAAATTATTTTTCGTAGCTATATTCGATATTGTGTGCTCAATCAAAACTCATTGTTTTGGGATAATTGATTCAACAAATATTGATACTTTGGGTCGAACAGATAACTTAATCGTTATTGCCAATTTTGCTTAAAATCAAAGGCTTGACAAAACTATTGAGTAAAACCACACGTAAAGTATTGTGATTCACGCAAACCGACTATAATGGTGACTTAAATCTTTGATTAGTTGGCATAAAAAAATCTTTTTTGCTTTACAATCTTTACCCCCCAAAAGAATAACAGCAGAGGAATTATCTTGAATACAAATGTTCGTTTAGCATCTATTTTTACATTTGTCCTTTTACTTTGGTTTGGCAGCGGTATTTTCGTCACCCCAGCTTCTAAAGAAGTAAAATTCACTGAGACTCCTCTCACCTCTATTCAAGTCACGACTTTTAGTCAGGAAATGTTCCAGCCAAAAGTTTCGTTGCGTGCAAATACAAAGGCCAATAGATCGGTAAATGTTGTGGCGCAGGTGGCAGGCCAAATTTCTGCGGTTCCAGTTAAAGAGGGAGCCGGTGTTAAGAAAGGGCAGACCATTTGTGAAGTCAATGCCGAGGATAGATTATTGCGTTTAAGCCAATCTAAAGCAAACTTAAAACAAGCTGATATCGCTTACGAAGGCGCGCTGAAACTGAAAACCGGAGGATATCAATCTGATTTAGCTATATCCCAAGCAAAAGCAAAATTAGAGACGGCCAGAGCCAATTTGAAACGAGCTCAGATCAATGTCAGTCATTTACAGGTCAAAGCACCTTTTGATGGAATCGTAGAGACACGTCCAGTCGAGATTGGTGATTATGTTGTTCCAGGGATGATCTGCGCTGTAGTGGTTGATCTAAATCCAATTAAGATAACAGCGTTGGTCAACGAAAAAGAAGTTAGTAAAATAAAGTTAGGCGACGAAGCCTCCGTGACGATAAATGGTTTTCATTCAACTGGGGCTTCAGTTAGTTATCTAGCTCATCAAGCAAACACTGCAACGCGGAGCTATCGTTTAGAAGCGCTTGCGGAGAATCCTGATGAGTCTATTTTAGCTGGCTTGTCCTCGCGCCTTGAAATTCTTACTCAAAGTGTGCCAGCACACTTGATTCCCGCCAGTAGCGTTTTGTTAGACGACCGAGGCGGCATGGTGGTTCGAGTAATCAGTGAAAAGAATATCGCCCAATCTAATTCCGTTACGGCACTTGGTGAAACAGAGAAGGGTATGTGGGTCTCAGGATTACCAGAGAAGGCGTTGGTTGTTACAGTGGGACAGAATTACATTATTGATGGTGAAAAGGTTGCTCCTACTTTTTTGTCCAACGTTGTTGAACAATAAAACGGGCTGTCAGACAGATGAAATTTTTAAGACTTATTGTTGATCACTCCAGAGCAACGCTCGCCATAATGCTCTTAGTACTTGTTGCTGGAGCGGGTTCACGTTTTTCAATGCCAGTGGAGTTGAATCCTAATGTGACATTGCCCATCGTTATGATTATGGTAAGGCATGACGGTATCTCCCCAGAGGACGGTGCTCGGCTTTTGGCGAGACCGATAGAAAAAGAATTAAAAACACTCGACGGACTTGAGGAAACTCAAGCCACTGCCCGTGAGGGGCTCGTTGTCATTACAGTTGAATTTGAAGTAGGAGACAACATAAAGCAAGCAGTCGCTGATGTACGTGAAGCAGTTGATAGGGCCAAAGCCGAATTCCCCCAGGAGACTAAAGAGCCCATCGTTAATGAACTCAGCCCAAGCCCTGAGCCAGCGATAGTTATTACATTCTCAGGAGACAAAGTCTCTGAACGAGAGCTTTTCAGAGCGGCAAAGTTTTATCAACGTCAATTAGAGATGCTTCCAGACGTGCTTACAGCGGATATTTCTGGCCATCGTGACGAGGTTGTTGATGTCGTTTTGGATCCCTCGCGACTCGAACAGTACGGTTTAAGCATCGATGAAATAGTCTACGCAGTGAGGGTCAACAATCTTTTGATCCCAGCTGGCGAGATGGATGCGGCGCAGGGCCGCTTTGGTATAAAAGTACCTGCCTTGATCGAAACGACTGACGATATCAGATCCTTACCAATACGCAATAATGCAGAGGGATCAGTCTCTCTGGGCGATGTGGCTGATGTGCGTCGAACTTTCAAGGATCCTTCGGGCTATAGTCTTATTAACGGTAAAAAGACGATTGCGATCGACGTGCGCAAACGTCTTACTGCCAACCTAATTAGAACGGTTGATGCATCTAGAGAAACCGTGGCTCTATCCAGAGATCAGTTTTCCATGGATATGGATATAGGCTACACCTTTGATAGTTCAGAGATGACTAATCAAATGGTTAACGAGTTGCAAGGTAATATTATCACTGCCATGTGTTTGGTACTTATTTTAGTGGTGGCAACTTTGGGTGTTAAATCCGGATTATTAGTAGGCTTTGGCATCCCATTTTGCCTTCTCGGAGCGCTTATTATCGTTAATGTTCTGGGTCACAGTTTTAATTTCATGGTGATGTTTGGGCTTCTACTCTCTCTGGGTATGCTTATTGATGGTGCTATTGTTGTTGTAGAGTTTTCAAGTACCAAAGGGGCCGAGGGTTTATCAACTCGTGAGGCGTATATAACCGCGGTTCAGCGTATGGCAATCCCTGTTATTGCGTCCACCGGGACTACCTTAGCTGCATTCCTACCGTTGCTCTTTTGGCCAGGAGTCTCCGGTGAGTTCATGTCTTACTTACCCATTACTGTGTTTGCAGTATTAGCATGGTCTCTTGCCTACGCGCTTATCTTTGCGCCGACATTAGGGATTGGTGATCTTCAGGTAGTTTCTTCTTTTTACCTCGGCGACGGGCCATCACAATTCCTAATGTCGGCGCAAAGATAAGTGCGTAAGCAAGGGACCATGCTAATACTGCAAACACAGTAATGGGTAAGTAAGACATGAACTCACCGGAGACTCCTGGCCAAAAGAGCAACGGTAGGAATGCAG
>NYWV01000044.1 GCA_002685195.1 Porticoccaceae bacterium
CTGGCAATTACGCGATTCAAATTACCTTCAACGATGGCCATGATTCAGGAATTTTCACTTGGGATTATCTTTACGAATTGGGTGAAGGTTACACTGACAACTGGATAAGTTATCTTGGTCGTTTGCATGAAGCAGGGCAATCTCGCGAATCCGGTGTGCAGGTTGTTAATCTGACTTAGAATAGGGTCCCTAAAACACTTGATGCCGTTGACCTAATTGGCGAGTCACTGATTTTTTTAGTATCCACCTCCATTGATATCCAAACCGCTCAAGTAAGGCTACAATGGTCGGCCAATTTTTTAATGCACTATGATAACGATGTCTGAAAAAACTACTCACTTTGGTTATAAAACCGTTGATGTCGAGGAAAAAGCCGGCAAAGTCGCCGATGTATTTCACTCTGTAGCAGGTAACTATGATCTCATGAACGACTTGATGTCTGGTGGTGTTCATCGACTCTGGAAGCGCATGACAATTGAAATGTCTGGTGTTCGGAAAGGACACAAGGTGTTAGATATTGCCGGTGGTACTGGTGATTTAGCCGCAAAATTCTCCGGCATTGTCGGCCCAGAAGGCTGTGTTGTATTAGCTGACATTAATGACTCAATGCTAAAGGTGGGCCGTGATCGCTTGGTGGACCGAGGAATCGTTAACAATGTTCAATTCTCTCAAGCAGATGCGCAACATTTGCCATTCCCTGACAATACCTTTGACGTGATCACTATCGCTTTTGGTCTCCGCAATGTTACTGATAAAGACATGGCGTTACGTTCAATGTTGCGAGTTTTGAAACCCGGCGGACGACTATTGATATTGGAGTTCTCTAGACCCGGCAATCCATTGCTGGGCAAAATCTACGATACATATTCATTCAATATTTTACCAAAACTGGGCAAGGCATTTGCAGGTGACGCTGATAGTTACCAATACTTGGCAGAATCTATTCGTATGCATCCTGATCAAGGGACTCTTTTGCAGATGTTAGATGATGCTGGTTTTGCCAATACTGATTTTCATAATATGACTGGTGGTATTGTTGCTCTGCATCGTGGAGTCAAGCCTTAACGATGCTGTCCCTATTTAAAAGAACTGCACTTGAAGGTGCAGAAACCCTGATTAACGCCGCCCTGACAAAGGATCCCGCGTCCAAACAAGCTCTGACCAAGCTAGAAGGTCAGGTATTCTTAGTTGAAAGTACTCTGCCACCTCTCACCATCGCTATAGAACCTACCGCTACTGGTATTCAACTGCATAATAATTGGGATGGAAATGTCACTGTCACAATTAATGGAACATTGATTGCAATGGCTGCTATCGCCGTCAATGCGAAAGAGTCGATCTCTTTTTCGGGTACTGGCGTTAACGTCAGTGGCAATTTAGACACTCTGCATCAGCTCAATAAGATTATGGGAGATGTGGATATTGACTGGGAAGGCGCGTTAGCAGAAATTATTGGCGATATCCCTGCTCATTTAATAGCCAAGACTGTTCGAAACTCAGCGGTGATTAGACAAGACATCGTCACCCGAGCTTCGACTGGGTTGGTTGAAGTTGCTCAAGAGGAATTTAATCTCACACCCAGTAAAAATGAATTTGAAGCGATCATCCCTGATATTCGACAGCTTTCTGCTGATGCAGATCGCTTAGCTGCAAGAGTAAAGCGACTCTATCAGAAGATAACCCCCAGTGATCCTGGAGCTCTTAACTCGTGATTAGACTAAGGCGCATGATCAAGATAATCAGGGTGGTCGGTAAATATCGTCTCGATTTGTTGCTCGACAAGCATAAGCTGCCTCTAGGGGCTCGACTTTTACTGGCGCCAGCCATGTTATTTGGCCCTGCCCATGAAGATCGTGGAGAGCGATTAAGAAAATCCTTAGAAGAACTTGGCCCTATCTTTGTAAAGTTTGGCCAGTTGCTCTCAACCCGTCCAGATCTTGTTCCTGACGATATCAGTAGTGAGCTGTCCGCACTGCAAGATAATGTTCCACCCTTTTCCTCGGCGGTATTTAAACAAAATATAGAGACTGCTTTAGCTGGGAAGACGGATGATCTATTTCAAAGCTTCGAGTCAGAACCTCTAGCATCTGCTTCTGTTGCTCAAGTCCATGCGGCAGTATTAGCTGACGGCCAAGAAGTCGTAGTTAAAGCGGTGCGGCCAAATATTGAGAAAACAATCCGCAAGGACCTTGCCTTGCTTTATACATTGGCCCGATTAGTTCTAAAGTACAGCGAGGATGGACAGCGGTTACACCCTGTAGAAGTAGTAAAGGACTACGAATCTGTCATTATTGAAGAGCTTAACCTGCAATCAGAGGGCGCGAATGCCTCCCTACTGCGCCACAACTTTGCAGACTCGTCGATGCTGCATGTCCCAGAGATACACTGGCCATACTCTAACAAAGATGTTCTGGTCATGGAGCGAATCTATGGCATTCCAGTTACAGACATGGAACAGTTGGAAGCGGCAAGTGTCGACCTTAAACTGCTAGCTGAGCGGGGTGTAGAGATATTTTTCACCCAGGTATTCGAGCATAATTTTTTCCATGCTGACATGCATCCAGGCAATATTTTTGTCGATGCAACCAACCCCAAGTCGCCTACCTATATTGCTGTTGACTGTGCCATTATGGGCTCACTTTCTAGTGAAGATCAGTTTTATATGGCTCGCAATCTGTTAGCTATGTTCCAGCGCGATTATCGCCTAGTTGCCGAACTTCATGTTCGATCGGGATGGGTACCTAAAGACACCTCGATCAACGATTTTACTGGCGCCATAAGGTCCGTATGCGAGCCTATTTTCCAACGACCCCTTAGTGAAATCTCATTGGGCCACATGCTTATCGATCTGTTTGCAACAGCACGACGATTTGATATGGAAGTGCAGCCTTCTCTGGTACTTCTGCAAAAAACTCTTCTCAACATCGAAGGGTTGGGCCGACAGCTATACCCTGATTTAGATCTCTGGCAAACAGCACAGCCTTTTTTAGAGAAATGGCTTAAAGATCGCTACTCCCCAAAAAATATTTTCAATCAACTTAAGCGCTATGCACCTGATTGGTTGGAACACTTCCCTCAAATACCACCGATGATATTTCAGGCATTAAAAGCATCGCAGCCTGATGGGCCAACGCACAAAAACGGGGATATTTCAGAAAGTAAAAAGGTGCCTATCAAAAAAGGAATAGTCAGCGGCTTAGGCTTTAGCGCCTTAGGTGGAGGCGTTGTGTTAGCCCTTTCTCAATGGGGAGAGATACTCAGTGAGCCAACCGATACAAGTATTGCTCTGATGTTAACGGGCCTTTTAATTCTGCTGCTTCGCTAGTCTCAGCTTTAGTTACACCGTAACACCTGCCATAATTACCCAAAATATTTTTCACTTACTGGCACTTAACAATGAGTTACCTCGATGATATCAGTTGGAACAGCGACGGATTAGTGCCAGCTATCGCCCAAGATGCTGATACGGGCGTTATTTTAATGATGGCTTGGATGAACCGGGAAGCTCTGGAGCTCACAGTGATTGAGAATAGAGCTATTTACTGGTCACGATCTCGACAAAAGTTATGGCGCAAAGGTGAAGAATCAGGTCATGTGCAACATCTGATAGAGTTAAGACTAGACTGTGACAGTGACGTAATCATGATGAAGGTTAATCAGGTGGGCGACATCGCCTGTCACACAGGCCGACAATCATGCTTTTATCGNGTNTTCAAAGACGGTGAGTGGCANGCAGTGGACAAAGTACTTAAAGACCCAAAGGATATTTACTGATGGATGATTCAGTTTTAAAGCAACTGAGCGATGTTATTGAGACTCGTAAAAGTATGCCTNCTGAAAAGTCTTATGTGGCGAGTCTTCATCACAAAGGACTCAATAAAATACTTGAAAAAGTCAGTGAGGAGTCTGCCGAGACCATACTGGCAGCAAAAGACGCAGAACATAGCGGTNAAAATGATAAAGTTGTNTATGAAACAGCAGATCTCTGGTTTCATTCACTAGTTATGCTGTCACATCTTGGTGAAAATGCCACGTCGGTACTCGAAGAATTGGAGCGACGCTTTGGTTTATCTGGCCTTGAAGAAAAGGCTCAACGTAANACAGACTAATAAAATAGGAGAATAGTAATGGGTTTTGGATGGCAAGAATTATTAATCGTTTTAGTCATAGTGGCCCTTATTTTCGGCACTAAAAAACTACGCAATATCGGTTCAGATCTCGGTGGTGCGGTAAAAGGTTTTAAAGATTCGGTATCTCATGAATCTGAGGAAGATGCAGTGGCTGACGAATCGGTAAACGCTGAACAACACTCAGAAAAAGATGAGCATAAAGACTAGTCAGAGTCTTTAGTATAAGGCTAGTTAATATTTATGTTTGATATTGGTTTTTCTGANTTACTTATTGTGGCGGTGCTCTCTCTCATTGTGATGGGACCTGAGCGTCTGCCGGAGACTGTTCGCACTATAAGTCTTTGGTTTGGACGCCTAAGACAGTTTTTATCTGCTGCACGCACTGAGATCGAAGATGAAGTGGGCATCGATGAAATTCGCAGGCAACTCCATAACGAACAAATTATGCGGGATCTTGAGAAAACCAAAAATCATTTAGAGGATGTTGCCCAAACGCAGCATTCTATTCTCCCTGACGATCAAAAAAATGTCTGAATCAGAAACCCTCGAAAGCCAACCATTTATGGCACATCTGATTGAGTTCAGAAACCGTGTATTACGATCGGTTGTGGCTGTGTTAGTGATTTTTGCNGGACTATTTTCATTTAGTAATGAGCTCTATTTATACATTTCAGAGCCCATAAGAGTTTATCTGCCGGATAACCTCAGTATGATCGCCACTGAGGTTGCATCGCCCTTCCTAACGCCATTTAAACTGACATTGGTATTGTCAGTGTTTGCGGCGATGCCCTATATCCTTTACCAAACTTGGGCCTTCTTAGCGCCCGGGCTTTATAAACGTGAAAAGAAAATTGTTTTACCCTTATTCTTCTCAAGCGTTGTGCTTTTTTATAGTGGAATGGCCTTTGCTTACTATGTGGTATTTCCACTGGTATTTATGTTTTTCACCAGCATAGTCCCAGAGGGCATCAGTGTCATGCCGGACATTCGCAGTTATCTTGATTTTGTACTCAAGTTGTTTTTTGCTTTTGGGTTGAGTTTTGAAATTCCGATTGCGGTGGTTATTTTGTCTTGGATGGGAGCAGTCGAACCTGATAATTTGGCCAAGAAAAGACCCTACGTCTTTGTTTTGTGTTTTATTCTCGGAATGTTGCTAACGCCGCCCGATATTATCTCCCAGACGCTTTTAGCGATCCCTATGTGGTTGCTATTTGAAGTTGGTATTCTCTTCGGGCGCATGGTCGCGCCCAAAAAAGAAGATGGAGAATCCCTAGCCGAATAAACCTAGCCTAATGGCGCTGTAATGAGTGTCTCTTGCCAATCTTGAGATGGCCGCGTCTGGCACATAAAACTCAAACGCATGAAACCCTCCAGGAAATACTTCGAACTGGGCAGCAACGCCTGAGGCATTTAGTCGTTTTGCGTAGTCTCTATTTTCATCTAAGAACAGATCGACAGAACCAACGCCAATGTAAGCCGGTGGCAAGCCGTGTAAGTCGCTAGCGTGGGTTGGAGCGGCGTATTTAGATGCCGCATAGGGCTCTTGCTCCGAGGTCTTGTGCAACCCCAAGTAATACATCCATCCTTGAAGATTAGACTGGCGGTTCCAGATGCGCTTATCAGTAACAATAAAGCTTGAGTCTGATGTGCTGTTGTTGTCAATCATCGGACAAAGCAGCGCCTGAAAGACCACCGATACTTCTGCCCTATCCCTAGCCAACAGCGCAAGACCTGCGGCTAAACCACCTCCCGCACTAATACCTCCGATGGCAATAGAAGACTTATCAACCTTGAGCATATGCGCATTATCAAAAACCCAAAGTAAAGCGGCATAGCAGTCATTTAATGGCACAGGAAAAGGAAATTCAGGTGCTAGTCGGTAGTCCACAGATATCACCACACAACCGATATNTNCTACCATACGCTTTACTGAATAATCATCCCCTTCCATACTACCAAAGCAGTATCCACCACCATGGATCCAGAGTAATGCGGGAAGGTTCTCTTTATGCCCAACAGGGCGATAAACCCTGACTGGCACAGAGTCATCGCNATCTTGTTGCACTTGGTAATCCAACGTTGAGACGTTACTGATAGGCGCCAGAGTGGCTGCGACAGCTTGACTACGCTGCAGTGACACCTGCCGCGTCACAGTTAGATCCGCCCAGATGTCGAACTCAGGTATGGCCTGCAGTGCTGGTATGAGCTCAGGGTCGACTAATTTTAGGTCCATTGCTAATATTTACCTTAAATCAACTGATGANCATGGAGATTCTAAGTCTATATAATCTCACCACCAATATAAAACCATTGCTGCTCTATTCGAGTAAAAACTGACTTCTCATGCATTACGCTTTTGCCACTGTTAGTTTGATAAGTGGCTTTAAATTCTACCCAACCCTCTGTATCTGTATGGCCTGATCCTAAAACATCAAGTTTGATCCATTGCTGAGTTTTTTCTGAGAGCTCACTCACCCTAAGATTTTTCGCCATGGGTGGAAACCAGGTCTTTAACAAATACTCACCAAACCCACCCAAAGCATAAGCACTGTAACGAGAGCGCATTAGCTGTTCAGGTTCGCTTGGTATGGCGCTACCTTTCAAATAAGGCTCACAGCAGCTTAAAAAAGCTATGTTATTACCGCAGATACATGAGTTGACCATTGATTTTTATTGACCCAAGCATAATAAGTTAAAATAATACCTTAAATCNATTAAGAAGAGTTGTCCTATGCCCAGTTTAGATATTGTTTCAGAAGTTGACAGTGCCGAGATATTGAATGCAACTAACAATGCAGCCCGAGAATTAACCACTCGATTCGACTTTAGGGGTGTCGATGCGAGTATTACTCTCGCTAATGATGTGGTGACACTAAAGGCTGAAGCTGATTTTCAGTGCCAACAATTACTCGATATTTTTGCCACCCAGTTGGTTAAACGCAAAATCGACCCCACTGTAATGGAATATGATGAAGAGGCGTTTCATAGTGGCAAGACATTCTCGTTAAATGTTAGCTTTAAACAGGGAATTGCTGCTGATGTCTCCAAAAAGTTAGTCAAACTAATCAAAGAGAAAAAGCTGAAGGTTCAGGCCCAAGTGCAGGGAGATGAAGTACGCGTTACGGGCAAGAAGCGCGATGATCTGCAAGCAGTTATGGCATCAGTGCGTGAGGCTAGCCTTGGCCAGCCTTTCCAGTTTAAAAACTTTCGGGATTAGTGTTTAAAATGCTTCGATATTTATTCGGCGCCAACAAACTTCATTGAAATACTGTTGACGCAGTGTCGGATGTTTTTTTCTGTGTAACCTTCGCCACTAAAAACATGGCCAAGGTGGCCGCCGCAGTTGGCGCAAAGAATTTCGGTGCGCCGGCCATCAGCGTCTGGTTCTCTTGTTACGGCATCTTCAATTTCATCATCAAAACTAGGCCAACCGCAGTGAGACTGAAATTTGTGCTCGGACCGATACAAAGGCGCATCACACTGCTTGCATATATACAGCCCACNCTCCGAGTGATCATTTAGCAAACCTGTAAAAGGCCGCTCGGTGCCCTTTTGCTGTATGACATATTGTTCTTCTGGAGTTAACTCATTGAGAGGTTTGTTCATTGTTTATTCCTGTGATTCTCGATGATTTTTCGTTTGGCTATCCTGCACTGCGTACCATAATTTTTCAATACCGCGTTGGAGAGTCTCCAGTGCGTTAATAGTGTGTATATCCGCTTTGTTTGCACAATAATCTCGGCCAAATAGCTTAATGTGGTCGATTAAAGGATGACCAAGGTGNGCATATTCCCAGTCAATAAAATACATTTTTTGGCCATCATAAATAACGTTTTCTAATATCAAATCGTGGTGACCNATCACCGGACCCCAGACACTATTGTCAATTATGCTTGCGGCGTCCTCTATCTCAGTCAATCCTTGAAAATCAGTTAACTGATCACTGTATAGATGAATATAACTTAGATAGTTTCGCCGACTTATATTTTCCACCGCATAAGTTTGAATACGGCTAATACAGTTTTCGAGATGATATTGAATATCTGTATCAGCCAAATCACTATCAGTTAAGTGGCGGCCGCGAATTAACTCGGTTACCTGGGCATCCCCATCGGCGTATAAAAGTTTTGGAACACACCCGCTAGACTGAAGAGCCTTAAGTAAAAGCTGCTCTCTATCTCGGTNAATACCAAGAAAGCCAGTATTAGCTGCATTAACTCGTACCGCCGCACGAAAGTCACCGCTGGCAGCNAGAAAAGTTTGATTGGTGAGGCCACCTAACAGCTGTTGGATCACTTTAGGTTGCTCGGCAAGACTATTATCGAGGCCGGTGTCCCATTGTCGCCAACGAGATAGGGTTTTATCGAGTATTTGAGCTGTTCTGGGTGACATAAGCTTTTTTCCACGCGTAGAACCCTAGTGTAGCTAAGACTAAATACAGCGCAAACATTGCCGCTGTCTGGTCTAAGCCCCGATCAATATAGAGATAAATAGATACTGCGTTAATCACTATCCAGTACAACCAATTTTCAAGTACCTTTCGCGCNACCATCACCGTTGTAAAGACGCTACCCCAGGTGGTAAAAGAATCAAGATACGGCAGTTGGGCGCTGGTATTCACAGACAAAAGGTAGCCTGAAATAACCGATATTGTAAGAATTCCTAGCACGCCAATGCTGTGTTGTTTCAGCGTCCATCGGACAATCTTGACTCCTGTGTTATCAACGCCTCCTCGCTGCCACTGCGACCAACCGTAGATAGCCATCCCCATGTAGTAGACATTAAGTGCCGATTCCATGTATAAATCAACATCTCCAAAAATCCAAACATAAAGCGCAGTGCTAAAAAATGCACAGTACCAACAGAGACTGTTTTCACGCATTGCTAGCANTAGGTANCCAATGCCCAAAACAACCGCGAGTGTTTCGAGATTNACCCAATCAAAACTCAACTAAAGTGCCTCATAACCAGGGATAATTTTAGCTACATAAACCGCCATGTTATATTCTAAATAACAAGCAGCAATAGTGTCTTGAACAGCTTTCATGGCAAACTCATACTCACCCTGAATCACTGTGCTTGTGGGGAATGTAGTAATTTTTAGATTCTCAAAATGATTTATCTTTTCGATGAATCCATCAATGGGAGGAATAAAGTCCTCCCTATTGGGGTACATACTGATATCGATTGTCACCTGCATCAAATTACCTCGTTGNCTTTATTCAGTTNAGATATGCCNTCAAAAATTATACTGCCCACNGAGNCCGAATGTGCGCGGTTCACCAAACTGGTAATAGGNTTCTACTGCNTAGTATTTGCGTGGATCATTTCCAAAGCCGCCAAAGCCACGAACGATGACATCTTTATTGGAAAGATTACGACCCCAAATAGACAGAGNCCAACGCTCAATGCGATAGGTCAGGTTGGTATTGAACAACTCATAAGAGGAAGATTGTTCATCATGACTGGAGGATAGATAAAAGGAATCTTTCCCTTCTATGTCGATTNTCCAACTAAGATTTTGAGTGACCTGTATGCTGCTACCTGCAACAAATTGATAATTGGGGGCATGAGCCTGATCACGACTATCTAAAGTAGCTGAAAGCGGAGTGTCATAGTCCGTTTCCAACAACCCAAGGGATCCAAATATCATGAAATCGTCAGTGGGCATCCAGTTGAGTTCAAGTTCTAGTCCGTAGTTACTGCCTTTGGCTGAATTGCCGAAATAATCGATAAAATTACTNGCATTACTATCGTCTCTAGATTGAACCAGAGACTGTTTAATCTGAATATCTTCTCGCTGTTGATAAAATAATGAAAGCTGAACTTGCAATCTCTGGTCTAACCAGCTTCCTTTGACTCCTGTTTCTAGATTC
This sequence comes from Porticoccaceae bacterium, assembly GCA_002685195.1. Lineage (GTDB taxonomy): Bacteria > Pseudomonadota > Gammaproteobacteria > Pseudomonadales > Porticoccaceae > HTCC2207. Next base: position 10,007 of record NYWV01000044.1, read on the forward strand.
CACATCACCTCAGTGTCAAATTCACGATCTTTAGCAGCCAAGGATGAATCGCTATTCACACCACCTGCTTTGTAACCTCGAGACAGNAGACCGTAAATCATAGTGTTAGCATCAAAGTTGTATTGCAGGGCAGCGCGTCCAGCCCAAAGATTTTCATCAACACTGTGGTCAACGGTATCGCTGTCACTGTAAGTAGCTGTGCGATTCTCAAATCTAATGCCAGCAATGANAGTTAGATCGTGAGATAACATCATGTCCAGCTGACCATAAATAGCTCGATTGCTAGTATCAAATTGGCTGACGAANTCGTCAACACTNTAGGTGTATTGGCGCAGTAGACCCTCATCTTGGTCACGAGAGTAAAGACCAATTGCCCAATCTGTATTATTGCCTAACAGGTGTTTTGGCTGACTCGAGACTAACTTTATGTCAACAACTCTATTGTCACGATCTCGTTGATAATTATCTTCAGAGTTATATTCCCAACCTTCACACGCTTGGCCCATACATATTGCTGGAAACGCCCAATCTTCATCATAGCCATACTCAAGTTCAGTATCGACAACGCTTACTAGGCCAACCATATCGAACTGATCATTGCCCTGCCAATGACTTTGCATAGCAATTGCTGATGATTTTTGGCGGTCGTGCCCCGGATTGTCCGACAAGGTCCGTCGCGTATTATCAAGGGAAAAGCCGTCATAACCATTATCTGCATCCACATGAAATAGGGTGAATTTTAGGCTGAGATCATCGCCAGCTTGCCAGTCAAAAATGCTACGTAAACTAAGCTCATCAATATTATCGGTATCATCTCTGTTCAGAAAATCATTAGATATATAACCATCGCTACTATGATGTTGGGCTGCTAGGCGATATTTCGATTCCTCAGCTAAAGAACCACCGACCGCAGCGGCCACTGTGCGAGTGCCAAAATGCCCGACATCCAATGATATATTACCCTCAGTACTGTCCGTTGGCTGATTAGAGGTGATATTGATCAGACCTGCTAATGCATTTGTCCCATAGAGGGTTCCCTGTGGTCCACGTAATATTTCAACTTGCTTGGTATCCATAGTAGTGGCTGCACCAGCAATACCCGTAAAGTCGATCCCATCAACTAAGATGCCTACTGATGGATTCAATGGCTCTATAAACTGGCTGCGCTCTCCAATACCGCGAATCTGAATGAATTTTCCTCTGGAGGCACCACTAGAAAAATTAACATTAGGAGCCATATTCAATAACTGCTCTAGATGCTTAGCATTTCGTTGGCTAATCTTGCTGTCATCCAAGATAGTTATGCTCGCAGCGGTCTCTAGCAGGCTCAAATCACGAAAATCAGAGGTGACGATGATCTCTTCGATTGTTTGCTCTGCAGCACTGGCGCTTGCGAGTAAAGACAAAATGATAAAACATAGATTTTTAACGATATTACAAATATAGTTCGCTTGAAAAGCTATTGATTTGTGCGAGCCGTACATATAAAGCCTCTGAAACTAGTTTTAAAGAGACCCGGGGTTAAATGGCGAAGTAAAGGCAAGCAATCTCCTATTCCTACGCCGGCATAATCCGGATCAGGTTCAAAGGGTGCTTCTCAGGTCGATAACAAATGACCGCCCCTTAGGAGTGATAATAATAACATGCCACCGAGTAAATAACGTAAGCCAACATCAAATTTTAAATATTTTTTATCGATCAACTTGAAGGAGTTTCGATCATGAAGAACGCTTTTTTATCCCTTATTGCGATGATGATATTTTCTCTGTCCGCCGGTTGCCAGATGGATCAATCAGAATCGGCCTCTTCAGAATCAACAGCAATGACATCACAACAGGTTATCGAGTTTCTTGATGAACTATTTATGGAGGAGTTACAAGAAAGCCCCCAATACATGACTTACCTTGGCATGCGAGAGCGCTACGACGAGTGGGATGATAATTCTGATCAAGCCAGGGATAAAAGTCTTCAGATGACGCGAAACCATCTACAACAAGTTATGNAGATTGATCTATCAAACGTTGATGACTCAGCAAAGCTTAGCGTGAAAATGTTTATAGAACAGGCTAACAAAAGATTAGAGGGCGACCGTTGGCGGTATCACAGTTATCCTGTCAGCCAGATGCGCGGAGTCCATGGCACGATTCCATCCTTTCTCATTAATCAACACCTAATTGCTAATGANGAGGAGGCTCAAGCCTANATCAAAAGACTTGCGGCCACGCCAAAAGTCCTAGATCAGCTTATTGNGNATCTCAAAATCCGCCAAGATAAAAACATTATCGCGCCTAAATTCGTCTTCCCNCTNGTNTTAAAATCTATTGATAATATTTTAANTGGAGCTCCTTTTGATGANGGCTCTNATAGTACCCTTCTTGCTGATTTTANANGTAAGATTGAAAATATAGACATCGCAGACGACACAAGATCTGAATTGACATCNGCAGCCTCTAACGCGCTAAAGGATCATCTTGCTCCGGCCTATCGANGGCTNCAATTAGNGCTCCGCGATCTAGAATCTGNGGCTACCAATGATCATGGCGTATGGAAATTCCCAGATGGCGACAAATTTTACGAATTTGCTCTTCAAAGAACGACTACAACCGATCTAACCGCTNATCAAATTCACAACCGTGGNCTCNAGGAAGTGNCTCGTATTCAGTCNGAAATGCAAGACNTTATGAATACGGTTGGATTTNAAGGCGATCTTCAAGAGTTTTTNNCCTTTATNCGTAATGATCCTCAATTTTACTATCCTGATACTGCGGNGGGTAAGCAGGCTTACNTAGATNAAGCAACAGCANTGATTGATAATATGAAGTCTCGGCTTGATGAACTGTTCATCACNNAGCCNAAAGCCGATTTAATAGTCAAAGCNGTAGAACCGTTCCGCGAAGCCTCTGCAGGCCAAGCTTTCTACCAGAGACCTGCACCAGATGGGAGTCGCCCAGGCACCTATTTTGCTAATCTCTACAAGATGAGTGATATGTCAAAATACAATATGGAGGCTCTCGCATATCATGAAGGAATTCCTGGTCATCATATGCAAATATCCATTGCACAGGAACTTCAAAATATTCCCAAATTTCGCCTCTTTGGTGGTTACACCGTATTTAGCGAGGGTTGGGGGCTATACTCTGAAGCAGTACCAAAGGAAATTGGACTGTATGTAGATCCTTATTCTGATTTTGGACGGCTATCGGGCGAACTTTATCGTGCTTGCCGCCTAGTAGTTGATACGGGCATTCATGCTAAAAAATGGACTCGAGAGGACGCTATCGCTTATATGAATGCCAATGTGCCTCACTCTGAAAGTTACAATATTCGTCAAATAGAGCGCTATATTGTGATGCCCTCTCAAGCAACTGCTTACAAAATCGGTATGCTAAGAATACAAGAATTACGAGCACAGGCGCAGATTGCCCTAGGCGACAAATTTGATATTCGGGAATTTCATGATGTTGTCCTCAAAGACGGCTCAGTATCCCTGCCAATTCTGGAAGATAATGTGAACGCGTGGATACTGAAACTAAACCCATAAGGGGAAACTAGATGTTTAAGATAATCACAATAGTACTCACAGCCCTGAGCATTCAATCTGCATTTGCCATGCAATCAGAGCAAGAAAAGCTCAACAGTCTTTATGATGAGATTTGGCACTACACAATGATCACCTCTCCTACTTACGCAACCTATGTGGGCTATCCAGGGCAAAATGGACGCTGGCCTGACCCCTCGCTCAAGGCGGCTCGAGAGGATGAAGATAAGACCAAAGGCTTTCTGCGAAAGCTTCGCGCAATTGATACCAGTGAGCTGACTGAAGATGCTCTATTAGGCTGGAGGCTTGTTGAAAAGAATGTAGCCGATGAAGTTGATGGATATATCTACCCTGAAGAATACATACTGATACACCAGAGAGCTGGCGTTCAACAGGATATTGCTGATGCATTAACCCTGATGCCAAAAAGTAACAGGCAAGACTTCCTCGACAGGTTGGCGCGCCTGAGGGGTGCGGCTGACTATATTGACAAAAATATAGTGGTCCTTAAGAAAGGCCTAGCCAAGAAAATTACGCCGCCGAAAATTACTCTCAGGGATGTGCCTGATCAAATTCGTAACACCANGCCAAAAGATATCTCTAAGAGCCCGCTACTGAAAAGTTTTAGCGACTTCCCCAGCAGCATTACTGCCAAAGAGCAAGCTGCAATTATTGCCGAGGCAACAGATATTGTAGAGAATAATGTTTACCCCGCATTTGCTCGACTACTGGTATTTTTGGAGGATGAGTACATCCCCAGTGCAAATCAATCTATCGCTCTATCTGATGTTCCAAACGGTGATAATTGGTATCGACATAGGGCAAGNCGGTTCACCACAACTAATTTAACCCCTGAGCAAATTCATAAACTTGGATTAANCGAAGTAAAACGTATCCGTCTAGAAATGGACAAGGTGATTACCCTCTCTGGATTTGAAGGAAGCTTTGATGAATTTACAGCTTTCTTGCGCACAGATCCTCAATTCTATAAAACCTCTGCGGAAGATTTATTGGCTGGATATCGCGACATCGCCAAACGAGCAGATCCAGAGCTAGCTAAACTCTTTGGCAAACTGCCTCGCTCGCCTTATGGCGTTATTGAAATACCGAGTTATGCGGCTAAATCTCAGACCACAGCATATTATCAGGGTGGGTCCCTTGAAAGTGGTCGTGCCGGTTATTTTTATGCCAATACTTATGCACTCAGCACACGTCCTACTTGGGAAATGGAAGCGCTTACCCTGCATGAGGCAATGCCTGGACACCATTTACAAATATCCCTTGCACGTGAACTACCGGAAACTCATGTACTGCTGCAAAATCTTAGCTATACCGGGTTTGTGGAAGGCTGGGGGCTTTATGCTGAAAGTTTGGGTGATGAAATGGGATTTTATAAAGATCCCTACAGTAAATTCGGTCAACTAACTTATGAGATGTGGCGTGCGGTTCGTTTAGTTGTCGATACTGGCATGCACCTATTTGGCTGGGATCGTCAAAAAGCCATCAACTTCTTTGCTGGCAATACCGCTAAAAGTCTACATGATATAGAAGTCGAGATTGATCGCTACATTTCGTGGCCAGGTCAAGCTCTGGCTTATAAAATTGGTGAACTTAAATTTAAAGAATTACGGACTCGCGCCGTGGAGAAGCTTGGAGACAAATTTGATATACGNCGCTTTCACGATCAATTGCATGCAAAGGGAGCTCTGCCTCTCGATATTTTAGATGCCCGCATGGACGAATGGATCGAAAGTGAGCTTTAGCAATTTCGATAACATCCAAATTAAACAGTACACGCCAGTATTCGGCTAATCTCACATAGGGGTCGGCCGGACTGTTGGCTCAGATCATTAAAGATTACCTGGACCCTTTTTAAATCCCGTTGAGAACTTGGACTAAATTTTTCGATAAATCCATGGTTAACCAATGCATCACAGACATCTTTTGTCATTAAGAAAGTGTCCTTCCCCATACTCCTCAACATCATAGGGCCACTGTTACCGCCCAATCGACAGCCTTGTTTTTTAAGCTCNAGCCATAAACCAGTGATATCTTCACTGGGCCAGCTAGCGACAAATGAACCAAAAGAGCCATGACTTCGCTGTTTATCAAGGACGAAAACTGCATTATTTCTCACAGAAACTATTTTAGTGAAATTCCGAACAATACTNGTATCTTGGGCAAGTTCTTCGAGCCGCTCATCACTAAAATGGGCCACAGCCAATGGATTGAAGTTGGCAAATGCAGCTTCAAAACCTGCCCACTTGTTATCGATAACTCGCCATACAAATCCAGCACGAAAAACACACCGTGTCATCATTGATAGGTAGCGATCATCTGAGATCTCAGCCAATTCACTTGAAGTTTTAACTGAAGGCATAATTGCTTCAAGTAATCTGGGAGACCCTTTATTAGTGGCGGCTGCATCATAGAGTGCCTCAAATGACNTCATTTTATAGTTTNTCCTGTGAATAATTAATTGTTAACCTTGGATAATCTGNTTGATGAATCCAAGCGCNATAAATAGCANCAATACACCAAAAACTTTATCAAAAAANCCACCAGCACGTTGATATCGANCCAATGATCCAGATCGTGAGACTATGGTCACCACNAATAAATACCATAAAGCGTCTACTCCACCAGCAATGATTGCCAGAGCTATCTTGTCNACAAANGAACTTTCGATCTGGACAAATTGACTAAATAGCGCAGTGAAAAAGAATAGTATTTTTGGGTTAATTAACGCAATACCAAGGCCATCTCTTATCGCCATCATATTAGATGNAGATGGCGATGATGCCAGCCCAATTTCCTCAATCTTTTTACCAGAAAAGATGAGTTTAATGCCCAGATAAAGTAAAAATAAGCTGCCCACAAATTGAGTACTTTCNAATATGACAGGGTTCTGCTCAATCACCGNAGATAAACCAAATGCAGTTATCAATGCATATATCCCTATTCCNATACCATGACTGANAGCGGCATATGAACCTGCTAATCGTCCTGTAGCTAACGTGTGATTGACCACGACCGCCAAACTTGGTCCGGGGGACATTGCTCCAAACAGACAGGCAGTAAAAACGGTAGCCCAAAAACTTAATTCAACGCCGTCTAACAAGAAAACCTCCACGTTTGAAAAACACGCTAACTTGATCGTAACTTATATGACTCGAGTAAAGCTCGCAAGTCTAATGCGGCAAATCACACTTAAAGTGCAAACGTCGTCACATTACAAAATATTTAGCACAAAAGTACTATGCATCAAGCTCATCAAACTCATAAACTCTAGATTCTGATGTAGAAGGTTGAAGACTAGGAGAGCGAAAAAATGGATTTAGATTCGAGTAATGACTTTGGAACCAGCGACGCAGAAACCCTTAGCCTTGAAGAAGCTTTTAATGAAGGGCTTAACGTGTTCCAAAGTAAATTAGAGTCTCTCTCGAAAGAGAGTCTCACGCTATTGCAAAAAAATCTTGCTGATTTGTCTACTTGAGATTTTCCGATACTCGACTAAATAACTCGGCCCGCTCATTGATACTGAGCATAGCAATTCTTTTGTAGATTTCCTCGACAGACTCAGCTGCAGGAGTTCTGACAGATTTGCTTTCGGCAGAGCCATATAGCGATTCGGGAGTAATACCAAAAAAATTTGCTATTCGAACAACAGAATCTCTGCGCGGCTCACGAGTTACTTCACTCAAAATACGGTTAATCGTGGGTTGAGGGACTCCGGTGGCTCGGGAAAGACCACTCTGGGACAAATTGTTGTCCCGCATTAATTTGGAAAGATGTTTGCTGATATCAAGTTTCATTTAATTTCTCACTTCGCGTCGATGTTTCAGAACTTTATTATTATTTATAATAGACTAGTTTCACGGTCTTAAAGCTCTTTCCCATGATTTAATCTACATTTCCGTCCAAACGGACTACAACCCATCCCTTGAACCACGCGAGTTACCTCACATGATCGGCTGATAGAATTCTTCCCGATAGGCGAGTATGCATTTAACGCCTATACTTTATCGCATAATTTATTATTGCTTTATGTGTAGGTATTATACTTATAAGTTATAAATTAGCCGGGGTGTTGCGCAGTGATATGGCAATGTTAGGCCTGTCAGTGATAATGCCATCTACGCCGATGTTCGAGACTAACTCTAGCTCCACAGGGTCATTAACCGTCCACACATCGACACGCATATTAAGATTCTGGGCTAGTTTAACGAGCCCTGGAGTTAAAATGGCAAAGTCTCCATATTTTATGGGTACCTGTATAGAATACCCAGGAGATTTGAATAAATGACCCAGATTAATTCTTTCAAGCAGAACAAAGAGCGCTATTTCACTCTTACCAAGAGATGTTGGAATAGATGGGCAGGACCTCCGAAAATATTGGAGCACTGAGCTATGGAAGGAGCCCACCACAACTTGATTCTCTAACTGGTGTTCCAAGATTAATTCGCAGAGAGCATCTGCCGGCGGCAATGCCTCAGGCTTTAACTCTATCAGGTAGCGCTGGTTCGGCAGAGCTGTGAATAACGAATCCAACGATGGTACTGTCAAAGGAATTTCCCAAGAGGTTTCAGGATAATCTATCTCATTGAAACCCGCATCATATGCCTGAATTTCAGAGAGCGTCATATTCGCAATCAAGCCAGATCCATTGGTAGTTGTGTCTATCACAGTATCATGCCTAACCACTAACGCATTATCCAACGTCAAATGCACGTCAATTTCAATAATATCCGAACCTATATCAACAGCATTTTTTGCTGCCTCTATTGTATTACCTGGGACTAGAGCTCGACCACCCCGATGGGCGATGACTGATACACCTGAATCTTGA
>NYWV01000045.1 GCA_002685195.1 Porticoccaceae bacterium
GCTTGGGGATTGGCCGATGTTGAAGACACTCAATATGCAATGACTTATCTCGCTAGCAAAGGAAAAATTGACTTGGACCGCTGTATTATCCGCGGCGGTAGTGCCGGAGGTTATACCGTACTTTCAGCTTTGACCTTCACCGATACATTTAAAGCTGGCGCTAGTTTGTATGGCATTGGTGATCTTGAGAAGCTCGCCACTGATACTCATAAATTTGAGTCCCGTTACCTAGATAGTTTAATTGGGCCTTATCCAGCACAAAAAGATGTGTATAGGGCTCGCTCGCCAATTCATCATGCTGAAGGTTTAAATTGCCCAGTCATTTTTTTACAGGGCCTTGAAGATAAGGTAGTCCCCCCCAACCAAGCTGAAATGATGGTTAATATTTTGCAACAAAAAGGAATCAAAGTTGCCCATGTAACATTTGATGACGAAGGCCATGGGTTTCGAAAAGCCAACAATATTATTCACGCTATGGAGTCAGAGCTGAATTTCTATCGCCAGGTCTTCGATCTTGAGGAAAATCAATAAACAAATGTCACGCTATCGACCGCCACAACCGAAACGGTCTCCCTATATAACAGCAGAGGGAGCGGCGAATATTCGTGCCGAAATTCGACAGTTATGGAAAGTAGAGCGGCCTGAAATCACTCAAGTTGTTCATGAAGCTGCTAAAAATGGTGATCGATCAGAGAATGGCGATTATATTTATGGTAAACGCCGGCTTCGCGAAATAGACAGTAGAGTTCGCTATTTGACCAAGCGCCTTGAAGAAGCCGACATTATTGAGGACAAACCTAGGGATCCATCGCTGGTGTTTTTTTCAGCCTGGGTAACTGTTGAAGATCAAGAAAGTCTTGAAAAAGTCACCTATCGTCTAGTTGGCTCAGATGAGATCGACCCTGCTAAACAGTGGATTAGCATAGACTCGCCGATAGCTCTAGCGCTAATTGGCAAATCCGTGGATACAGAAGTCACGGTCATAACCCCCGCTGGGGAGCGAACTATTGTGATCATCAAGATAGATTACTAAGGGGATAATCTAGAGATTTCCCAATTATCTCCTCGCCGTAAAAAACAAAATCGATCGTGCAATCGTTTTTCTCCACCCTGCCAAAATTCAAACTCCTCAGGAATAATTCTATACCCTCCCCAAAAGTCAGGCACAGGAACCTCAGATGAGGAAAATTTTTCCTGAATAGCTTTAAAATTACTTTCCAAGATATCGCGGGATGCGATGGGACTACTCTGATCAGATGCCCAAGCAGCTAACTGACTCGACAACGGGCGACTGTTGAAATATTCAACTACCTCAGTATCAGCCAAACGCTCAGCTCGACCCCCGACAATCACCTGACGATCCAACTGAAGCCAAGAGAATTGAATGCTCGCTTGTGAATTTGAATTGATATTTAGCGCTTTGCGACTGCTCAAATTAGTATAAAAAACAAACCCATTCTCATCAAAACCTTTCAATAAGACCACACGCTGCCACGGTCTACCGCTATCATCAACCGTTGCGAGACACATGGCTGTAGGATCGACAATATTCGCATCTAACGCCTGCTGCATCCAAGCGTCAAACTGCTCAAATGGACAAGTATTCAGTGAATCTCGAGATAGTTTCCCATAGTCATACTCTCGTCGATTATCTTTAAGAGTCATAAATTATCCATTTAGAGGAGGTTAGTTGGCAAATTCTACATATTTCCAATGGATTGACCGCCATCCACGGGCAAAGCAACACCATGCAAGTAAGAGCCTGCTTCGCTGGCCAATAATAAAAACGGTCCAGTCATCTCATCCATTTCACCAGGTCGACGAGCAGGAGATGAATTAAGATACGCCTGTGCCTCGGGTGATGCAAATGCGGGCGCAGTCATCTCAGTTAAAAAATAACCTGGGCACAAGGCATTGACGCGAATCCCCTTGCCCGCCCACTCCAATGACAAAGATTTAGTCAGCTGAATTACAGCAGCTTTCGAGGCTGAATAGCTTGCTTGTCCAAAAGCCACGCGAAGACCCAAGATAGAGGCTGTGTTCACAATCGAACCACCTACCCCTGCCGCAATCATTCTTTTTGCAGCCTCTTGAGCAACAATCCAGACACCTTTCAAATTAGTGTCGATCATCTTGTCCCAACCCGACTCGTCTATTTTTAGTGCGCTTTTAACTTCCGCCACACCTGCATTATTAGCAACCACGGAAATTGTCCCAAATACTGCCTCTCCCTGGTCAAAAGCAGACACAATAGAGTCTGAGTTTGTAACATCCATGGCTACAGCCAGAGCTTCACCGCCAGAAGCCTTAATTTCATTGACTAATGATTCAAGTCGATCAACACGTCGAGCCGCCACAACAACTTTGGCTCCTCGCTGAGCCAAGATCTTAGCAAAATGGACCCCAAACCCGCTTGATGCGCCGGTTACCATCGCTACTTTTCCACTCATATCAAATTCTGTCATAGTTACTTCTGTCCTCTGTTAATAAAAAATCTACCCGTAGGTTATGTATTTTTCCATCTCGTTATTATCAAAATGAGTGATATTGTTGAAGCCTGTCAAAGTCATCTTTTTTTGATTGAAAAAGAAATGGGTAATCGCCGTATTTTTGTACTGCAAGTTTAAATCAAATACAGATTCATCAGGAATACCCAAGACCAATCCAACAAAGGTGCTTATAGATCCGCCAGAACCTATTGCTAAAATATTATCCCCAGTTTCCGCCATCGCTTTAATTTGATTCTGAGCATCTTCTACCCGAGATTTAAACTGCAACCAGGTTTCTGCAACCTCAGGAATACTATCTGATGTCCATGCGGTTAACATTTGGCGGAGTAATCGATAAAAATTCCTTTTATCCGTCGGATCTTCCATAGCCTTTTGAAAAAGAGGATTATCGCCATAGGTTTTACCATAGGCATCTGTTAGCTCAACAAAGTTATATTCATTAAGTCCTGGCAACACTAAACGTTGAGAGCTATCAATTCCCATCCCCTCGCAAATACCATTCATAGTTTGATGATGGCGGTGCATGTCACCAACAATAAACCGATCAAAGGTCACATTTCTTAACTTAAAGTGGTTGCCTAACAGCCGTGACTGACGATGCCCTAAATCCGACAGCTGGTCGTAATTGTTTGATCCAAAAGAGGCCTGTGCATGACGCACAAGATGTAGCTCGCTCATTAAACGTTCCCAGTGATGGTATAACCAATTCGTAGGCTGGTATTTAAACCCAAAATACTCTTAATGAATAGCTTAACCAAGCTATAGATTGTATTAGTTCACAAAATAATCCCGAAAAAGCTTAAGCTCTCTGACCAAGTTTTTAACGCTTGATACATTGCGTCACCGTAATATCCTGAACTTTAAAATAGAGTTTTTTGCGCCTCTAAATGCAAATAAGTAGACATTGATTAATTTATGCGTGTCCTGTAAATGAAGTTCAAATACACTATAAAAATGAACAACTTAGGCGTATACTGCGCGGCCTCGCAATCAGGGCCTCAAAAACCCAAGCCACAGGTAAATTAATGTCATCCACTGACTTCACTGAATTGGGTATCTCTGCCCCTGTACTCAAAGCCGTAAAACAACTTGGCTATGAGCAACCCTCGCCCGTTCAGGCGCAAAGTATTCCCATTCTTTTAGAAGGAAAAAACCTGTTGGGTACGGCCCAAACTGGAACAGGAAAAACTGCTGCCTTTGCTTTGCCCTTCCTCAGTAAACTAGATGATAAACAAAAGTCTCCTCAAATTTTGGTGCTCACACCAACCCGAGAGCTGGCTATTCAGGTAGCTGAAGCCTTTCAAAGCTATGCNAAGTTNATTAAAGGNTTTCACGTNTTACCGATTTATGGCGGNGCTGANATTGGTGGGCAGTTACGNGGGCTCAAACGCGGCGCACAGGTCGTAGTGGGAACTCCCGGNCGCATGCTAGATCATTTGCGTCGACGCAGTCTTGACCTGAGTCAAGTGAAAGGTTTGATCCTTGATGAAGCTGATGAGATGTTGCGCATGGGGTTCATTGATGATGTAGAGACAATCTTATCGAAAACTCCAGATGATTGTCAGCGCGCGTTATTCTCAGCGACCATGCCACCTGCCATTCGCCGCGTTAGCCAAAAATACCTTGGTGATGCCGAATCAGTAAGTATTGAAAATAAAACTAAAACTGTTGAGCGCATTGAGCAGCAGTATGTGACCTGTAAGAGTCATCAAAAGATGGATGCTTTAACCCGAGTACTTGAGGTTGAAGCGTTTGATGGCATGATTATTTTCGTCCGGACTAAATCATCAACTGTTGATATCGCTGAGCGNTTAGAAGCCCGAGGGTTTTCATCAGCAGCNCTGAATGGTGATCTCAGCCAAGCTTTGCGGGAAAGGACGATTAATCGTCTCAAAAAGGGTCAGGTTGATATCGTTGTCGCCACTGATGTCGCCGCTCGTGGNTTAGATGTCGAGCGTATTAGCCACGTCATTAATTTTGATATTCCCTATGACAATGAATCTTATGTCCATCGTATTGGACGAACAGGACGCGCAGGTAGAGATGGCAAAGCGATATTATTTATTACCCCTAAGGAAAATCGTTTACTGCGCTCTATNGAAAAATCAACTCGTCAGACGATTAAACCAATGGCCATGCCNAGTAACGAAGAAGTAAGTGGGCAACGTATTCAGCANTTTACTGAACAACTTCTTAAAACCATGGAATTACCCAAGCTGGACAAGTTCAAATCTTTAGTGCAACAGTTAGCTGAAGAAAATGAACTAGATATAGCTGATATGGCGGCGGCCCTAGCATTTGAAAATCAAAAAGAGCGACCCTTGTTCCCAAAACTAGAAACAATCAAAGCGCCACCCAGTCGAGAAAGAGAGCGCGATTCAAAACGAGATCGCAATAAAGACCGAGGTGAACGTAAAGAACATCGCGGGCAAAAGGCTGAAGGCCGCGATTCGCGAAAAGAACAGGACACGCGACCAAAGCGCGATGCTGTGCGCCAAGAAGCTGACAATGTAAGAGATGGCGTGAAAATGGTGACCTATCGTTTAGAGGTAGGCAATAACGATAAGATTACACCCAGCAACATAGTCGGTGCGATCGCTAACGAAGCGGATATTGATAGTCGTTATATTGGTGAAATTAAACTTCATGATGACCATAGCACCGTCGATCTGCCCGAAGGAATGCCCAAAGAGCTGTTAAATCACCTTAAAAAGGTACGGGTCTGCGCAAAACCCATGCGTATCAGCGTGCTAGGAGAGGGCTCTTCTGGCTCTCACCGCAATAAGAGTGACACTATGCCTGAGCCTCGAGCTCCGAGAAAACGTAAGTTCGAGAATGATGAGAAGAAGACTATTTCCCGCAATGTGAAAAATAAGCGTACCGCGGACAAGCCAAAACCTCCAAAACCCGTATTTAAGGGCAATAAAGGCGCCACAGATGGAAGCGGCCCGCTGAAGAAAAAGAAAAAAAGCTACACTAAAAAGCCTAAGCGTTCGTAATTAGGTCATCGATGCTAGCCAGAAGTTTAATTATCTTACTAGCATCAACTTCCTTCGCCTGATAAAACTCCTCAGCCATTGGAGATATGCTGCAGACTCCCGGTAAACTTCCTTTTTGTTCACAGGTCGCCCGTATGCGCTGTATAAATATGAACTGTAGCCACTGGTTAAACGAAAGTTTATCAACAGCGAAGGGTTCTATACTTCTTAGATCTTCCTCTGACGGTTTTTCAGCATCCCATAGGTGAGCTGACCTAAGTTCAGCCTCTAGAGCATCTAACATAACGTTGATTCGATCATATCTCTCTTTCATTCGTTATATTAGACCTCAATGACCTACTTCACGATNAAAAGGCGGTAATGCGTCCAATAACTGCTTTCCATAACGCTTGGTGACTAGCCTCTTATCTAAAATAGATACCGTTCCTGTATCCGTTTCAGTACGAAGGAGTCTCCCTGATGCTTGGATGAGTCGAAGTGAAGCCAACGGAAGAGATATATCAAAAAATGAATTGCCACCCTGCGATTCGATCCACTCCGCCAAAGCTTCCTGGAGAGGCTCATTTGGAACGGCAAAAGGTAATTTCGCGATAACCACATGTCGACAATAGTCACCAGGCAAATCGACTCCCTCAGCGAAACTAGCGAGCCCCAATAAAACGCTCGTTTTACCCTGATCGATCCGCTCTTTATGTAGTCTCACCATCTCTCGATTTGAATACTGACCTTGGATTAAAATTAGTCTAGCCAAATCATTAGGAAGTTCATCAAACACCTGCTCCATCTGCCTTTTTGATGAGAACAAAACCAAAGTGCCCGCTTTATCTTCAACCATTGATGCCAGGTTATCAATGATATAGCGAGTATGTTCTTCAACTGCATTCCCCTCTATCGCATCAGATGGAACTCTCAATATTGCAGATTTAGTGTAATCAAATGCACCGGCGACAGACAAAAAATGGGCCGAATCTGGCACCCCTGTCTCTCGCTGAAGAGTACTGAAATTGCCCAGAGATCTGAGGGTGGCAGAAGTGACTACAGCGCCATAACAACTCCCCCAAAGTCTATCTTTCAGAATCTCCGCTGCCTGTATGGGGCTAGCATTAACAGAAATATCTACATTACCCCCAGTGGTATCATCTAACTTCAACCAGCAGGCCATTGGGACTCCATCTTCTTCTAACTCTCGATGTAACCTATCCCATAAAGACAAGAGTCTCTCGGCACCAGAAAGCCAGGTACCTGCTTGCTGATAAAAAAGTTCAATATCTGGCATTGCCACGGGGTACTGTTTGTCACTCAAGGCCTCACTGAGAGTATCTTCTAGGACCTCGAGGCGGCCTACCCAACCACTCGTATGAAGGGTTATTTGCGCAGCGATGTCTCGAATAGCAACGCCAACATCACCATGGGCAAAACGAAACTGTCCCTCATAGTCCTCAGCTTTATCTAAATGGTCCTTCATTAGCGGATAGGCGATGGTTAGGAGCTCACTTATCTTAGCTGCTTCCTTTTCAATTCTCGGCAGCTGTTCTGCAAGAGCAGTATCCTTGGAAAAAATTGGCGCCTGCCCTTTACATTGTTTTGGAATCCTCTCTAACCATGCCAGCGTGCTGTTAATCCTGCACTCAGCGCCAAAATGACGAATTGCCGTGTCACCTAACCGATGACCCTCATCACAGATATAAATACAATCCTCTGGCGGCGGCAATATCGCACCTCCTCCTAAGGCCAAATCTGCCATCACCAAATCATGGTTCGCAACAATACATTCACTTTCTTCAATATCGCCTCGCGCTTTGAAAAAAGGGCACTGGTTAACAAATCGACAACGTCGTCCAGTGCACTGCCGACGATCAACCGTTAGTGCTCGCCACTCCATATCTCTGATATGAGTATCCCAAGAATCCCGATCACCATTCCAAGAACCGTCCTCAAGGGCGTCCCACATCTCCCGATATAGGCTCTCAGTCTGTGCATTAGGATTAAATTGCTGCTCATCTTCAAATAAGAAAACACCTGCATCCTTAGCTTTAATTGAGTCTAGGCACTGTTCCATTCGAAGATTACAGGCATAACGCCCCCTGCCTTTAACAAGAGCAAAACTATAGTCCCAGTCACAGGCCTCTAGTAGCTCTGGGATATCTTTGTTAACCAACTGTTCCTGCAACGCGATGGTGCCGGTTGAGACGACCACAGTCTTTTTAAGAGCTCTGGCGATAGGTAGGGCTGCAATTAGGTAGCCAACTGTCTTTCCGGTACCGGTACCTGCCTCAATGACTGATAGACGTTTGTCTGCATCATCATGACTAAGACTGTTAGCAATAGCGGCAACCATTTGCTTTTGTCCCAACCTTGGGCGCAAGCCTCGCATTTCAAGGAATTGACGGTAGCCCTGTTGAATCTCATCTCTGACATCAGAATCCAACAATCCTCAGGACTCCTGGCCAGTCATAGAGTACTGCAAGTGACTATTTACGGGAGCCGCATAGGCGGCAATGGCGATTGCCTGATGATGAAGGGGCATTGCATTAATGCGGGAATTAAATTTGTCCTCGGCTAAAGTCCAATCTTCATCTGGCCACTGACTTTTCAATTTATCTAAGGTTTTCTTATCTACAGTACTGCAGTGCATTTTCCAGGCGATAATATTCGTTGGAAACAATTGATAATAAAGATGTATTTGACGGTCGATTTCAGCGGCCAAAAGATCCGCATTCTCATATTTGTCAGAAACCGGCTCACCAAAAGTAATCTGAATCCGGCCCTTATAATCAACGAACCCTTTTTGAATACTGTCAAGATCTTCAAATGGGTCTTTGGTATACGAGATTCCCTCCTGCTGAGCATAAAGTTCACATGCTTTATCTGCATCACAGGGATCGTACTCGTATGAAATAGCTACCGGGATAATATTCAACTCCCCAGTAGCCTCTGCAAAAGATTGATCTGATTCTTTGGACAGCGCTAACATTTTAAGTAAAGCTGTTTCAGTTCTATCGCAACCATTTTTGGCTCTTCCCTCGGCCTGTGCAATCCAAATAGAAATCTCTTCAGTTCTGAGACTATAACGTATGTAACAAGATAGATGCTTTAGAGCCTCAAGCTTATCTCGGCGACCAGTTACCGAGCGTTTTACAATAAAACTACGATTGACGCGCATAAGATCTGAAGCAAAGGGTTTGCTTAACAGGTTATCACCAATGGCTATTCGCACAGTGTTCCGCTTTGCTATTGACAGTCCTAAATTGACTAACGCTGGGTCCAAAGCAATATCTCTATGATTGCTCATAAATAGATAGGCACGGTCTGAATCAAGGTTCTCTAGACCGGAGAACTGATAATTATCAGTCGTTCTATCCAAAACTTCCCTTAAACGCTTGGTCATATGTTCCTGAAAATCACTAACCGTAGAAACATCCCTAGTCAATTTAAGAAGACTCCGGCTCAAGAATGGCCTGGCTAGGAAATTAAAAAGATCAGGAACTACTTTAGTGAGCAATGGGAATTGGCGGGATAATAAAACATCCATCAGTTCAGGATCAGTAACCAATCGCGCTAAAGCCGCGGGCACTTCGCTGTCATTGTAGGGACGAATATCGTCGAAATCATTCATTGTCAGTGGACTAGTAATTAAAGTTATCTAACTGTTACTTGGACTTTGGCGAGAATTATACCAGTGCACATCATGTGAAAAATCGTCCACTTTATCAGCTACATCTAGGACTAAAGCAAATAGCGCCATCCGCACGAGAACCCCATTGTCTGTCTGACGAAAAATGGCCAGATTCGGGTTGTCGTCCAAATCGCTATCTAGCTCATTCGCATCTTTTCGGGAGTCCCTCGGCAGTGGGTGCATAATCACAGTATTCGGCTGACAATACTGGGTGTAAATGGCCTGATTGAGTCGAAATTTACCACGGTAGAGATCCGCTTCCTGCTTACTAGAAAAGCGCTCTTCTTGAATCCGTGTGGAATAAGCAATATCAACATCTGCAATGCTCTGGGTCAACTCGTGAGATACAGTGACATCAACACCTGCAGCACGCATTGATTCAATAATAGATTCAGGCAGAGTAAGCTCTTTTGGTGAAATTAACACCACTCGAATATCGTTGTATAACAACAATAATTTACTGAGAGAGTGCACCGTTCGGCCATGACGAAGATCGCCAATCATGGCAACACTTAAGCCATCAATATCACGCCCTTTGTCAGACATTTCTTTGCGGATAGTGTAGAGATCAAGTAGTGCTTGAGTTGGATGTTCGTTTGCCCCGTCACCGCCATTAAGCACTGGTACGCGGCTAGCTGCAGCAAAGTCCGCCACCGATCCCGCCTCGGGATGACGCATACAAATAACATCACTAAACCCCGACAAAACCCTTGCCGTATCCTGCAATGACTCGCCTTTCACAAGTGCTGAATTCTCGAACCCAGCAGTCTCACGAACCTCGCCACCAAGCAAATTAAATGCCGAACCAAAACTTACACGCGTTCGAGTACTGGCCTCGAAAAACATATTCCCGAGAATCGCACCCTCTAGCACCCTGGTGACGCGCTTTCGGAGCGCATAGGGCTCCATTTTGTCAGCCACAGAAAACACGCGATCCACATCTTCACGCTGAAATTGATTGATTGAGAGAATATGCGCGCCGGTAAAGTTCAAGGTTTAACCTCGGTGCAATAAGTTAGTGGGAGGGATTTTAGCCTGTTTCGTCTCTGCACTCTAGTTCGATGATGAAAATTCATCATCAACATTTTTCGTCCACTCAATTAAAGACTCTAAAATAGTCCGCTGTTGTTCAGTCAAATCGTCACCTGATAGCAATTCATTCACCTCTGCCGAAAGTTGTTCAACCGTAATATAACCAGACGAAGCATCAGTCAAACGCCAACGACAAGTTTCTATCCAGCTCTGCCTCTCCTGCTCTGTAAGAGAATCACTGAAGTAGCGAGCACGATAACTTACTAATAACTGGTTGTAGCGATTATCTGAAAAATGAAACCGTTGTTGAGTGAAATTTTCACTGGTTGCGTTTCTCACCTCATCAAGTATTGGACGGTCACTATTAGGTAAAAACCCATCATATAACCGTTGCTCAGCCTCTGTTTTATCCGTAAACGTGCGTTCACTGAAGACAGAACGCAGTTTGGTTGCTAGATCAACCTGATTGAGCCTTCGCCAATGCTCTTCACAACGATCTACATTAAGATTCAAACGTTTTGCAGTTGCCCCGTCAATGAGCTTATGGGTGGCAACTACCGGCGCCTTGTTAACGTGAATAACTTTAAGCGGGATGCGATCTTCACCTTTACTTAAATCATCGCTCGCTGTGAATACCCTGTGCGCAATTTCATCCGCTTCCAAACCCATTAAAAGTTCCGGGTCTGCCGACAAATCAACGCAAATAATACCATTGCTATTGGTTGGATGTTTCGCCAGGGGCATCATTATAGCCCCATACATATTGGCCCTAGATAGCATCCCTGAAATATGAAAAAAAGGCTTTCTCTCCTCGAGATTAAGCATTTCTGCTATCACCTTCTTGCTACGATGATTAACCACATAATCAAATAACCGAGGTTGCTTTTGCTTCACTAGTTTAGCCATAGCAATGGTGGCAGTTACATCAGATAAAGCATCATGGGCGGCTTCGTGAGCGATACCATTGGCTGCCGTTAAATGCTCTAGCCTAAAACTGGGTCGCCCTGGCTCGTGATCCGTCCATTCTATGCCTTCAGGTCGTAATGCCCGCGTCAAGCGCAGCATATCGAGAATATCCCATCGTGAATTTCCATTCTTCCATTCACGTTGGTACGGGTCAAAAAAGTTCCTGTACAAAGCGTATCGGGTAACCTCATCATCAAAACGAATACTGTTATACCCAACACCGCAAGTACCTGGCAGCGATAGCTCTCTATGTATAGCGTGAATAAACTCCGGCTCTGGAATCCCTTTCTCCATCGCCAGCTGAGGGGTAATACCAGTAATAAGGCAAGCTTGGGCTGATGGCAGGATGTCTCGCTGTGGTTGGCAATAAATCACCAAAGGATCACCAATGGGGTTCAGCTCTTCATCAGTCCTAAGCCCAGCAAACTGTGAAGGTCGATCTTTTGCAGGATCAACTCCAAAGGTTTCATAGTCATGCCAGTAAAAAGTATTGGCCATAGGATTCTGGGTTACCAGAGTTAAAAATTAACAATCAGCTCTTTAGTGCAGCTCTATCAGGGGTCAGATGATTCTGCTTCATTTATTACGGACACTGTGGGTTTTGTCGTCGGCTGAATCGAAACAGGCCTCTGCTCTAGCTCATAGATTTTTTGAGTCATACTGCGGCGAAAGCTGTCCATTGCCTCAATCGCATCAGCATTGTTTGTCATTTCGCGATCAGTTTTAGCTAAGGCGGCTCTCAGACGGTTCAACTGATCTATCGTGTCACGTTGNTTTTGNTTNGCTTTNTCAAGTTCTNCANTNAAGGCTAAGTAATTAATACTCACATCACTAATACTAGAACTCTCCTTAGCGANTTTCTTTTCCAGNGNTTTAATAGAGTCTTGGAGGGCAATTCGTTTNTTAGCTAAAAANGAAATATCTTTTTTATTATTCGCAATTTTGGTTTTGTTNGTATCATTAGCAACACCCCAGAGCTTTCGGATCTCACTCCAGTGTTTTTTTAATTCATCTTTATGTTTACTAATATTGATCTGCATTGCAGCCCCAGATTGAGTGACTGACTCATCAGTACTACTGAGGCGAGACTCAAGCAAATCAAATCGCTCTTGCAAAGACACATGCTTCTTGAGAAGGTCCTGATATTGGATCCAACCAAACCCACCTCCTAGAATCAAGCCAACAAATGTCAGTATGGCCAAAGTCTTTATGGTTCCAGAGCTTCCAGTTGCGCTCTTTGGGCCAGATTGATCACCCCGACCATCAGGAATTTTTCGACCAATCATATCGTCTCGCTCGGCGACAATTGGTGATCTAGGCTTCTTATCCATCGTATCTTTTATTTCCATCGTAAAGAGTAGAGGAGATTGAACATGATTCAATCAGGTTATCTTCAAATTATACGCTGATATTGATCAATATATAAAAGCACTACGCATAAAAAAACCGGTGCGCGTTAACTAACACCGGTTTTTAGCATTTAAGCATCACTTAAAGCATATTAATCACAGCAATTAAGACCGCTGTTAACACCAGACTTGATCCTATAACACCATTCACCGTAGTCATTGGTCCTTGCTTACCTTTAAGCGCGTTAATTTCTAATGCAGCAACAATAACTAGAGCGACAATTAGACCGGTACCACCGACAGCACTACCATAACCGTACCCAGGATAATGAGGCCCCGCAAACATGCCAAATAACATTGGAGCTGAGAATAAAGTGTTAGTTCTCGAGGCTAGCAAGGCTTTGGCACCCGCAGCAGCCTTATCGCCACCTTCTTCAATACCTAAGGCGATCTTCTGTGCAGGCCATATAACCATCCAAACATTAGCTGCCATCAATGTTCCCATGGTGGCGCCGACGATAATATAGTTATTTAGCTGGCCATAGCCATGCACCATGCCCAGTAGAATAACACCCGTCACAAATGTCCACATGGCTCCCCATCTGAACCACCAAAGGGCACTTGGAGCTAACTTTTCTTTAGCGTCTGCTAAACCTTCCGCAGATGCCTGCTTGAAGTAGCCGCCTTGAACAAAGTTAAAATAGTAGAGCATCCCAATCCAGGTGATACCAAAGAGCAGGTGACCCCAACGGGTAAGTAAATTTAAAAATTCCATGGTCATGAGTGTTTCCTCGAGAGTTAAAACCCTACAGGTTATAAGTTTAATTCAGTTGCATTATAGTTTTTTTAACACGTTTTGATAGGCTTTTTATGAAGTTTATATACTTTTTAGTGCTAGAGCCTTTCATTAATAATGGATCAATCTTAGTGAAGTACAAAACGACCCTTCAAATAATCTCAAATATAAAAAGACAAAAAAAACCCCACTTAAAAGCGGGGTTTTTTTATCTTTGGGTAGCTTACATCATACCGCCCATACCACCCATACCACCCATACCGCCCATGCCGCCCATATCAGGCATTCCACCAGCAGCGCCACCTTCTTCAACAACATCNGTAACCATTGCTTCTGTGGTGATCATCAATCCAGCAATCGAGGCAGCTGCTTGCAACGCAGTTCGCGTTACCTTGGCAGGATCAAGAATACCCATATCGATCATATCGCCGTATTCGCCAGAGCCTGCNTTGTAGCCAAAGCTTCCTTTGCCTTGTTTTACCTTATCAACTACCACAGAGCCTTCCTCACCAGCGTTTTCTACGATTTGACGCAGAGGCGCTTCCATGGCGCGCAAGGCAATGCCTACACCCACAGTTTGGTCGTTATTATCACCTTGGAGATCAGCAATTTTCTGAAGCACTCGGATCAATGCAACACCACCACCAGCAACAACGCCTTCTTCAACCGCCGCGCGAGTTGCGTGCAGAGCATCTTCAACACGAGCTTTCTTCTCTTTCATTTCGATCTCAGTGGTTGCACCGACCTTAATCACAGCAACACCGCCGGCTAACTTAGCCACACGTTCTTGCAGTTTTTCACGATCATAGTCAGAGCTTGTCTCTTCGATCTGCGCACGAATTTGCTTCACTCGAGCTTCAATTGAATCGTGGGCGCCTGCACCATCAACAATAGTAGTATTTTCTTTGGTCATGCTAACGCGTTTAGCTGTGCCTAAGTGCTCAAGCGTTGCACCTTCAAGATCAAGACCTACTTCTTCTGAAATCACTGTACCACCGGTTAGAATGGCAATATCTTCCAACATTGCTTTACGGCGATCACCAAAACCAGGTGCTTTACAAGCAGAAACCTTNACGATGCCGCGAAGGTTATTGACCACCAANGTAGCGAGGGCTTCACCTTCAACATCTTCAGCAATAATCAATAGTGGCTTACCCGCTTTAGCGACTGCCTCAAGGAGAGGTAAAAGCTCACGAATGTTTGAGATTTTCTTATCAGCCAAAAGGATCAAAGGACTCTCTTGCTCAGTACTCATGCTCTCTTGGTTGTTAATGAAGTAAGGAGACAAATAACCGCGATCAAACTGCATACCTTCAACGATATCCAACTCATTCTCTAGACCACTACCCTCTTCAACAGTAATTACCCCTTCTTTGCCCACTTTTCCCATTGCGTCAGCAATGATGTCACCAATGTGGGTATCGCTGTTCGCCGAGATAGTTCCTACCTGTGCGATTTCTTTGTTGTCTGCGCATGGCTTGGCGATAGCTGCAATTTCAGCAGTAGCTGCAATTACCGCTTTATCGATTCCACGCTTTAAGTCCATTGGGTTCATGCCGGCAGCAACCGACTTCAAACCTTCTTGGATAATAGTTTGTGCTAGAACAGTTGCTGTAGTAGTTCCATCACCCGCATCATCAGACGCTTTGGATGCAACTTCTTTAACCATCTGTGCGCCCATATTCTCAAACTTGTCTTGTAATTCAATTTCTTTGGCTACAGAAACACCATCTTTAGTCACCGTTGGTGCACCAAAAGATTTATCTAAAACAACATTACGTCCTTTCGGCCCCAATGTTACCTTTACCGCATCTGCCAAAACATTAACGCCGCTTAGCATGCCTTGACGAGCGTTGTTGCCAAATTTTACTTCTTTAGCTGCCATGATTATTTCCTTCTCAATTCTGTTTCAAAAATTCAATTAAAATTTAAGCGTCGATGACGGCTTTAATATCGCTTTCACTAAGGATGATGAGTTCTTCACCATCAACATCAATTTTGTCATTGCCAGCATACTGTCCAAATACAACGGTATCGCCAACCTTAACGTCTACAGCTCGCACATCACCGTTATCAAGGATTCGGCCACTGCCCACAGCAACAACTTGGCCTTGATTGGGTTTTTCTTGCGCAGAACCAGGCAATAGAATGCCGCCTGCAGTCGTTTGTTCTTCTTCTTCGCGACGAACGATAACTCGGTCGTGTAATGGGCGAATCTTCATAGTTTTCTTCTCCAATTAATCTTTCTACAGTTGTCGAGTTAAGTTGCGAAGTTGATCACTTCACAAGTGTTTATACATATGGTGACACAGAGGTAGTTTTTCAAGGGTAAACCCCGAATTTTTTACTTTAAATATGCTTTTAATCTAAATCTTTTCTCTCCCAGGCCTCTCCCTCAAATACCTCCCCGTCTGCAGCGCCGTTATGTACTGATGTCTGCTGCCCAGAACCGGGTTGAAAACCCGCATTTTGAGTACCCGCCACAACCATGTTTTTCATGATACGTTTTGCAAAAAGCACTCTAATTGGCGGTATCAATCCGGCAAAACCAATAGCATCGGTAAAAAATCCTGGCGTTAGCAGTAACGCTCCAGACACCGCTAAAATAAATCCCTCGGCAAGTTCCGTTGTTGGCAACTGTCCCTCTTGTAGTTTTTGACGCCCTCGCCACAAGGTGGCAAATCCTTGTTCCCGCAAAAGCCCAGCGCCCACCACCGCGGTCAACAGCACTAACCCTATGGTTGGCAGGGCCCCAATTTGAGTGCCCACAGAGATCAACAGCCACATCTCTAAAACGGGCATTACGATAAAGAGCAGTAATAGGTACCTCACGGGCAACTCCTTTCAACAAATCTATTAATGTTAATTGGGGTAGTTTGCACTATTTCAACTAATCACTGAATAGCGTAGTCTTAAGACATGGATGATATGACATCTGAACAACGCTTTTATAGCATTATTCAGCAGATACCATCGGGTTGCGTAGCGACCTATGGGCAGGTTGCTGAATTAGCAGGATTGCCTGGCTGTGCAAGAATGGTTGGCAGAACATTAAGCCAATTACCTAGTGGCAGCCAGCTACCCTGGCATAGGGTAATTGCCGCATCAGGCAAAATTAGTTTACCAAAAGATAGCGAGTCTTTTATTGAACAAAGAAAACGGTTAACCGAGGAAATAATTGGTCTAACAGGCTCACGGATTAGTTTGAAAAAATATCAATGGCAGCCATAGGTACACTAAGCTTTATCTTACCCCACTATCTGTATCACACTGGTTAGTAGTCGACTGGCGCACTGAGCCTACAATGAATCCTCGCCGCCATAACAACCACAGTAGAACCATACCCGGAATTGCCGCCAACACCGTAAATCCCCAAAACCCTACCCAACCTAGGCCATTAGCCAACATTCCGGCCGGAGCAGCCAGCCATGTTCTGCCCACAGCTGCAAACGAGGTAAGTAATGCAAATTGTGTTGCGGTATAAGCCAAGTTAGAAAGACCAGAGAGATAAGTAACAAAGACCGTCAAACCAACACCGCTAGTAAAGTTTTCAGTTCCTACTGCGATACCTAGGATTACTGGATCATGACCCACCACAGCTAATAACATAAACAGTAGGTTACTTAACATCATCATAAGTCCAGATAGCAATAATGCCTTACCCATTCCAAGCCAAGCTATAAAGGGTGCGCCCACAGCGGCTCCTGCAATGAGCGCCCAAAAACCTACTAGCTTGTTAACCGTAATAAACTCGGTGTCAGTAAACCCTAACTCTACAATCATAGGGTTAAGCATGCCTTGACCCATGGCATCTCCCACCTTGTATATCAGCACAAACAACAAAATCAACAAAGCACCGTCGCGCTGTAAAAACTCCCTAAAGGGGTTAAATACTGTTTCTTTTGTCCATTCAGCAAAACCATGCCCTGAAATGCCTGAATGTTGTTCTACAAATTTACCTGGCCCGGCAAAAAGAGCTCCTATGGCCGCCGGCAAAACGCAAAAACCCGTAAGACCATAAGCCAAGGACCAGCCATAAGACATGCCTTCACTAGATGCCAACCAGACTGTACCTATTCCCGCGATAAGATTCCCCGTACGATATCCAAATTGATTCATCGCGGTACCGTGGGGCAATTCCTCATCTTCCAAAAGCTCGATACGGTATGCATCAATAACGATGTCTTGAGTAGCAGACAGAAAGGCCACAATGATCGCCCATAGGGCAAACACACCCAATTGATTAGCTGGATCACTTGCCCCAAGTTGCCATAAGGAAGCGAACAAAAGTCCTTGAATAAGAAATAACCAACTTCGTCGCTGTCCGAATAGTGGCGTTAGAATAGGTATAGGTAACTTGTCAACCAACGGAGCCCAGAGGAACTTAAGTGTGTAGGGAGTAGTCAAGCCAATGGCAAATCCTATGGCTGTTTTGTCAACACCCTCTTTAGACAACCAAAATGTCATCGTTGCGAGAAGTAAAGTCAAAGGAAAACCACTAGAGATACCTAGTAAAAATGCCATTAAGGGCATCGGCCGACGATAGGGTTGAAAAGCGGGCACTAGAAATCCAATGAAAACTAATAATCCTACAACTACCAGAAAAGTAAGTGACTCTATCATCTTATTACGATACTCCAACCTCAACGTCGTCAGTAAACTACATCAAGACTACATTGGAAGCTTCAGAACAGCAAAACTATCTCCTTGCCCAAATACTGCAAATAGCACTTATCAAACTGTTATGTCAGATTTTGACTAAATCGGGCCCAATCAAACGCAGGCCCCGGATCAGTTTTTCTCTCTGGAGCAATATCGCTATGGCCTTGTATTCTCTCACTATTTATCGATGGGTATTCTGTGAGAATACACCGGGTTACTTCTACTAATTGCTGATATTGAGCCTCTGTGTAGGGCTCAGTATCTGTTCCCTCTAGTTCAATACCAATACTAAAGTCATTGCAGGCCGCTCGCCCATCAAACTCTGACACCCCCGCATGCCATGCACGTTGATGGAAAGGCACAAATTGTGTCACCTCCCCTTTTCTGTCAATAAGCAGGTGAACTGACACCTTGAGATCAGAAATCTCGGCAAAATAAGGGTGCCCCTTAGGGTCTAAATTATTGGTGAACAACTCTGCAACATGACCACCGCCAAACTGACCCGGCGGCAAGCTAATATTATGAATGACCAACAAGCTAATATCCCGGGGGTTTGGCCGCAAATCAGCGTTGGGTGATACCAATACTGTTGCTGTGGATAACCAGCCATCATGAATTCGCATGTTGTGTCTCTGTGAGTTGTTTTAATGAGTTCAGAGTTATTGAAACAGATCAGTGGGGTAAAGCCAAACAACCAATTAATGATACAATCTCGGTTAACTACAAAAGGAGTTAAAGTAACTTGAGCACTTTACTTGAGGACACCGTCGCCGACATCGCATCCAGCGTTGAACGGGCACTTGAAGAAGATATAGGCACTGGTGACATTACTGCTATGCTCATTACTGAGCAACAGCAAGCCAAAGGTGAAGTTCTATGTCGAGAGCATGCAGTCATCTGCGGTTGCGCTTGGGTTGATGAAGTTTTCAAGCAGCTGGATCCCAAAACAAGTATTCATTGGCTGGTACAAGATGGTGACGAGGTTGCACCAGACCAAGTACTCTTTACCCTCAGCGGTAGTGCTCGGGTTTTACTAACTGGCGAGCGAACCGCACTTAATTTCTTACAGCTACTCTCTGGCACTGCCACACTAGCACGGCAGTATGCCTCGCTCACCACGGGCAGCGAAGTGAAAATACTGGACACACGCAAAACCATACCTGGGCTGCGCTTAGCACAAAAATATGCTGTTGCCGTGGGCGGTTGTAATAATCACCGAATTGGGTTGTATGACGCTTTTTTAATTAAAGAGAACCACATTGCCGCCTGCGGGGGCATTGCTCTTGCAGTGGCCAAAGCCCGTGAGATCGCTCCAGAAAAGCTGGTTGAGGTTGAGGTAGAAACCCTAGATGAGCTAAATGAGGCCTTGGATGCTCAAGCAGATGTGGTGATGCTAGACAATTTCTCACCCAGCGATATCGATAATCTAAAACACCTCAACTTTGGTGAAACCAAAATTGAGGTGTCCGGTAATATTACTGACGAAACTGTCAAACAGTACATTAACTCTGCGGTAGATTACATTTCATCTGGCAGTCTCACAAAGCATGTACAGGCTACTGACCTATCTATGCGTTTGACCCGGTAGGTATTAACTCCAACCTTTATCACAGCCAGTGCCAGACATTACCTAGGTGAGGACTTTGCCTATCTTTACATTGGGTAGCGTCATCTGAATATATTTTGCAGGCTGTTATACTTGCGGTTTTACGCAACCTGACTATCTCGGTTTACATAATCCATGACTCATTTTCTGACTCAAAACATCTCACCCGAAGCCATTATAGCCGCGGTCTNTTGCTTTGGCTTAGTGGTTGGCAGTTTCTTGAATGTAGTTATTTTGAGGTTACCACAACAATTAAAGGCACAATGGAGAAACGATTCTGAGGTATTTTTAGGGATCGCTCAAGAGGATACAAATGAAGTTCAACTAACCAATACATTGCTTTGGCCTCCTTCACATTGCACAAATTGTGGCCAGCAGATCAAACCTTGGCAAAATATTCCTGTCATCAGCTATNTNTTACTAAGAGGGCGCTGCAACAATTGCTCCCACGCNATATCTCTCCAGTATCCCTTCGTGGAGTTGTTAACAGGCTTTATGCTTGNAGTAACCATCGCCTATATTGGCGATGCGATAAACGCTATNTATGCCATTATNTTTACTTTGTGCCTGATTNCCCTTGCTGGTATTGATNTCAATGAGAAATTACTCCCNGANCAGATTACCTTACCCCTNCTTTGGATAGGCCTTTTTGCNAATATTAATGGNACTTTTGNNCCACTCNCNGANGCNGTAACGGGTGCTATAGCNGGATATCTGAGNCTNTGGAGNCTCTATTGGNTGTTNAAGTTAGTNACNGGNAAAGANGGNATGGGTTATGGTGACTTTAAATTACTNGCCGCNTTAGGTGCCTGGCTTGGCTGGCAAATGCTNCCCTTANTAATTCTTATCTCNAGCNCTNTTGGCGCAGTTNTTGGNNTTGCAGCNATCCTNTTAGNTGGTCANGNTCGTNANNTGCAGATTCCATTTGGCCCTTTTCTCGCNGGAGCGGGNTGGATTGCATTATTATGGGGTGATACCATCGTCACTTGGTATTTTTCAGGCTTTAATGCTATTTAAGCCTTAATCAGCTTCACGCAATAACCCAGGCTTAGACTGTGAACATACAACCATACATCGTCGGTTTAACGGGTGGCATTGGCAGTGGTAAGAGTACTGTTTCCCAAGGCTTTCAAACGTTAGGGATAACAGTAGTAGATGCCGACTATGCATCCCGAGCAGTTGTTGAACCCGACATGCCCGCTTTGAGTGAAATTGCACAACATTTTGGCGATAATTTCCTATTGGCCAATGGCACGCTAGATCGATCCGCTTTGAGAGCAGTTATCTTTGCTAATGCTGAAGAAAAATCCTGGTTAGAAAGACTTCTGCACCCACTTATAAGAGACTGGATTGTTGGTCAACTGCAGTCTGCTAAAGGTCCTTACGTTATCTTGGAATCCCCACTATTGTTTGAGACTAATCAGTTTCAGCTCGTTAACACAGTGTTGCTCATCGATTTGCCTGTGGAGTTGCAGCTAGAGAGGGCCAGCATGCGTGATAGTAGCGAGATTGAGCAAATTCAACATATTATCGACAGTCAAATGTCTCGAGAAGAAAAGTTGAGTAAAGCAGACTGGATATTTGATAATGCATTGAATCAAGATACCATGGAAAAACGAATTGAAACCTTACATGCTAAATTTTTAGCCCTAGCCAACTCAAAATATTAGATTTTTAATCATGACTACCTCTGTTAAATGCCCGACCTGTAATAATGACGTTCCCTGGATAGATGATCGGGAGTACCGCCCTTTTTGCTCTAAACGCTGCCAACAGATAGATTTTGGCGACTGGGCTACAGAGAGTTTTAAAATTGCCGGTGAGCCCGCAATGGACACCCAGC
The DNA here is from genome assembly GCA_002685195.1 of Porticoccaceae bacterium. GTDB lineage: Bacteria > Pseudomonadota > Gammaproteobacteria > Pseudomonadales > Porticoccaceae > HTCC2207. The sequence continues at coordinate 21,440 of NYWV01000045.1, forward strand.
TTCTGGGCGAAGAAGACACAGAGCATTAAAAAAAATTACCCTAGAATATTCTCTAGAATTGCTCGATTTGCCTCTGGAAAATCGTAGTTTCTGAGTTGCTCAACAGGGACCCAAGCGATTTCTTGTCCTTCCATTCCCCTCGCCTCTCCCTCAAAAGCAGTAACCGACCAAATATCGAGGGATACTTTCTTATCTGCGTAGTCATGGTGTATTTTCATCAATGGCTCAGCATGAGTAACCCTAATACTCAACTCCTCTTCAAGCTCCCGGGTTAAACCTTGCTGTGGAGCTTCATTATGTTCAATTTTTCCACCCGGAAATTCCCACAAACCACCTTGATGCAGATAGTCCGGTCGACGGGAAATAAGGATTTGATTAGGGTAGTGGTTTTTATCGCCATAAATAACCCCAGCAACCACCTGAATGCGTTTCATATCAGCACCGCTGGTTTAGGTTCGATACTCTGCATTGATACGAACATATTCATGAGTCAAATCGCTAGTCCATACGACCTCGCTGGCGTCGCCTCGATTCAAACAAACACGTATTTCAATATCCTCTGGCCGCATAGCAGCTTGCCCTGCTTCTTCACTATAACTGGGGGCTCGCGCTCCATGGTCGGCAATTAAGACTGAATTAAGCAATACTTGGACGTCGTTAACATCCAAGTCTTCAATCCCAGAGCGCCCGATGGCGGCAAGGATTCGACCCCAGTTTGGATCTGATGCTGATAATGCCGTTTTGACTAGAGGTGATTCTGCAATGGTATATGCGACCTTTAACGCCTCTGACTGGTTGATTGCAGTATCAACAACCACTGTGACAAATTTAGTAGAACCCTCTGCATCACGAATAATGGCCTGGGCTAGATCGGTAAACACTTGGCATAGGTTTTCAAGAAAGCTGTCAAAAGACTCTTCGTCTATTATGACACCACTCGCTCCTGTGGCCACCAAAACAACAGAGTCATTAGTTGAGGTATCACTATCGACAGTAATGCGATTAAAAGACTTTTCAGTCGCGAGCGTGAGTGCTCGATGCAGTAGCTCTTCATTAATAACTGCATCAGTGGCTACATAAGCTAACATGGTGGCCATATTTGGCTTTATCATGCCTGACCCCTTAGCGATTCCAGTAATGGTCACTGGTTTGTCAGACCCAAATTGTGTGCTGCTGCCTTTTGCTCTTGTATCTGTGGTTAAAATTCCTTGAGCAGCATCAGTCCAGCCTGATTCGCTAAGTTGTTCAAATGCATNGGGCAACCCAGCTAACAATTTATCAATCGGCAGGAGCTCACCAATCACNCCTGTNGAAAACGGNAGAATAGTATNGATCTCNACACCAGCAAGGGTCGCTAAGGCACTGCAGGTTTGGGTGGCATCCAATAAACCTTGCTCGCCAGTACCCGCATTTGCATTGCCAGTATTNGTCACNAAGTAGCGTGGAGTGCACCGAGCTANACGTTCTTTGCACACAGTTACNGGAGCTGCACAAAAAGCATTCTTGGTGAATAGAGCAGCCACCGAGCTACCTTCGGCTATTTCCATAACAACAAGGTCAGGTCGGTCCGCAGATTTTATTCCGGCACTAGTAGTCCCTAACTTAAACCCAAGTACTGGGTGCAGTTCGGGCAGCTTTGAAGTTCCTGTGGCCATGCCTTTTACCCCTGTTGCGCTAGCTAGATCTTACCACAGCAATGCTTAAACTTTTTACCTGATCCACAGGTGCAAAGGTCGTTACGTCCAACTTTTGGCCCCTGCCTCATTATGGGTTGAGCTGCAGCCTCCTTAGGTTCTTGAGCATTTACATCAGCCTCCTCCGATAATCCAGCAGTCTCAGCATGCTNATACTCTCGATTNTGCTGCTCTTTGCGGCGCTGCTCTTCTAAACGCTGCATGTCCTCTTTGCTGGCAACTTCAATATGACTGAGATAGCGAATAGTATCGTATTTAATATTNCCCAATAANTCCTCAAATAACACAAAGGACTCGCGCTTATATTCTTGTTTTGGATTTTTTTGAGCATAGGCTCTAAGCCCTATGCCTTGACGCAACTGATCCATACTGGCGAGGTGCTCTTTCCAGAGATTATCCAATACTTGAAGCATGATCTGGCGCTCTACCTCACGCATTTGATCACCCACATGAGCATATCGCTCTAAGTAGTCTTGCTGTATCACGGCAACGATTTTCTCTCGCAGGTCAGTTTCCTCAAGACGATCGTCCTCATCNAGCCATTTTTGCACTGTGATCTCATTAGAAAACTCGGTAGCGAGCGCTTTTTCTAGACCTTCCACATCCCATTGTTCTTCAATGCTCATCGGTGGAATATAAGTACTGATGCATTGATCGATAACATCNCCCCTTACGTTGGTGATAACATCCGAAATATCATCATCCTCGAGNAAATCATTACGCTGCTGNTANATAACCTGNCTCTGGTCATTGGCAACNTCGTCGTATTCGAGNAAGTGTTTTCGAATATCAAANTTACGCCCTTCAACCTTGCGTTGAGCCTTGATGATGGCATTGGTGACCATGCGATGCTCAATAGATTCGCCGTGCTCCATTCCCATGCGCCGCATCATATTTTTTACTGTATCTGAGGCAAAAAGCCTCATCAATGGGTCTTCAAGAGAGAGATAAAATCGAGATACACCCGGATCACCTTGACGTCCAGATCGGCCGCGCAACTGATTATCTATTCGCCTAGACTCGTGTCGCTCGGTAGCAACAATATGTAATCCGCCTGCCTCTATTACCTTGGCATGACGATCAGTCCAATCGTCTTTCAATGCTTGGATCTTGTCTTCGGTAACGCTCTTCTTTTCGTTAAGTTGCTTTAATTCAGCATCAAGGTTGCCGCCTAGAACAATATCAGTCCCACGTCCCGCCATATTCGTAGCGATCGTGACTGCACCGGGGCGACCCGCATTGACAATAATATTAGCCTCTAACTCGTGCTGCTTAGCATTCAATACGCTGTGCTTAATCTTGGCTTTCTTAAGCATGCCAGATAGTAGCTCAGAGGTCTCAACGGAGGCTGTACCCACCAGCACAGGTGCACCCGCTGTAACAATTTCTTTGATGTCGGTAATAACAGCCTCAAATTTTTCTTCTTGGCTAAGAAAAACAAGATCATTTAGGTCTACTCTGACCACATCAACATTGGTTGGAATGACCATGACTTTCAAGCCATATATCTGATCGAACTCATAAGCCTCTGTGTCTGCAGTACCAGTCATCCCAGCTAATTTGTGGTACAGGCGAAAATAGTTTTGAAATGTCGTTGACGCTAGGGTCTGGCTCTCTTGCTGTATTTGTAAGTTCTCTTTTGCCTCAATGGCTTGATGCAAACCCTCGGACAGCCTNCGACCGGGCATAGTGCGACCAGTATGCTCGTCAATTAACACTGCCTGTCCATCTTGAATGATGTATTCAACATCACGATGAAAGAGATGGTTTGCACGCAATGCTGAACTGACGTGATGCAATAATCCAAGATTGGTCGCTTGATAGAGACTTTGATCTTGATCCAAGAGGCCTTCTTTAATCAAGATCTCTTCAATTTTCTGATGCCCATCCTCTGTTAAGTCTACGCTTCTAGATTTTTCATCAATAACGAAATCACCAATTGCTACTTGCTGTTCCTCAATGTCAGCGTCCTCGTCGTCACTCTCTATCACCGGTAGTAATCGCGAGGTAAGAACATTAATTGTTTTATATAAAGCTGAGCTATCCTGGGCTGCTCCAGAGATTACCAGTGGAGTCCGTGCCTCATCGATGAGAATAGAATCAACCTCATCTACGATTGCAAAGGCCATCCCACGTTGTGATTTGTCTTCCAGACGCAATGCCATATTGTCACGGAGGTAATCAAAACCAAACTCGTTATTAGTGCCATAGGTAATATCGGCAGCGTAGGATTGCTGGCGAGGGCTCGACTTGAGCTCCCCTTCATCATCTGGGCCNAAATAAAANGAATTTGCGGTGTTAGCCCCTTGATAGGACTGAATAACCCCCACTGACATACCTAGTGCCTGATAAAGTGGNGCCATCCATTGCGCATCACGGCGAGCCAAATAATCATTTACAGTGATAACATGCACGCCCTCACCAGACAGGGCATTTAGGTAAGCTGCAAGAGTAGCCACCAAGGTCTTACCTTCTCCAGTTCTCATTTCTGCTATTTTGCCTTGGTGCAGTGTCAATCCACCAATCATTTGAACGTCAAAATGGCGCATCCCAAGCACTCGACTTGANGTTTCTCGAACCACGGCAAAGGCCTTGGGAAGAATTCCATCTAAGGTATCACCGTTGGCGAGTTGTTCTCGGAACAAATCAGTCTGCCCCTTCAACTCAGTGTCACTTAACTGTTTCAGTTCATCTTCGTAGACATTAATTNTCTTTACGACCTTTCCCATTTGGCGAAGTTCGCGGTCATTGCTGGTACCAACAATCTTTTTTAACACTTTCCCTAACATAGNGGTTTCCGATATTTTTTAACGATAGAAATCGGGAGATACAATCTTCCCAATGGAGCAGATCTTAAAGGAGAGTTTAGCGGTNGGTTCGACGGATATAGGTCGCTGGATCCACAGTGCGACCATTTTTAAACACTTCAAAATGTACATGGGGGCCAGTAGAGCGACCTGAACTTCCCATCTGTGCAATAACCTCACCCTTTTTTACTATGGTGCCAAGGTCAGCAAGATTCTTTTCATTGTGTGCATAGCGAGTCACATAGCCATCACTATGATTAATTTCAACCATCAAGCCATAACCACTGCGATCTCCAGACCAGGTTACAACGCCAGAGGCTACCGCCACCACGTCATCTCCTTTACGCCCAGCAAAATCAATACCGCCATGCCACTGTTGTTTGCCATGAAAAGGGTCAATACGCATGCCATATTCTGATGACATCCAACCTTTTTTGACCGGTCGTCCCGCAACAAACTGCTCATTTTTTAACTTTTTATCAGATAACATCGACTGGAGAATCTGCAGTTGGGATTCACGGCTGCTAATAGTGCTATCTAGTTTGGCGAACATGACCGATACTTTGTCTTGAATTTCAGCATGCTCAGCAATTTCTGCCAATGGCGTCTCTATGGGCCCACCTAAGCCTGGCGTTGAGGAGAAATCAAACTCTCCGTCCTCTAGGCTAGCGACCTGCGTCAACTGCTCTCCAAGAGCATCAAGGCGCACTAGCCGCGATCTTAATCTAGCCAACCTCACCGTCATTGCTGCCAGAGAGTTATCTAACTGTTGCCTTCCCTGATCTACCTGTTCTTGTTGGGCCACAATTTGATGCTGCATTTCGACAATACTGTTATCGAACAATAACTCCCACCGGCCATCAGCAATTTTGACGCCTAACATTGTACCCGCAGCTAAAGGCACCCCCAGCACCAAAGCAGATAAGACACACTTAGCCCAGCTGTTCAGGCGGATAGTCCTAACTTTCTCGGCTCGATTGCTTATGAGGATTATTTTCACTAAAAAATGAGACCTGTTTTACTAACTTGCGTGGATGTAGGAAATTGGTACTTCTTCGGGATTATTCTCGAAGGTCACTACTTCCCACGCATCTTTATCAGCCATTAATGCTCTCAATGACACATTATTTAAACCATGGCCTGATTTATGTGCATCATATTCGCCAATTAGACTATTGCCAACAACATAAAGATCACCGATGGCATCAAGAATTTTGTGTTTCACAAACTCATCGCTATAACGCAACCCTTGTTCATTAACAATATGATCATCATCAATGCCAACCGCATTATCCAAACTAGCACCGCGGGCAAGGCCAATGGATTTCAAATATTCCATATCACGCATAAACCCGAAAGTTCTCGCTCGGCTGACTTCTTTGACGAAACTTGTACTTGAGAAGTCAACGCTGGCATTAAGTGTCTGTTCCTTAAGAACCGGATGATCAAAATCGATAGAAAAATTGACTTTAAACCCATCAAAAGGCCTAAAAGTTGCAACTTTGTCATCTTGTTTAACTGTGACTGGTTTTTTAATACGTATGAACTTTTTAAGCGCCTCTTGCTCAACAATCCCTGCCGACTGAAGCAAAAATACAAAAGGAGCTGCACTACCATCCATAATNGGGATTTCTTCAGCTGACACATCTACCAGAAGGTTATCGATACCCATTCCAGCTAACGCCGACATTAGGTGTTCTATGGTGGAGACGCGAGTCTTGCCACTTACCAGAGTCGTGTGCATATTGGTGTCCCCAACATTTTCTGGGGTAGCCGNGATAGACACTGAAGGCTCAAGATCAGAGCGCCGAAACACAATACCTGTGTCCGGCTCTGCGGGATTTAAAGTTAAATAGACTTTTTGGCCAGTATGGAGACCCACGCCAGTTGCACGAATAGTATTTTTAATTGTGCGCTGCTTAATCATGTCTATTCCTACTATTAATCGCAAATAGTAACAGACAAGCCCCTTATCACCAAGATTTTTGCAATCTGAGGCGTGGCAATAAGAGGCTNAAAGTCATCACAGCATTAATCTGCCTGTTTTCTCAAAAAAGCAGGTACATCAAGATAATCAAGCTCAGGATCGGCCTGAATTTCAGCCTTTCTGGCAGTAGATCCCTCTCCAATTGCGGAGCCGCGTCTGATGCTAGTGGGCTGCTCTAATCTACCCCAATCGAAGTCTCCACCACTCTTTCGAGGCGGCTGATTGTCAACTACGACTCCTCTTGGGCCGGTCTTAGCACCCGGAGCACGCAATCCTGTAGCAACAACAGTAACTCGTAACTGATCGTTGAGGTCGGGATCAAAAACACTACCGACAATAATCGTAGCATCTTCATCAGCAAACTCTCTGATCGTATTACCCACATCTTCAAACTCACCCAAAGTGAGATCAAAACCACTGGTAATATTAACCAAGATACCTTTGGCTCCCTGCAGATTAACATCTTCAAGCAATGGACAACGGATAGCTCCTTCAGCTGCAACCGCAGCACGATCAGAGCCACTTGCGTCTCCAGTACCCATCATAGCCATTCCCATTTCAGACATCACCGTCCTCACATCAGCGAAATCGACATTAATCAGACCATCCAAGAGAATTAGATCGGTGATACCTTGAACAGCTCCAAATAAAACGTCATTTGCTTGCCTAAAGGCATTAAGTACAGTCATATCCTTACCCAATACCTGGAGCAACTTCTCGTTTGGAACTATAATAAGAGAATCAACACGCTCTTTAAGTTGAGCGATCCCCTCATCAGCAATCGCCATACGCTTGCGTCCTTCAAATGAGAATGGCCGAGTGACCACACCAACCGTCAATATCCCCATTTGCTTTGCAATTTCTGCAATAACAGGGGCACCACCGGTACCTGTGCCGCCGCCCATACCTGCAGTGATGAAGACCATATCTGCTCCCTCTAAAACCTGAGCAATACGCTCTTTATCTTCCATTGCCGCTTGGCGTCCTACCTCAGGATTGGCACCAGCACCAAGACCTTTGGTCAGTGCACCACCCAGTTGTAAAACGGTTGCACTATCTAGGTTATACATGGACTGAGCATCGGTGTTAGCACAAATAAAATGCACACCATCGATATTACTATCAATCATATGGCGTACTGCGTTACAGCCACCACCACCAACACCCACTACCTTGATTTCTGCATTCTTCGGAATGCTATCCACTAACTCGAACATATCGTTNTCCTTATTTGCGCCTCACAATTAAAATATTAACCACTATTTCTAGTAGCACTTAAACTCCACCTTGAAACCAACCTTTAACTCTCTCAAACATACTTCCAGTCTGTCCATTACCGGAATCGCTATGACCATGTTTACTTTGTTGAGCGACCCCAAAATGTAATAGGCCAACACCCGTTGAATAAATTGGATTGTTGACGATATCTGACAGACCTTTTACTTTAGTCGGAGCACCGATTCGGACAGGCATGTGGAAAATTTCCTCGGCCAATTCAGTAACACCCTCCATCTTTGATGTGCCGCCAGTTAACACAACACCAGCTGCAATAAGTTCCTCAAACCCACTTCTGCGAAGCTCTGCTTGGACCAGAGTAAATAATTCGTCGTACCTAGGCTCTACCACTTCAGCAAGTAATTGACGGGACATGTCTCTAGAATCACGATCACCAACACTGGGAACTTTTACTGTTTCATCTGGCCCAGCTAATTTTGCAAGGGCACAGGCATACTTAATCTTTAGTTCTTCAGCGTGAGGTGTGGGTGTGCGCAACGCCATCGCTATATCATTTGTTACTTGATCACCCGCAATCGGTATAACGCCGGTATGACGAATTGCTCCTTCCGTGAAAATCGCAATGTCTGAAGTACCTCCACCAATGTCGACTAGCGCCACACCGAGTTGCTTCTCATCTTCGGTCAAAATTGCGTAACTAGATGCCATTTGCTCTAGTGCCAGATCTTCTACTTCTAGACCACAGCGTCGTATACATTTTTTAATGTTCTGAGCCGCATTTGCAGCACAGGTAACCAGATGAACCTTAGCTTCAAGTCGAACGCCGGACATACCAATTGGTTCTCTGACACCCTCTTGATCATCAATAATAAATTCTTGAGGGAGAACGTGAAGAATCTCCTGATCAGCTGGAATAGCTACAGCTCTAGCCGCATCAATGACTCTTTCAATATCCAGAGGTTGGACCTCTCCAGCCATGCCAATCCCAACGATGCCGTGAGAATTCAAGCTGCGGATATGGCTACCGGCAATGCCGGCATAGACAGAATGAATGGAACAACCTGCCATCAGTTCAGCCTCTTCTACGGCGCGCTGAATTGAATTTACGGTGGCCTCAATATTAACCACTACTCCTTTCTTTAACCCAGAGGACTCACACATTCCTGTGCCAATGANCTCTAGGTCTCCAGTGGCGCCAACTGCACCCACAATAGCAACCACTTTAGAGGTTCCTATATCCAGGGCGACTACCATATTCTCTTCATTAGAATTGCTCATAATTTTTACCTTTTACGCTCTCTTTTATGCCGCACTATAATTTTTTGATGCCTGATCTTGGTCTTCACTAGCAAGCGCATCATCCTTCCAAGAAACCGCGAGGCCGTTTGGATAGCGCAAATCAATAGAGGCAATATTACCTATCTGCAAGTCCAGCCCAGATTTCCAAACAATGACTAATCGCCTAATTTTCTCAACAACGTTATCCCGGCCCAGTACCAACCTAATCCCAGGGGCTGTTTGTATCTGCCATGCGCCCACTGCATCCCTTTGTAATTCGGTCAACTTTAAGCTGGTTGGAATCAGAAGCTCTGACACTAATTGATACTGCTTAATCATGTCTTGGGTGCTTCCAAAGTCAGCTTCTAGTACAGGCAGAGACTCAAGATTGCTATTTTCAGGTAGTTCTAGCTGATCACCGAGACGATTTAAAAAACCCTGTTGTCCCCAACGAGCAATAGGAACCTCTTCTAGAACTTCGACTTTTAAGGTTGACGGCCATTCACGTCGCACACTGACTTGATGAATCCAAGGGTGGCTCTGCAATTCCTGGCGTAACTGATTAAGATTCATACTCAAAAAACCCCCATCTATTTCTGCGTTGACCAAATTAGCTAACTCTTCTTCTTCAAGATGCTTAAATTCACCACCTACCATGATTCTGCTAAGTGGCGTGTCGATCTGCTTATAAATAAAATCTGCCCCATAAATAGCCGCAATAAAAACAGTTACCATTAACAAGCGCAGAAACTTCTCACCCAAACCATCAGAAAAACCTGGCTTCTGCCTTTGATTAAAGTTTGCTCCTCTTGGCCCTTTTTTAGTCATCGTGTGGAGGCCTCTAAAATTCTAAATACAAGCTGATTAAAGTCCATACCTGCTGCGATAGCAGCCATAGGAACTAAACTGTGACTTGTCATACCAGGCACTGTGTTTACTTCTAACAGCTGGAATGCACCGGTGTTATCTGCCATCAAGTCAACTCGGCCCCACCCTTCGCACCCAAGACTGTTGAATGCATCCAGAGATAGTTTCTGTAGCTCGTTCTCTTTGTCTGGGGAAAGTCCACTCGGACAGAAATAAGCTGTTTCATCCGAGAAATATTTCGCCTGATAGTCATAAAATATCTCGTTTGAACGAATTCTTATTGAGGGTAAAACCTGATCATCAAGAATAGCGACGGTATATTCCTCACCTTCTAGTAAAGGTTCAGCGATAACCACGGCATCATAATTTGCAGCATGTAACCAAGCAGCTTTTAGTTCGTTAGCATTTTCTACTCTACTCATTCCAATGCTTGACCCTTCAGAGGCAGGCTTGACCATCGCTTTACCGCCAAGCGCACCGAGGGCTTCAGACCAATGCGTATCCTTGTGTAACAGAAAGAANTCAGTTGTTGGTAACCCAATATGTTTCCATAACTCCTTACATCTCTTTTTATCCATGGCCAATTCAGAGGCTAAAATACCACTTCCCGTATAAGGGATTTTTAGACCTTCCAAAGTGCTCTGTAACTTACCGTCTTCTCCGCCAGGCCCATGCAGCGCAATAAAGATACGGTCTAAATCATAGTCTGCTAATTGTGTTGCAATATCATCCTGCGCATCGATCAACAGGGTATCGACACCCATGTTTATTAATGCCCCATAAACAGCTTCACCACTCATCAATGAAATTTCGCGTTCTGATGAGGTCCCACCATATAAAAGCCCTACACGACCAAATTGGCTGACATCTCTGGAGTTATGTAGGTGAGTAGTCATATTTTCACCTGCCCCAGTTCAGTATCGGTCAACATCGCAACTAACTTAGTGACGCTTCCAGCTCCTTGAGTCAGTACCAAATCATCCGCTTTGACAAAATCGGCAACCAAGCTAGGTACTATTTCTAACGTCTGCGCATGAATAGGATTTACCGCAGACTTTTGGCTTATGCTGCTGCATAGATCAGTACTACTTGCACCCTCTATCTCTTCCTCACCGGCCGGGTAAACATCCAGAACAATTAATACGTCTACCTGGGAAAGGACCTCAACAAAGTCATCAAATAGATCTCGTGTTCTTGTATAGCGATGGGGTTGGAAGACCATTACTAGCCTTTTACCGGGCCATCCCGCTCGAACCGCATCGATGGTTGCTTTAACCTCAGTAGGATGATGCCCATAGTCATCAACCAACATGGCGGTACCCTCTTTCACAGGATAATCGCCTACAATTTCAAAGCGACGACCAACGCCGCTAAATTCCTGCAATCCATTAATGATGGCACTGTCAGGAATACCCTCATCACTGGCAACCGCAATGGCTGCCGCAGCATTCAGAACATTGTGTCTGCCGGGAATATTTAAAGTGATATCCAGTGATGTCAATTCATCAGGCCGATCAATTACAAAATGTGTCTGATGCTTACTATTACTAACCTTCCGAATTCTATAAGCCGCATCATCACTAAATCCATAGGTNAGGGTTGGTCGAGCCACCTGAACAAGAAGGCTTCTAATAACCTCGTCATCGACACACAACACCGCTAATCCGTAGAAAGGGAGGTTATGAAGGAATTTAATGTAGGTATCNTTAACCCGGTCAAAGTCAAAGTCATATGTCTCCATATGATCAGCTTCGATATTGGTGACCACTGAAACCATTGGCTGCAGATGCAAGAAGGACGCGTCACTCTCATCAGCCTCGGCAACCAGATAACGACTGCCGCCAAGTTGAGCATTGGTACCTACACTATTTACTCGTCCACCCACAATAAATGTAGGGTCACGTCCATCCGCTGCGAAAATAGCTGTAATGAGGCTAGTCGTTGTTGTTTTTCCGTGGGTCCCCGCAACAGCAATTCCATGTCTATAGCGCATCAGCTCAGCAAGCATTTCAGCTCGCCTCACTACTGGAATTCCATGGGCTATGGCGGCAGCAATTTCAAGATTTTCAAAGGTTACAGCAGATGACTTAACTACAACATCTGCACCCTCGATATTATTCTCACTATGCCCCTCAAACACCTGCGCACCGATCTTCTGGAGTTGCGTTGCGCTAGCATTAATCGTTATGTCAGATCCTGATATTTCATAGCCCTGATTTAGCAACACTTCCGCAATACCGCACATGCCACTACCACCAATTCCAACAAAATGAATGCGGCGAATCCGACGCATTTCAGGTACGTGGAAATCAGATCTATTGACCATTAGCCACCTCCAGACACATATCTGCAACCTGCTGTGCCGCCCCATTCTTAGCCAGCGCCNTCGCATTGATAGCCATAGCTAGCCGTTTTTCTGAATCCATCGTAATGTCAGTGATAATTGCAGCTAGATTTTCAGGAGTTAGATTTATTTGTTGGATCATCTCAGCCGCGCCATGATCAACCAATAGCTGACCATTGGCGGTTTGATGATCATCAATAGCATAAGGAAATGGAATTAGTAAGGCGCCAAGCCCCGCAGAGGTAAGCTCTGCTACTGTAAGAGCTCCCGCCCGACAAATAACAAAGTCGGCCCATTCGTAGACAACTTCCATCGACTCAATGAAAGGCACTACGGTCAACGCATCACTGTCTTGATCAAAACCTGCAGCCGCATAGAGCTCTAATGTTGCCTCCAAATGAGCCTTTCCAGTCTGATGGAAAACATCAGGGCAGATCGCAGAGTCAATCTGAGCGAGTGCTTTTGGTAAAATTTCGTTTATCGCTAATGCACCTCTGCTCCCACCCAATACAAGTAATTTAGGTTTCCCATCTCTCGCTTCAAATCGCTCTTGTGGAGGTATTATCTGAGCAATTTCTCTGCGCACCGGATTTCCTGACCAGACTCCTTTTTTTAATGTATTCGGGAAGCCTTGCATCACTCTTCTAGCAAAGAGAGCGGTCAATCTATTAGTTGTTCCTGCCACTGAGTTTTGCTCATGAATAACAACAGGGATACGTTTTAACCAAGCCGCAACAGCCCCCGGGCCAGACGCAAAACCTCCCATACCTAGCACGACCTGAGGTTTGAATTCGGAGATAATCTTCAAAGCTTGAGAAATAGAGCGCCACAATAACAATGGGGCTTTAATAAAGACTAANAGCCCTCGCCCACGGATACCCTCAATGTCGATAAAATGTAGATCTATATTNTGTGGCGGAACTAAGTCTGCTTCTATCCCCTGACGTGTCCCAAGCCAAGAAACGATCGCTTTCTGATTGCGTAACTGATCGACGACTGCTAACGCAGGAAACACATGTCCACCAGTACCTCCAGCCATTACCATGACCCTTATCTGATTATCGTCGGACATTTGCAGACCTCCGACTAGTGCTTTCTGGTTGATTGAGGTCATGAGCAAAACGAAGCATCATCCCCACCATTGCACAAGAAACCAGCAAACTACTTCCGCCATAGCTGACGAAAGGAAGGGTTAATCCTTTTGTTGGTAAGAGGCCCGCATTCACACCTAAATTAATAAACGTCTGCCCGCTAATCAATAAGCCAAAGCCGATTAACACAAAGGCGGGATACCATTTCTGCTGCTCGATAGCTTTTCTACTCAAACTAAAGATTCGAGTAACCATCAAACAGTAGAGGCCTATTAGACAAATAACACCAAGGAAACCAAATTCTTCAGCGAAAATGGCAAATACAAAGTCGGTGTGGGCTTCGGGTAGATAGAGCATTTTTTGTACTGACTGACCGAGCCCTACGCCAAACCATTCGCCTCGACCAAAAGCAATTAAAGATTGAGTGAGTTGGTAACCACTATTAAATTGATCGGACCAAGGATCAAGATATGCTGTGATCCGCGCCATTCGATAGGGGGACGAATCTTTCAACCACCAGAGCACTGCCGCACTGATAGCTATGAGGAAAATGTACTGTCGTAGCTTCGCCCCTCCAAGGAACAACATCGCCATGAATGTTCCACCAAGAACTACTACAGATCCAAAATCAGGCTCTCTGATCAACAATATAGTCAACAAACCTATCAGAACCATAAGCTTGCCAAAATGCTCCCAACCTTCTCCCAGAGTTTCTCTATATTGCTGCAAATAGGTCGCTAAAAATACGATAGTCGCCACCTTGACTAGCTCTGAAACCTGGATAGTAAAGCCACCCAACGCCAACCACCGGCGACTTCCATTCAACTCTCGTCCAATACCCGGAATCAAAACTAAAACAAGAAGCACAACCGAGGCGAGCATCCATAATCGAGAGTACTTTGACCAGAACGTAGATGGTGTCAAAAAAGTCACCAGCATGGCTATAGCGCTCAGCATTAAATAGACGATATGACGTTTAAAGAAAAATAGTTCATCACCTAATCTGTGGTCTCCAAAGCTAAATGACGCCGAACTGATCATGATAAATCCGACAGAAATTAGAGCCGCTACAGGCAATAGCAGCGACATATCTAAGTGCCATTGCCTATTGCTTTGCTTAGAAACAGATAGGGGCATTGTTATTAACATGATGCCCCCCTATTCGATGTGTCGAGTAGCTTTCCATTGTTAGATAAAACAGCATGCTGGAAACATTGACCGCGCTCTTCAAAACCTGAAAATAAATCAAAGCTTGCACAGGCAGGTGAGAGCAGCACTATATCGCCAGCTACAGCCGTTTGTTTTGCCACCACTACAGCGCTATCAAGTGACTTAGCCCGATAAATACTGACCACTGAATTTAGTGCCTTCTCGATCTGATGGGCATCCTCTCCATAGAGCACTCCGCACTTCAAAAACCGACCGGCTGCATCTCTCAAATCATCAAATCTCTGACCCTTGCCTTGCCCTCCCGCTATGAGCAATATATTTTTCTTGGATTGCGACCCAAAGCCCTCTATTGCAGCCAAAGTAGCACCGACATTGGTCCCCTTTGAGTCATCTATATAGAGAACATCATCGATTGTGGCAATTGACTCACAGCGATGAGGCAAGCCTTTGAATACGCGCAATGTCTGCAGCATAAGGGTGTTTTGTAGCTTTATGGCAGACCCTAACGCTAAAGCGGCCAGAGCATTAACTATGTTGTGCCTGCCCTTCATGGCAATATCTTGAGTGCTAATCAATTGATCGGATCCAGCATACAAGTAGTCGATCTCACTAATAGTATCGATCCCAAAGTGCCCATCCATAGGCTTATCAAAACCAAATGTTATGTGTCGGGTTGCGCCAGAATGCGGCGGCGCGGTCAAACTATCTTGCCGATTAGAGACGGTTACCGAAGCCCCCAAGTAAATATTCTGTTTGGCAGCAGAGTAAGACTCTAAGCTTTGATACCGATCCATGTGATCTGGGCTGATATTCAAGAGGCAAACGACTGCACCCAGACTGTCACTCATTAATTCAAGTTGAAAACTCGATAATTCTAATATGTAGAGCTGACAATCAGAGTCAAGAAGGTCAAGCATAGGAACACCCAAATTACCGCCCACACCTGTTTTTAAGCCACTTGCTTTTGCCATTTCTCCAAGCAATGTTGTCACTGTACTCTTCCCATTCGAGCCAGTGATTGCAACAACTGGTGCTGATGCTGCTGTGAGAAACAGTGCTAAATCTCCTATAATCTCAATGCCTTTTTCATGTGCCGTCTGCAAAACCGGCTCACTGAGAGATATTCCAGGACTGACTACAATAAGATCAATATCTAACAAGATTTCATCAGTAAATTCGCCGACGGTAATATTGGCACGTGGATATAAGCCCTTGACCTTAGATAGATTAGCTGGTGCCATTCTGCTGTCTGCAAAACTAAAGTCGGCACCTATATCTGACAGATAACGCGCCACCGAAATACCCGTGGCACCCATGCCAAAGATCACGATATTACGTTTAACGAGATTGCTCTCTGTCATTACATTTATCATCTCTATCTAAGTTTCAATGTTGCTAAACCTACTAGCACCAACACAACGGTGATAATCCAAAAGCGCACGATTACTCTTGGCTCCGGCCAACCTTTTAATTCGTAGTGATGATGCAGTGGCGCCATACGAAAAATTCGCTTCCCCGTTAGCTTGAAAGAGGCTACTTGTAAAATCACCGAGAGTGTTTCTACTACAAATACACCACCCATAATTGCCAACACAATTTCCTGGCGCACAATGACTGCGATTACTCCAAGTGCGGCACCTAATGCCAGAGCCCCAATATCTCCCATAAATACCATGGCGGGATAAGTGTTGAACCAGAGAAATCCCAATCCAGCACCGCAGAGAGCTCCAGTGATAATAAGTAGCTCACCCGCCCCGCTGATAAAAGGAATATGTAAGTAGTTAGCAAACTGGTAGTTACCGGTAAGATAAGCAATTATCCCTAAAGCACCACTCACCAAAACCGTAGGCAAGATTGCCAAGCCATCAAGACCATCGGTCAGATTGACGGCATTACTGGTCCCGACGATAACGAAGTAGGCAAAAAGTATATAAAAAGGCCCCATAGCCAAGGCTATGTTTTTAAAGAACGGGACAATGAGTTCGGTCTCGGCAGGTACTTGAGCGGTGTAGTAAAGTACCAAAGCTGAAGTCAAGCCAAACAAAGACTGCCACAGATATTTCCAGCGGGCGGGCAAACCCCGAGGATCTTTTTCTACGACCTTTCGGTAATCATCAACCCAGCCAACAAGTCCAAATGTCAACGTAGTTCCAAGGACTATCCAAACATAGCGATTTCCCAAATCTGCCCAAAGCAGAGTGCTAATAAACACTGCCAGTAAGATGAGCGCTCCCCCCATCGTTGGGGTTCCGGCTTTACTGAGATGAGATTGAGGGCCATCGCCCCGTATTGCCTGCCCCATTTGCAGTTGATTGAGCTTGCGAATAACAGCTGGCCCAAAGACCCAACTGATCACCAACGCAGTAACTACAGCAAAAATTCCCCGAAGTGTGAGGTATTGAACTACCGAAAACGCGCTATAAAACTGACTTAGATAATCTGCCAACCAAACTAACATGAGATTTTTTCTCCAGTAACGAGTGCTTGAACAATATTTTCCATTGACGAACTTCGCGATCCTTTCACTAAAATGGTCAGATTTTTCCCTAGTGCTTGCAATTCAGATACCTTGGCGTCTAAGGCATCAATTAATGCCTCTTGATTGTGAAAATGATTTCCGCCAAATTCCTCGCTAGCAAACTTACTATTAACGCCAGTGCAGTAAAAACACTCTATATTTTGATCTTTTGCGTAGCGGCCTACTTCACGATGCGATACCTTAGTGTGATCTCCTAGCTCTCCCATATCTCCCATCACCAAGATTCGATAGTCCTGAGTGTTGGATAAAACATCGATAGCGGACTTGAATGAATCAGGATTAGCGTTGTAACTATCATCGATGACTAGGCATGTATCAGACACGATTTTGTGCTGCAGGCGGCCAGGTATTGAACCCACGGATTCCAGCCCAGCAATAATTTGTGCAAGGCTCGCTCCTGCACCAGCGGCGCAGGCCGCAGCAGCAAGCGCATTACTAACTGAATGTAATCCTGGAGTTCTGAGCGTTAAGACCTGCTCTCCATCTGATAGGCTTAGACATGAACTAAGACAGAGCGTAAAGGTGAAACAGCCATTACCAGAATCTTCAATATCCTTTGCAAATAAATTCGCATTTTGGTTTGTTATTGAGAAGCTTAGAAAATCGCGGTCGTTAATTACCTCCAACCATTGCTTAACCCAAGGCTGATCAAGATTGATAACTGCGATTCCATTGGAATGAAGGCCTTCGTATATCTCCGCTTTTGCTGAAGCGATAGCCTCATGACTGCCAAATCCCTCGATATGAGCACTTTGCGCATTGTTGACTAAAGCGATATCAGGCTTGGCAATAGTGCAGAGATATTCAATCTCTCCTAAAGCACTAGCACCCATTTCTATGACGGCTACATCTGCCTGTGAGTCCATTGACAACAGAGTTAGCGGTACACCAAAGTGGTTATTTAAATTACCCTGAGTTGCATGAACTCTTTTACTTTGAGATAGAATCTTCGCAATCGCCTCTTTAACAGAGGTTTTACCTGAACTTCCGGTTAGCGCAATAACAGAGCCCTGAAAACTATCCCTTCGCATAACGGCTATATCACCAAGCGCCCTAGTGGTATCTTCGACCACCCATTGGGGTATTTTTAGTGATTTGTTAGGCTTAGATACAACGGCCCCAGATATTTTACTAGCGACCTTTTCGAGGAAATGATGTCCATCAAACCGTTCACCCTCGACCGCAACAAAAAGATCCCCTGAATTAGTGGAGCGACTGTCGATAGACACCGCAGAAAAATACCCATCCGGATTGACCAAAGTGCCGCCAAATCGCAAGGCTGCATCACTGAGAGACATTTGATGCATCATAGATCACCTCCGAGCCGCTCTGCAGAGTCAATCTTATGGAGAGCTAGTCTAGCCTCAGCTTGATCACTAAAAGGTAAGCGTTCAGTTCCAAGAATTTGATAATCTTCATGGCCTTTTCCAGCGATCAAAATAACGTCTTCTTTGTATGCTGCCCCAATCGCAAAACTGATTGCCGACCTTCGATCAGCATCAATATGAATATCCCCGGTAGTTCCCAAGAGAATATCGTCGATGATTTTTTTCGCAGATTCAGTTCGCGGATTATCTGAGGTCACAACTACCTTGTCAGCATTCTCGGATGCAACCTTACCCATCTCCGCGCGCTTGCCAATATCACGATCACCGCCACAACCAAAGACAACCCATAGAGCACCGTTACAGTGAACCTTTAAGGCCTGAAGTGCCTTATCTAGAGCATCTGGTGTGTGAGCATAATCAACAATAACCGCAGGACCATTGCCATTTCCAACAAGCTCCATGCGCCCACTCACCGCACTTAAATTAGGTATTAATTCTAAAACTTTAGAAAAAAGATCGTATTCACTGTCTTCTGTCTGGATCACGAAAGCCCCAATAACTGCGAGCAAATTATAGAGATTAAATTTTCCCAATAAACTGGACGATACTTCTCCAGAGCCCCACGGAGTCTGAATAGTCGCAGTGAACCCTAAGGTCGAGAATTCCATTGACCGGCAGTAAATATCTGCAGTGATATTCTCTAAACTATAGGTAATTACCCGGATAGTTGGATCAAGATCTGCAACAATCGACTTGCCAACATTATCATCAATATTGATTACCGCATTTTTCAGACCAGCCGCTTTGAATAGTTCTCGCTTGGCATTTGCATAACGATTTAAGTCACCGTGATAATCTAAATGATCTCTGCTCAAATTGGTGAAGACCGCCGTATCCAACTCTAAGCTAGAAATCCGACCCTGCACTAAGGCGTGTGATGAAGCCTCTATGGCGACTGCACTACAACCATCAGCAGCCAAATCTGCAAGAATTCCCTGCATTGAGATAGCATCTGGAGTAGTGAGAGGCGAAGGCTGTACGTTCTTAGGAGAGGACGAAATCTGGCTATCCTCAGCACTCTCCATTCGAGCTATTCCATGACCTAAAGTTCCTACAAATCCACATTTATAGCCCTCACTTTCGGGTTGCAAATTATCCTGCAGTTGAGAAAATAAATCTGCGTATAGGCGCGCACAGGTGGTTTTTCCATTGGTGCCCGTTATCGCCACTATCGTTAGTCGTTTGGAAGGGTCACCATAGAAGCGTCCAGCAATCGAAGACAATGACTGGGCCAAATGTTCAATACCGATCACTGGAATCGCAGACTTAACGCCGTCATGAATTGGCTTCACTGCTTCATTATTTACACCATCCCATTCAGCCAGAACTGCAACCGCTCCGCGATCAATCGCTTGGAGAACATATTGCATTCCATCTGTTTGAGATCCTTTGAGAGCCACAAAAAGATAACCGGGCATGACGCTGCGACTGTCTATAGCCATACCTTTAACCGCTATTCGTGGGCATTTTTTTGAAAGATTTAGACCCTGAATCAAGTCTGATAGCATGATCTTTGGTTTACGAGAGAAGCCCATCATGACTCACCTCGCTTTCTAATCAATTTAGGAATAGAGGCGACAGTACGGTTTACGTCAATTTGATCAGGTGTTACCTGAAGCAATCTCAGGGCGCTACCAGTGACCTCCGAGAAAACCGGCGCTGCTACGAGACCACCAAAGTAACTACCATCAGATGGCTCGTCAATAACAACCACAGTCACTAGGCGCGGATTTTCAATCGGCGACAATCCAGCAAAAGCAGACATGTAACGATTTTCATCATAACCTCCGCCAGTTTTAACCTTGTGCAGAGTACCTGTCTTACCTCCAACAGAGTAACCATCAATCATAGCTCTTTTACCAGTACCCTTGCGGCCACTAGCTGCCTGTAACATATATCGGACTTGCC